>JAIBAC010000176.1 GCA_019695375.1 Acidimicrobiia bacterium
CGCACGGTCGCCGCCCGCTTCGCGGTCGCCGAGGAGCGCACCCGCATCGCACGTGAGCTGCACGACGTCGTCGCCCACGCTGTGAGCGTGATGGTCCTCCAGACCGGAGCCGTGCGCCACCGCCTGCCCGACTCCCTCGATGCCGACCGCGAGGCCCTGCGCGGCGTCGAGCGCACCCGCCGCGACGCCCTCGCCGAGATGCGCCGCGTGCTCGGCGCGCTGCGCCACGGTGACGAGGGCGCCGAGCTCGCGCCGCACCTCGGCCTCGACGGCCTCGACGCCCTCGTCGCACAGGTGGAGCAGGCCGGTGTCCCTGTGCACCTCGAGGTCGTGGGCGACCCGGCGCTGCTGCCGCGCGGCCTCGAGCTGTCGGCGTACCGGATCGTGCAAGAAGCGCTCACCAACACGCTCAAGCACGCAGCCGCGAGCCGCGCCGACGTCGTGGTGCGCTACGGCGGTGAGGACCTCCGCATCGAGGTGCGCGACGACGGCAGCGGAGCCACCGCTGCTTCGAGGAACGGTTCCGGCCACGGCCTCGTGGGAGTGCGCGAGCGTGTCGCCATCTACGGCGGCGAGATGAGCGCCGGCCCCGCGCCGGAGGGCGGCTACGTGCTCAGCGTCCGCCTGCCCCTCGGCGGTGAGTGGCCGTGACGATCCGCGTACTCGTCGCCGACGACCAGTCGATGGTGTGCGCGGGGTTCCGCATGCTGCTCTCGGACGAGGACGGAATCGAGGTCGTGGGCGAGGCGAGCAACGGCCTCGAAGCCGTCGACGCGGTCACCCGTCTCCAACCCAACGTCGTGCTCATGGACATCCGCATGCCCGAGCTCGACGGGCTCGAGGCGACGCGGCGCATCCTCGCCGCCGACGCCGCCGCCCGCATCCTGATCCTGACGACGTTCGACCTCGACGAGTACGTCTACGACGCCCTCCGCTCCGGCGCGAGCGGCTTCGTCCTCAAGGACGATCCGCCTGAGCAGCTCATCGCCGCGATCCGCACCGTCGCTGCCGGCGACGCGCTCCTCTCGCCGGCGGTGACCAAAAGGGTGATCGCCGAGTTCGTGCGCGCTCCCCGCCCCAGCCCACCGCGCGAGCTCGACGACCTGACCGAGCGCGAGCGCGAAGTGCTGCGCCACATCGCCGGCGGTCTCTCGAACGCCGAGATCGCGGGTCAGCTCTACATCGGCGAGACCACAGTGAAGACCCACGTCACCCACATCCTGCAGAAGCTCAACCTGCGCGACCGCGTCCAGCTCGTCGTGCTCGCCTACCAGAGCGGCCTCGTGGACCCCGCCGGCAACAGATGACCCCCAGGGCAGGGCCTGGCACCATGTCGGCAGCCGTCCGGATGCCGCCGCCGGTGTCGCCTGCACGAATGGGGGAACTGGAGATGCTCAACGAGATGCAGGAGGCGCTCTGCCAGCAGAGCCGCTGGGACTTCTCCGACCTGAGGGCGCTGTTCGTGAACTGCACGCTGAAGCGCTCCCCGGAGCTTTCGCACACCCAGGGCCTCGCCGACATCTCGATGGAGATCATGCGCCGCCAGGGAGTCGAGGTCACGGCGATCCGGGCGGTCGACCACGACATCGCCACTGGCGTCTGGCCCGACATGCGTGAGCACGGCTGGGCCGCCGACGAGTGGCCGCAGATCTACGAGGAGGTCATGGCAGCCGACATCCTCGTGCTCTGCACCCCGATCTGGCTCGGCGAGAAGTCGTCGGTGTGCACACGGGTGATCGAACGCCTCTACGGCGACTCGCACCTGCTCAACGACGCCGGCCAGTACGCCTACTACGGGCGGGTCGGTGGCTGCCTCGTGACCGGCAACGAGGACGGCGTGAAGCACTGCGCCATGAACATCCTGTACTCGTTGCAGCACCTCGGCTACGTGATCCCGCCGCAGGCCGACGCCGGCTGGATCGGTGAGGCCGGGCCGGGTCCCTCCTACCTCGACCCCGGCTCGGGCGGACCCGACAACGACTTCACCAACCGCAACACGACGTTCATGACCTGGAACCTGCTGCACCTCGCGCGGATGCTCAAGGACGCCGGCGGGATCCCTGCGCACGGCAACCAGCGCAGCGCCTGGGATGCAGGCTGCCGCACCGACTTCCCCAACCCCGACTACCGCTGAGGCCCCAAGCGGAGTGATGTTTCCCACGCGCTGGAGGGCGAGGAGACGCTCGGCGAGCTCGAGCGCAGCACGTGAAGCCGCTCGACATCACCACGAGCGTCGACGTGGTCCGCGGCTGGTACAGCCACGCTGATCGCCGAGATGCTGACGACGATCGGAACCGGCGGCAACCTCGTGTCCGACGCCCATCTCGCTGCCCTGTCCATCGAGCACGGCGCCGAGCTGTGTTCGTTCGACCGCGACTTCGCCCGCTTCGGCGGCGTGCGCTGGATCGAACCGACGATCCTGCCGTAGGGCGTGGGAGGTCAGGTCACGCCTTCACGGCGCGGACATGGAGCACGGCACCGCGACCGGCGGCGGCCTCCAGGGCGGCGAGCCCGATGATCAGAGGTGAGAGGATCGCGACCGCGCCGCTCACGGCCACGACGGACGCGAGCGACCGCCAGTCCTCGCGGCTGCACGGACGCCAAACGCGCTTGAGCAACATGAACAGAAGATCGTGGGTACCGGTCAAGCGGTTGACGATCGTCTGGAACCAGCCGAAGAGGTTCGACTCGGCCATCCACGTCGTCGTCTCCTCGACACGGAAGCCCGCCGAACGCAGCGACTCCTCGAGCGAGGAACGCGTGAAGTGCTGCAGGTGCATCGGCGCGTGCAGGTGAAGCCACCATCGCCCACCCCAGCGTGCCTGCCACGAGTCGATGTTCGGGAGCGCAACGACGAGCACTCCGTCGTCGGCGAGCCGCTTCGCGCAGCTGACGAGGACGTCGTGTGGGTCCACCAGGTGCTCGAGCACGTGGAACATCGTGATCGCGTCGAAGTCGGACAGCTCCGGGGGCAGCTCGTCGACGGGGCCTCCGTAGACGCGGATCCCGTAGCGGTCCTCGGTGAACTCGCCCCGCGGGCCGACGGGCTCGTAGCCGGTGACCTGCCACCCCTCCTGCGCGGCGACACGAAGGAACCGACCCTTGCCCGACCCGTAGTCCAGCAACCGCCCCGGCCGCCTCGATCGCAGGTAGCGCATCCGTGTGCGCATGAACCAGTTCAGGATCAGCTCGAGGCCGGGCAGGAAGCTGCCGCGCTGCTCCGCGTACCAGCCCGACGAGTAGAAGCCGTCGAGCTCCGCCGGGGTCGGCAGCGGCTGCTCCAGGACCGTCCCGCAGTCGCGGCACTTGACGAGACGCCAGTCCGAGTCGATGTCGAGCACCGGCTCGTCCGTCTGCGCCGGGCACTCGCGTGCCCTGCCGTTGATCCTGCAGATCGGAGTGCCTGCCTCCGCCGTGGGGATCTCGGGGGTCAGCTCCTGCGCACTGCCGTCCATCGGCTCCCCTCCGGGTGACATTTGGGCGGCTCGATCGTCCGCGTCGTTGCGATCGCGGCCAGGTTAGTTGGTCGCCGGCGGGCTCTCTCGGGGAGCGATCCCGCGGAGGCGGGCCTTGACCTCGACACCGGACTTCCCCTAGAAACAAACCAACAGGCCGGTTTCTGGATGGTGTCTTGCGCGAGCGACGGACCCAGGAAGACCGCACGGCGGCGACCCAGCGTGCCCTGCTGAAGGCGACGATCGAGTGCCTCGTCGAGTACGGCTACGCAGGCACGACCACTCGCCTCGTCGCGAACAGCGCGGGGGTGTCCCGCGGTGCGCAGACCCACCACTACCCGACCAAGCACGACCTCGTCGTGGCCGCCATCGAGGCGCTCTTCGCCGAGCAGGCACGCGTGTTCGACAAGGCGATCCGAAGCGTCCCCGAATCGGAGCGCACGATCCCACGCGCGATCGACGTCCTCTGGGAGATAATGACCGGCCCCGCCTATGCCGCCACGCTCGAGGTGATCGTCGCCGGCCGCACCGACGACGAGCTGCGGGCAGTCATCCACGGCGTCGCCGCCGGCCTCGAGCGCACCGTCATCGACCTCCTCGTGCGCTTCGCGCCCGAGATCGACCCCGAGACGGCACGGCTCCTGATCAACGTCGCCTTCGCTCTCGTGCAGGGCGCTGCCGTCTCGCGCTACGGCGGCTTCGGCGACCCCGACGAGGTCATCGCACTCACCAGGCAGTTCGCGGAACCGACGATCACGGCCATACGCGCCGCATCGACGGCATCGACGCGACCCCGAACATAGGAGAGGACAAATGACGGCACTCGAGGCAGTACCCACCAACCGCCCGTCGGCGCAGCGCGACATCCCCGTGCGCCGCCTCGGGACCACCCCCGACGTCAGCGGCGACGACTGGATCGTCGCCGGCGACCCGATCTTCAGCCACCTGCTCGCATCCCTCTCGGCGGTGTTCCCCAACGGCGAGGACTTCTTCGTGGCGTCGGTGCGCCGCCACCGCGACGCCGTCGCCGACCAACCCGAGCTCAAGGCGCAGGTGAAGGGCTTCATCGGCCAGGAGGCGATGCACAGCCGCGCACACCGCACGCTCAACGCCCGCCTCGCCGAGCTCGGCTACAACACCGTGCGCGCCGACAAGACCATCGGCCGCATCTGCTCCGCGATCCTGGGCATGCGCCCCAAGCGCCTCGCGATCGCCGCGACGGCGGCCGCCGAGCACTACACCGGTCTCCTCGCCGAGACCGCCCTCGACCACGAGCCGACGCGCAAGATCCTCTTCGGCCAGGAGGCGATCGAGCCGCTGATCTGCTGGCACGCGCTCGAGGAGCTCGAGCACAAGAACGTGGCGTTCGACGTCATGGTCGCCTCCGGCGGCGGCTACCCGATCACCGTCGCGGGGTTCTTCGTGACGACGACCGCGCTCGCCGGCTACATCGCCGTCGAGTGGGGCCGCTCGGTCTTCGAGGACCGCCACAAGATCACCGCCGCGAACGTGCGCCAGTTCCTGCGCAACTTCCCACGCCAGCGCCTGATCAGCGTCCCGTTCTTCGTCGACGCGTTCAAGTACCTGCGCCCCGGCTTCCACCCCGACGACACCGACACCGACGCACTCATCGAGCACTGGCGCATCGAGCTCGCCGACGTCGCCGACACCCCCAAGAGATCCGCGAAAGGCTCGGCCTCCTCCTGAGGCAAGGCACCACCGAGGCAAAGGAACCTCATCATGGCGAAGACCAGCGCACCGCAGCCGCGCGAGCACCTCGACGTGCTCATCGTGGGAGCAGGGCTGTCGGGCATCGACGCCGCCCACCACCTGGTGACGTCGTGCCCGTGGGCGAGCTTCGCGATCCTCGAGAGCCGCAAGCGCATCGGCGGCACCTGGGACCTGTTCCGCTACCCGGGCATCCGCTCTGACTCGGACATGTTCACCTTCAGCTACCCGTGGCGGCCGTGGCCGCTCGACCGCACGATCGGCCGTGGCGAGGAGATCCGCCGGTACATCGAGGACACCGCCCGCGAGGACGGCACCTACGACAAGATCCGCTTCCGTCACCGTGTGGTGCGCGCCGAGTGGTCCACCG
Organism: Acidimicrobiia bacterium; assembly: GCA_019695375.1. Lineage (GTDB taxonomy): Bacteria > Actinomycetota > Acidimicrobiia > UBA2766 > UBA2766 > JAIBAC01. The sequence goes on from JAIBAC010000176.1 coordinate 5,554, forward strand.
ACGACGCATGCTGGACGGTGACGGCTGAACGCCTCGACGACGCCGGCGACGCGGTCGAGACCGTCGAGCTCACGGCCGGCTTCGTGTTCTCCTGCACCGGCTACTACCGCTACGACCAGGGCTACCTGCCGGACTGGGAGGGCATGGGCGACTTCGAGGGTGAGCTCATCCACCCCCAGGACTGGCCTGAGGACGCCGACCTTGCAGGAAAGAAGGTCGTCGTGATCGGCTCGGGCGCGACGGCGGTGACACTCGTCCCCGAGCTCGCGCAGGTCGCGTCGCACGTGACGATGCTTCAGCGCTCGCCGACGTACATGATCTCGCTGCCGACCACGAACCCGTTCACGGCGATCCAGAGCCGCATCCTGCCGCGGAGCTTGCGCGGTGACGTGCTGCGCTGGGAGTACGCGGTCCTGACCATCGGCCTGTACCAGATCAGCCGTCTCGCGCCGGGTCTCGTCAAGACGCTGCTGCGCAGGCAGCTCCAGGCGCTGCTCCCCGACGACGTCGACATCGACCGCCACTTCACTCCCGACTACGCACCGTGGGACCAGCGCCTCTGCATGGTCACCGACGGCGACCTGTTCAATGCCATCCGCGACGGCAGCGTCGACGTGGTCACCGACCACATCGAGCGCTTCACGCCGACGGGTCTCGAGCTGCGCTCGGGCGAGAAGATCGACGCCGACGTGATCGTCACCGCGACCGGCCTCGACATTCTCATCGGCGGCGGCAACGAGCTCTTCGTCGACGGCGAGAAGGTCGACATCTCCCAGAAGCTGACGTACAAGGGCTCGATGCTCGACGGGGTCCCGAACCTGGCGATGGTCATCGGCTACGCCAACGCGTCGTGGACGCTGAAGGCCGACCTGACCTGCAGCTACATGGTGCGAGTGCTCAACCACATGCGCAAGACCGGCGCCAAGAAGGTGACCGCCGTCAACAACGGCGGCGAGGTCGCCGACGGCAACCTGATGGGCCTCACCTCGGGCTACATCGTGCGAGCCGACGACCGCCTGCCACGCCAGGGCCGCGCCTACCCGTGGCGCAACCACCAGAACTACTTCACCGACTACCGCGCC
>JAIBAC010000177.1 GCA_019695375.1 Acidimicrobiia bacterium
TGACGACGTCGGCTCCCCGACGCGGCCGCAGCGACCCGGCGATGTCTGCCACGACGGTGTGCACGCCGTTGCGGCGTGCACACCGCGCGGCCACGGGGTCGATGTCGGTGCCGACCACGACAGCCGTCGGGACGTCCACGCTCAGGTGCGCGGCGACCGCGCCCGCGCCAGTGCAGACGTCGACGGCGATGCCACCGCGGGGCAGCAACCCCGCCGCGCGGCGAGCGAGCATCTCGGTCTGGGCCCTGGGCTCGTACACGCCTGGACCCACGTGGACGCGCCGGCCGCAGAAGAGGGTCGAGCCTGTGATCCACGACAGCGGTTCGCCGCGCTGGCGCCGTCGCACCCACGCGTCGGCGGTGTCCGCGTCGGGCGCGAGATCGGCGATCGCGGCGGCCTCTGCCCGTGCTGCCACGCAGCCCGCAGCGGCGAGACGGGCCGCCATCACGTCCAGATCGCCCACCACCTTCGCGGTCACGGCTCCGCGAGCGTGTAGACGTACTCGTGCGACCAGAGCAGGCACGGGTCGACTGTCATGAAGCGCAGGGTCGAGCCGGACACGTCGACGCCTTCGGCCTCGGTCGCGAACCTACAGATGTTCGCGAGGAGCGGCACCGCCAGGTCGACGGGCGTCGATCCGAGCACGACCGTGTGGGAACCGACGTCGGCGCCGTCGAGGGGGTGGTCGAGGTCGATCTGCAGGAGCCTGCGGTCGTCGGTGTCGTCGTGGCAGACGAGGCGCACGGCGCTGTAGAAGTCGCAGCCCTGCACGTAGCTGAGCGGTGCGTCGAGGCGCACGCGGAAGGCGGTCTCGATCGACGGCCGGCCCACGTCGGCAGTGGCGAACACGAGGAGCGAGGTCATGTCCTCCCACTCCCCGCTCACGAGCCACCGGCCGTCGGGCGAGACCGACACCCACGAGTTGTTGTACGCCTCGCCCGCGTCGAGGGGGTGCACCGACCACCGCAGCACGCGGCCGCTCGCGAGGTCGATCACGCCGTACGCCTTCTCGGTGCCCTTGCCGCTGTTCTCGTAGGGGATGTAGGCGAGACCGCCGTGGGAGTCGACGTCGCCGATGTGCAGGTAGCCGTCGAGGAGCAGCTGCAGCGGTGTGCCCATGAGCCGCCGGAACGCATGGCCACCCGGCCCTGACCACTCGAGCCCGAGCTGCCACGAGTAGAGGGTGACGCCGGGCTCGTCGGGGTCGGTCGCGATCCCCTGGCTGCGTGTGAAGATCCCGACCGTGTGACGCTCGAAGCGCCACGGTCCGAGCTCAGGTGGGGTGTCCGCCTCAGCCGGCACCGCCGTCGCGAGCGCGGCGGCGCACACGAGCGCGCACCACACCTCCGACAGCCTCCTGAGCCCCTTCCCCACGGCCACGCCGCCCCCTTTCGCCACGTCGATTGGAGCACAGGGCGGCCACGACGGCCACTTCGGAGCACGTGGCGGCCACATGTGGCCGCCACGTGCTCCGACCGGTGGTCACGAGTTGACGAACTGCTCCCAGCGCCGCATCCACAGGGCAGCGGTCGCCTCGTCGAGCTCGATGAACGCGAGGCGCTCCTCGATCTCCTTGGGCGGGAACACGATCGGGTCGTCACGGATCGCGGCCGGCAGCAGGTCGTAGGCGGCCGCGTTGGCGTTGCGGTACTTGATCGCCGTCATTAGGTGGGCCGACACGTCGGGCTCGTAGACGAAGTCCATGAACAGGTGGGCGTTCCCCGGATGCGGGGCGCCGGCGAGGACGACCATGCTGTCGACGTACTTGTCGGCGCCCTGGGTCGGGATCACGTAGTCGAGGGCGCGGCCCGTCTCGGCCGCCTGCTGGAAGACGTCGCCGCTGTAGGCGTGGGACACGACGAGGTCCCCGGCCCCGAGGGAGTCCTGGTAGTCGGACGTGACCGTGGCGTTGGCCTTCCAGACCTCGAGCTGGCCGAAGGCACGGTCGAGGTCGGCGGCGTTGCCGGTCGTCGGGTCGAGGCCGAGGTGGAAGAGGGCGAGCGCGATCGTCGACCGGAAGTCGTCGAGGATGCTCATCCGGCCCTTGTACGCGGCGTCGTCGAAGATCGACGCATCGGTCACCGCCACGGTGACGGCGTCCTTGCTGACACCGATGCCGGTGTTGCCGATGCCCCAAGGGACCGAGTAGTCGTTGTCGGGGTCGTAGTAGAGGCCCTTGGTGCTCTCGGCCTGGTTGTCGTAGAAGTTCGCGACCCGGCCCTTGTCGAGCTTGCGCAGCGCCCCGCGTGCGATCAGCTGCGCGACGACGTAGTCCGAAGGCACGACGATGTCGAAGTCGCTGCCGCCGCCGAGGACCTTCGCGAGCATCTCGTCGTTCGACCCGTACTCCTGGTAGTTGACGGCGATTCCGGTCTCGGCCTCGAAGCGCGGGATCGTGCGCCCCGCGGGCGGAGTTCCGGGCGCGTTGGACTCGTCGTCGATGTACGCGGTCCAGTTGAACACGTTGAGGACCTTGTCCGCCTCGGGCGGGGCGGGTCGTGCGGGGGCGGCTTCCCCGGTCGCGTCCGGCGCCACCTCGCTCCCACCGGAGTCGCATGCGCCCACCAGCGCGGGCGTCCCCAACGCGGCGAGGACGAGACCTGCACCCTTGACCCAGGTGCGCCTCGACACGCGCTGAGGCGCCGGTGACGGCACTGCGACGTTGAGCGCTCGGTCCTCTCCTGCCATGTCGTCGCAAAGGGATACCAGACCGTGATGAGCACACGGACCACGAGCGATCATGCGCGCCGGTCGACGCGCCGATGTTGGCAGGGATGCCGAACAAGGGTCGCAAGACAGCGCGCCGTCTCTGGATCGCGTCCGTGGGCGCCCTGGGCGTCGTCGCGATCCTGCTCACGGTCCAGGAGCAGGCCGTCCAGCACCGGCTCGACGGGCGCGACACGGGCCTGGTGCAGACCTTCGGTCGCCAGCGCTACCGCGCGCAGGAGATCTCCGCCGACACGTTCCGCATCGCGGCCACCGCGAGCGACGCCGAGCTGGCATCCGCGCGGGAGCGGCTGCAGCAGACCGTCGCCGCGTTCGACGCCGCGCGTGAGAGCATCAGCGCCGGGCGCTCGGAGACCGGCCAGCCGCTGCCGATCGACGACGGCATCGCCGACGCGCTCGCCGGCGTCGACCTCACCTACCGCAACCTGCACGCACGCGCACTGCAGATGCTGACCCTCAGCAGTGCGACCCGCGCCGCCGACCTCGAGCGCGAGGCGCTCGCGTCGCTGGGGCGTCGCGTCGACGACCTCGCCAACGCGTACTCCGACCAGATGGACGTCATCCTCGATCGCTACCAGGACCTGCTCGGCACCGACATCGCCGCGACCAAGCGCGTCCAGGGCACCCTGTACGTCGTGATCCTCGTCGTGCTCGGCCTCGAGCTCGCGCTCGTGTTCTGGCCCGCCGCACGCATGATCAAGCGCCAGTTCCACGAGGTCGACGAGGCCGCGCGGCTCAAGTCCGAGTTCATCGCCAACATCAGCCACGAGATCCGAACACCCATGAACGGGGTGATCGGCATGGCCGACGTCCTGCTCGCCACCGACCTCGACGACGATCAGCGCGGGTACGCGGAGGTGCTGCGCTCGTCCGGTGACTCGCTCCTCGCCGTCCTCAACGACGTCCTCGACTTCTCCAAGATCGAAGCGGGCAAGCTCGAGCTCGAATCCGAGCCCTTCTCACCGGTCCGGGTGGTCGACGACGTCGTGGCGCTCATGGGCGACGGGGCACGGCGAAAAGGGCTCGCCCTCGGCGTCGTCGTCGATCGCAGCGGCGACGGCATCCCCGACCGCGTGGTGGGCGACGGGAACAGGTTCCGGCAGGTGCTGCTCAACCTCGTCGGCAACGCCGTGAAGTTCACCGACGCGGGCGAGGTGACGGTGCGCCTCGCGGCGCGGGCAGAGCCGGACACCACGATCCTGCGCGTCGAGGTCTCCGACACCGGCGTCGGCATCGACGCCGACGCCCTGCCGGCGCTGTTCGCACCTTTCACGCAGGCGGATGCATCGACCGCGCGCCGCTACGGCGGGACCGGTCTCGGCCTCGCGATTAGCCGCCAGCTCGTCGAGCTCATGGGTGGCGAGATCGGCGTCGAGTCCGATCCGGGCGCCGGCAGCACGTTCTGGTTCACGCTGCGGACCATCACCGACGTCCGGCACGGGAGCGGCCCACACGACACCGAGGTCGACATCAGAGGGACGCGGGTGCTGCTCGTCGAGGACAACGCCGTCAACCGCAAGGTCGCGACCGCGATGCTCGAACGCCTCGGCTGCTCGGTCACGGTCGCCTGTGACGGTGCCGCGGCCGTGGAGTTGCTGGTTGGCAAGGGCGAGCCGGGGACCCCCGCTGCCTTCGACATCACCCTCATGGACTGCCAGATGCCGGGCCTCGACGGTTACCAGGCGACACGGCGCGTACGCGCGGCCGAGGACGCCGCTGGCCGCGATCGGATGCCGATCGTGGCGCTCACCGCCAACGCGAGCCGCGACGACCGCGAACGCTGCCTCGATGCCGGCATGGACGACCACGTCGCCAAGCCGTTCAACACCACGACGCTCGCGTCGGCAGTGGCGCGCTGGGCGCGCCGTCAACCGCCCACGGCCTCGAGCGCCGCGACGAGCACGGCGCAGGCCTCGGCGACCTCCGCCGCGGTCACGGTCAGCGGCGGCACCATCCGCACGACGTTGTCGTAGAGACCGCCCTTGCCGACGAGGAGGCCACCGGCGCGTGCGCGCTCGTGAACCGCCGCCGCGCGTGCGGGGTCGGGGACGTCGGTGCCCGGTTCGACGAGCTCGATGCCGACCATCAGGCCCTTGCCGCGCACGTCGAGGACCGCCGGAAGGCGGTCCGCGAGCGGCCCCAGGACGTCGAACAGCTCCGCCCCACGGGCGGCGGCGTTCGCCTGCAGGTCGTTCGACAGCAGGTGTTCGACGTTCGCCAGCGCGCCGGCGGTGACGAGCGGGTTGCCGCCGAAGGTCGAGATCGAGTGCGACTCGATCGAGTCCATGACGTCGGGACGTGCGATCACACCGCCGATGCCGAGGCCGTTGCCGATACCCTTTGCGAACGTGACCACGTCGGGATCGACGGCATGGGCCTCGATACCCCAGAAGTGCTCACCGGTGCGGCCCCAGCCGGTCTGCACCTCGTCGCTCACGAGCAGCGCGCCGAAATCGGCGGTGACCTCCTGGTAGGCGGCGAACAGGCCGTCCGGAGGGGTGACGAGGCCTCCGACCCCCTGGATGGGCTCGACGATCAGACACGCGAGCCGGCCCGACGTCTGCGTGTCGATCGCGTAGCGCAACTCCGCCGTGCACGCCTCTATCAGCTTGTCGCCGGCGAGTCCCTGCTGCGGGCCGCGTAGGGAGTCGCCGTTGGGCACGTAGGTGACGGCGAACGGCGTCCACGGGCTCGCCGACCAGAACCGGTTGCCTGTCACCGCCTGCGTCGAGACCGAGCGGCCGTGGTAGCCGTTGCGCAGCGCGAGGACCTGGTTCGATCCCGTGTACGCCGTGGCGAGGAGCAGTGCGGTGTCGTTCGCCTCGGTCCCGGAGTTGACGAAGAAGACCTTGGCCTCGGGCATCGGCGCCAGCGCCGCGATCCTCTCGGCGAGCTCGATCATGGGGCGCACCATGTACAGCGTCGACGTGTGGATGACGCGGCCGGCCTGCTCGCGGATGGCCTCGACGACCTCGGCGACCGCGTGGCCCGTGAGCGTCGTCGATATCCCGCCGAAGAAGTCGAGGTACCTGTTGCCGTCGGCATCCCAGACGTGGCGGCCCGAGCCGCGGACCACCTCGATCGGCTCCTCGTAGTAGAGCGACAGCCACGACGGCATCACGTGCCGGTGGCGTGCCAGCAGCTCCGACATGGGCACGGCCCCGGTTCGGCCTCACACGGGTACGGTCTTCTCCCGCCTCCCGGACCGTACACGCGTCAGGACACGAGAGCCCGGCGATGCCCGCTCAGCGCGGGCAGAGGACGTCCACGAGGGTGTAGGGGTCGATGTAGGGGCCCTCCATCGCGCCGAGGTGCTGCTCGACGTGGACGTGGGAGGGGGTCGTCTTGGCGTCGCCGGAGTTGCCGACCGTCCCGAGCAGGTCGCCGGTCTCGACGCGCTGGCCAAGGGTCACGGCGACAGAGTCGAGGTGGGCGTAGTAGTACCACCAGCCGTCGTCGCCGGCGACCCATACGCGGGCGCCGCCGAGCGTGCCGTCGTCGGTCGGTACGGCCTTCGTCACCGTCCCGCCGGTGATCGCCGACACGGGCGACCCCTTCGCCGCGAACATGTCCGTGCCTTTGTGCTTGCGGCCGCCCGAACGCGGCGAGCCGAACGTCGACGTGAACTTGTACGGCGCCTGGACCGGGCACGCGAACGTGGCGGCCGCGCGTGTCTCGCGCACCTCCGGTTGCGGGAAGGCGTTGGCCGGCAGCGGTGCCCGCGTCTCGCCGTAGCTGACGAGGGCCATCGACGACGCCGCGACCATGAGCGCGACGAGCACCGCGCGGACCGCCTTGCCGACGCGGCGGCCACCTGCGGCGGCGCGGCGGGCGCGCATGTGCG
>JAIBAC010000178.1 GCA_019695375.1 Acidimicrobiia bacterium
ACGGGCTCACCGAAGCGCCGTGGGCGCCGGTCGTCGACGCCGACGATGCCGTCGCCGTCGCGGCCCGGGAAGAGACGGCCGGGGGCTCGCTCGCGCTCGGCCGCGGCGGCCTCGGTCAGGACCTCGGGCACCTCGCGCTGGGGTGGTTCTGCGATCCCGAGCGTGCGGCGGCGTGCCTTGGCGTAGTCCTCTGCGTAGAAGAGGCGCAGGAAGCCCGAGACGAAGCCGACGACCGTGAACGCGACGAGGATCCAGGGAGCGGTGCCGAGCCAGCGGTCCAGGAGCCAGCCGACGCCCATGAAGAAGAGGACCGCGACGACGTACTCGACACCCATCGTGAGACCGCTGGCGTCCCCGCGCAGCGGCTGCTTGCCCCAACGGGGCTTGCGCGCACGCTTGGAGTTTGCGGCGGTGGTGGCCATCGTGGTCCGAACGACTAGCAGGCCGCAGCGGCGCCTGCCGAGCTTGTGAATCCTCTCACAAGGTAGCGCCGCGACCCCGGTGCCGCCAAATCACCGTGCGCAGGGCGCTCGATGTCGGATAACGACGCGGCCACCTAGAGGTTTGGATAACCAGAGCGCGCAAAAGCGCGGTCCTCGTCATCCAACCTTGGCCGGTTGGCCGGTCTGATATCCAACCTCTCCGATCATGCGTCGGGGTAGATCATCTTGGAGATGTGGTCGTAGGCCGGGCCCGCACGCAGGTGGTGACCGCCGTCGACACGGATGACCTCGCCGGTGATCCACGACGCGGCGTCGCCGGCGAGGAACGCGATCGCATCCGTCGTGTCGTCGGTGGTGCCGAGGCGGCGGAGCGCCATGTTGTCGAGGTAGCTCGACACCACGGCCTCGTCCTCGGCGACGACCTGCATCAGCTCGGTCCCCACGAAGCTCGGCGCGATCGCGTTGACACGCACGCCGCGGTCGCCGAGCTCGTCGGCCGCGACGCGGACGAGCATCTCGACACCGGCCTTGGCGGCGCAGTAGGGAGACATGTGCCGGTGCGTGACCGAACCCGCGAGCGACGAGATCGCCACGAACGCGCCGCCACCGGACGCCGCCATCGCGGCGCCGGCGTGCTTGAGGGTGAGGAAGGTCCCGGTGAGGTTCAGGTCGACGACACGGCGCCACTCCTCGGCGGGCAGTGCGACGACCGGGCCGAGCGTCCCGCCCCCCGCCGAGGCCACGCACACGTCGAGGCCTCCGTCGGCTCCGCATGCGGCCGCCACTGCGGCGACGACCTGGTCCTCGGCGGTGACATCGCAGACGACGTGACGCATCGAGGTGCCGGCGCAGGCAGCCACGAGCCGATCCTCGCTGCGGCCGCAGATCGTCACGTCGTCGCCGCAGCCGGCGAAGTGAAGCGCCGCGGCCAGGCCGATCCCGCTCCCGCCGCCCGTGACCAAGACCGACCGAGGCGCCATGTCCATCCCCTCACACCCTCCGACTCACCGAGACCGCGTAACCGCCGCAATCGTGCCAGGGCTCACGGTCCCATGTCGCGAACCGGGCGTCGGCTTCGAGCCCGGCCGCCGCGCACGCGGCGTCGTACTCGTCGAGGCCGAGGCGTCCCTGACCGAGTTGGAAACCCGACACCAGCAGGCCCCCGGGACGCAGGTGCCGCGCGAGGTTGGCGACGACGGCTGCCTCGGTGCCCGCCTCGAGGAAGATCATCACGTTCCCGGCGGCGACCACCACGTCCCACGTGCCGGGCTCGACCACGCAGTCGGTGAGATCGGCGAGGATCCACGCCAGCGCCGGAGCGCGCCTTCGCGCTGTCTCGAGCATGCCGGGATCGACGTCGACACCGGCGACGGCGACTCCGCGGCGGGCCAGTTCGATCGCCACGCGGCCGGTCCCGCACCCCGCATCGAGGACCCGGCGCGGCTCGAGCGACATGACGAGGTCGGCCTCGCCGTGGATGTCTGCACCGCTCGCCGCGAGGCGGTCGAAGCGCTCCTGGTACTCGTCGCCCGACACGGACCACCGCGACGTCATCGCTGCACGACCTCGAGGTCGGCCAGCGCCGCGACGTGCTCGGCGAGCATCCGCGTCTTGAGGGTGTTGGTGAGCAAACCGACCGGCCACCCCGAACATGCCCACAGGGCGACGTGCCTGCCGTCCTTGCACACGAGCCGCGCGACGAACGCCCAGTGCCACCACACGAAGCCGGCCTCGATCCGCTCGATGTCGGTGACCGCGATCCGGCTGGTCCTGAACGGGTTGACGACGTTCACGGTCTCGTCGTCGATGAGGACGCGGACGCGCAGCCCGAAGGCAGCGCCGACAGCGATCCCGGCGCCAAGGCCGACGCCGATCCACTCCCAGCGCGACCCGGTCGCCCGCGTCAGCGCCCACAGCGCGAGGGCGACGCCGAGGGTCACCCAGATCGCCACGTGCAGCGTGATGCCGTCGCGGCGCACCTCGACCGCGTCGCCACCGGTGCTGTTCATCGCCGCCCTGCCGGGAGCTTGATCTCCTCGGTGACCGTATCCTCGGGGGCAACAGTCACACGGCGCACGGGCGGGCGCCCGCGCACGTGCTTGCCCGGAGAGCCGATCACCGGCACCTGCGGTCGCTTGGGGTTGCCGGGGTGGAACACGGCGAAGATCAGCAGGGCCATCGCAGCCAGCGCGAGCGGCACGATCGCGTTCCCGCGTCCGGTGTAGGTGGGCACGAGCACGACGCACGAGAGCAGCACCGTCCACGCGTAGATCATCAGGACCGTCCGCCGCGGCCCGTGGCCGAGCTCGAGGAGGCGGTGGTGCAGGTGCTCGCGATCGGCGCTCGCGAAGGAGCGCCCGGTCGCGAGGCGCCGCACGAAGCTGACGACCATGTCCGCGACCGGGATGCCGAGGATCACGATCGGGATCACGAGGGGGGCGAAGAAGAAGAACGTCTGGCCGCTGAACGCGTCGTCGACGCGGCCGCCGATCAGCATCGTCGCCGCGGCGAGCAGCAGGCCGAGCAGCATCGCACCGGCATCGCCCATGAACACCCGCGCCGGGTGGAAGTTCCAGCGCAGGAACCCGAGAGCCATCCCGGCGACGGCCACGCAGAGGACCGGGCCGAGGGAGTCGAGGCCGAGGAGGCCGAGGTCCTGGAGCCTCACGGCGAACAGGAACATCGCGAGCCCGGCGATCGCGGCCACCCCGGCGGCGAGTCCGTCGAGGCCGTCGATCAGGTTCATGGCGTTGCACATCACCACTACCCAAACCGCTGTCACGAGCGGTGCCACGTCCGACGACAGCACGATCAACCCGGCGAAGGGGATGCGGAAGTAGGTCATGGTGACCCCGAGCAGTGACAGGATCCCGGCTGCGAGGACCATGCCCGCCACCTTCGCCGGCGGTGAGATGTCGCGCAGGTCGTCGACGAGCATGACGGCGAAGAGCACGGTCGCCGAGATCGCGACGCCGATCCACTGGGTGCCGCCGAAGACGGGACGCAGTGCGGGGATCAGCGCCGCGACCACGAGCGCGGCCACGAACCCCAGATACATCGCGGCGCCGCCGAGGTAAGGCGTCGGGCGCACGTGAACGCTGCGCTCGTTCGGCTCCGCGAGCGCACCGTGCTTCACGGCGTAGCGGATCGCGACGGGTGTCGTCAGCCAGGTGACCGCGAACGCTGCCAGGAACACGGCGACGTCTGCGGCGATCACGACCGAGAAGGACACGGCGCCGGTGCCGGGGTCAGACCTGCTGGGGCAGGACGGTCTCGGGTGGGTACGGCGGGAACTGGGCGCGCAGCGCCCGGACGTCGTCGCGGACGGCGGCGAGCTCCCGCGGGTCGTCCGCGCCGCGGACCGCGCGGGCGAGGAGGCCGGCGATGCTGCGCATCTGGTCGGGCCCCATGCCGGTCGTGGTCTCCGCAGCCGTTCCGATGCGGATGCCGCTGGTCACGAACGGCGATTCCGGGTCGTCGGGGATCGCGTTCTTGTTGAGCGTGATCCCGGCGTCGTCGCACGCCTGCTGGACCGCCTTGCCGGTCGTCCCGAAGGGGCGGAGGTCGCCGAGCAGGAGGTGGTTGTCGCTCCCGCCGGAGACGAGGCGGAAGCCCTCCCCGGACATGGCCTCGGCGAGGGCGCGGGAGTTCTCGACTATCGCGGCGGCATACGCCTCGAACTCGGGGCGCATCGCCTCGCCGAAGCACACGGCCTTCGCCGCGATAGCGTGCTCGAGCGGGCCGCCCTGGCTACCGGGGAAGACCGCCTTGTCGATCGCCTTCGCGTACTCCTCGCGGCAGAGGATCAACGCCCCGCGGGGGCCACGCAGCGTCTTGTGCGTGGTCGAGGTGACGACGTCCGCGTGCGGCACCGGGCTCGGGTGCGCCCCTCCGGCGATGAGGCCCATGATGTGCGCGGCGTCGACCATCAGGATCGCACCGACCTCGTCGGCGATCTCGCGGAACGCCTCGAAGTCGATGACACGCGGGTACGCCGTGGCCCCGGCGATGATGAGCTTGGGTCGCTCGGCGGCCGCGACGTCGCGGACCTGCTCGTAGTCGATCCGCTCGGTGTCGGGATCGAGGCCGTACGACACGAAGTCGTAGAGGATCCCCGACGCGTTGACAGGCGACCCGTGGGTGAGGTGGCCGCCCTGGTCGAGGCGCATGCCCATGACCTTGTCGCCGGGCTCGAGCAGCCCGAGGAAGACCGCCATGTTGGCCGACGCGCCCGAGTGCGACTGCACGTTGGCGTGCTCGGCGCCGAAGAGGCTCTTGGCGCGGTCGATCGCGAGCTGCTCGACCTCGTCGACGACGTAGTTGCCGCCGTAGTAGCGCCGTCCCGGGTAGCCCTCGGAGTACTTGTTGGTGAGGACCGACCCGGTCGCCGCCATCACGGCGGGTGATGTGTAGTTCTCGGATGCGATCAGCTGCAGGGTGCTGCACTGGCGGTCGAGCTCACGCTCGAGGATCCCGGCGACCTCGGGGTCGACCCGGGACAGGATGCTGTCGGCCATGCTCGTTCTCCTCAGTGCTCGCGTGCTTTCGGCTTGGTCCTCGCGGCCTCGGCGGTGGCTGGGCCCCACAGGGGCGTCACCATGCGCTCGAGCAGGTCCTCGATCTCGTGCGCGACCTCGGCGTAGACCTTCGCCGACGCACCTATCGGGTCGGTGATGTCGTAGCGGCGCTCGGCCGGGGGTATGCGGGGGCGTGCCGCGTCCAGCAGCGGGACCGCGCCCACACCCTGTCTCCAGGGCGCACCGTCGTGAGCCTCGAGTATCGCGACGATCTCCTTCAGCGTGAAGACCTTCCCCGCGTTGGCCGCGTCGAGGGCGATGAGATAGCGCGAATGTGCCGCCTCCATCGTGAGGATCAGGTCGGAGCGGGCGACTCCGTCGACGTCGGTCTGCTGTGAGCTGTGCCGACCCGGGTCGAGTCCGCGTTCTTTCAGCTCGCGCCACGAGCCGTTGCTCATCGCGGATCCGCCGCCGAACGCCGACGTCCCGGTCGAGAACACGTCGAAGTGCGTCCCGCGGTGCAGACCTCTCATCTGGAGCGAGCGCGACAGCAGGTGCTCCGCGAGCGGGGACCGGCAAACGTTGCCCGTGCAGACGGTCTGGACGACGAACACGGCGCCATCGTACCGATAAGGCCTTCGGCGCTTCCTCCACCCACACTTTGGAGCACCGGGCGGCCACATGTGGCCGCCCGGTGCTCCAAACCCGCCGCCCTGGCCGCCGGCCGCTCCGAGCGTCACCCGACGTCGACGGGGCCCTTGCGGAGGACCTCCACGACCGCGCCCGAGCCGTCGCAGCGGACCACGGTCGAGGCGACGCCGGACCTGGCGACGCCGGCGCGCAGCACGAGCGCGAGGCCGTCGCCGAAGAGAGCGGCGATCGCCTCGGGAGTCGGCGGCTCCCTGAGTCCGTGCAGGTTCGCACTCGACGTCGCGAGCGGCCCTGCCGCCGCCGCCACCGCCCGCGTGACGCCGTCGCCGCTCACGCGCACGCCGACCGTCTCACGATCGTCCCCGAGATCGGCGACGAATCCGCGACGGCGTGTGAGCACGAGCGTGAGCGGGCCCGGCCAGTGCCGCCGCGCGAGGTCGAGCGCCTCACCTTCGAGCACCGCCACCGTCGCGGCCTGCTCGAGATCGGCACAGAGGACCGGGAGCGGGAGCCCGCGTCCACGCCGCTTGAGATCGAACAGCCGCGCAGACGCACCCGCGACCGACGTCGACGCAGCCAGCGCGTAGAGCGTGTCCGTCGGCAGCGCCACCACGTGCCCGGCGCGCACGGCGTCTGCCGCGGCCGCCAGGCCGTCGACGTCGGCGTCCACCACCGGCGCTGCGACGCTCACGGGGCCAGCGGCTCCCGGCACACGAGCACGCGGTCGCGCCCGGCGAGGTCGGGGCGCACCTCGACGTGACCCCAGCACCGCGACGCGAGCCCGGCCGCGGCCTCGCCCTGGCCGGCACCGATCTCGCACACGAACGCGCCCCCGCGCCGCAGACGTGGCGGCGTTTCGCGCACCAGCAGCGCTACATCGGAGATCGCATCACCTCCGGCGGGTACGA
>JAIBAC010000179.1 GCA_019695375.1 Acidimicrobiia bacterium
GTCGCCGCGCGCTGGGACCTCGGCGCAGGGCACGAACACCGGGCGGCAGCAGGCGGTGCCACGGCGGCGGAGGTCAGGGACGCCTACGCCGCGCAGCGCGACAGGCTCTATCCCCCGGGGGATGCCTGAGCGCAGAGGTGCTCAAGTCGGGGCTCCGCGTGCCGATCCCAGGGCGAACGACACACGTGAGCGCCCGAAGAGGAGCCACCCGATGACCCCCACCTACACCGCGACCACCGGCGACGTCGCCGGGCTCGGAGCGATGATGCTCGTGATCTGGGGGGTCTCCCTCCTGATCATGGTCGTGCTCGGGCTCGTGACCGCGAACATCATGGGCAAGAAGGGCTACAGCAAGGGCCTCGGCTTCGTGCTCGGCTTCTTCGGCGGCATCGTCGGCATCATCGTGGCGGTCGTCCTCAACGACAAGACCCCGCCGCGGAGCCCCGCGTACGTGCAGGGCAGCATGGCCCGCGGCCAGGTCGCCGCGACCCAGTACCCCCAGGAGCCCTTCTCGCCGACCGACTACTACTCGCCGCGGCAGTAGCACGCCTGTCGGAGCACGGCGCGGCCACATGTGGCCGCCGCGTGCTCCAACGTGGCTCAGCCGAGGTCGGCGGCGACGATGCCGGCGACCTTGAAGCCCGAGTCGACCGCCTGGTGGGTGCCACAGCCCACGCCACCGGCGTCGCAGCCGACGAGGTAGAGCCCTGGCAGCGGCGTGCGCGGGTCGGGCTTGGTCGAGCCGCACTGGCCGATCACCTGCGCGATGCCGATGCACTCGCCGCCCTGGCCGGGCACCACCTGGTCGCGTGAGGCGTTGGCGGCGTGCAGCGCCGTGTAGGCCTGCTTGCGCACCGCGTGGCCCTCGATCTCGGGGAAGGTCGCGAAGAGCTCGCGCTCGACCGCCTCGACGGCGGCCTGGTTCATCGGCGACTTCGGGTCGGGGCTGCACAGCGTCCCGGCCATGAACATCTGGCCGCCCTCCGGCGCGAGGTCGGGGTCGAACAGCGACGGAACGGCGAAGAACAGGAACGGGTGCGCGGGCCACTCGCCTGCCTCGGCACGGCGGTAGCGCTCCTCGTCCCACCAGGACTCGTCGGAGAACTGCATGAGCATCGGCTGGGTCAGGACGGGCTCGTCGAGCCAGTAGCGGTTGCCGACGAACGACAGCGACGGTTCGAGCTCGCGCACCGTCTCGACGTAGGCCGGGGGGAACGCCCCCGCGTCGGTGAGCTTGAGCACGGTCGGCTGGATCCCGGCGTTGGAGATCACGCAGCGGGCACGGTAGGTGTCACCGGCGGTGGTGCGGATCCCGACCGCGCGCCCGTCCTCGACGAGGACCTGTTCGACGCGGGTGTTCATGAGGACGGTGCCGCCGCACGCGGTGACCTTGGCGGCGGCGAGCTCGGCGAGGCGGCCGTACCCGCCGCGGCCGTACCGTCCCCCTCCGGCGAGGGCCATCTCCCTGAACGTGAGGATCGCCTCCGACATCGGGATGCGGTCGATCGGCGCCGCGAACGCGAGGCCGAGCGACACGAACAGGTACGCCTCGAGGTAGGGGGCCATGCCGAAGCGGCGCGTGCCGCTCAGGAGGTCCTCGGTCTCGAGCTCCTTGTGCGCGTCGACGTCGACGGTGAGGACGTAGTTGACGAAGTCCATCAGCGGACCCATGTCCTCGTCGGTGGCGCCGAATGCCTCGGGCAGGCCGGCTGCGACCTCGGGGTGCAGCGACGGGCGCGCCGAGAACTCGGCGATCGCGACCGATCCGTCGGCACGGATGTAGCGGTACTCGCCGGCGATGTCGGGCTGGATGATGAGGTCGTCGAGATCCTCGCCGAGGACCTCGGCGAGCTTGTGGAAGAGCGAGTCCTCCGACGGGCCGCCGGCGATCGGCCACAGCTCGTAGCCGTATCCGCCGCGGCGCACGGTCATGACCTTGCCGCCGGCGGAGGGGTTCTTGTCGACGAGGAGCACGCGCTTGCCCTCGATCGCGAGTAGGGCGGCGCAGGTGACCCCCCCGTATCCGGCGCCTGCGACGATGACGTCGTAATCCATCGCATCCCCATCTATCGAATGAAGGGATGCTACTCAGCTGCGCTGGCTGTCAGCGATACGTGACCGGCATCGCCTTGATGCCGTTGAGCCAGCCCGAGCGGAGCCGGCGCTGAGGGCCGTCCGGTGCGATGTCGGGGATGTGATCGGCGATCGCGTTGAACATGAGGTCGATCTCGAGCTTCGCGAGGTGCGATCCGGGGCAGAAGTGCGCCCCTCCCCCGCCGAAGCCCACATGGGGGTTCGGGTCGCGGAAGATGTCGAAGCGCTCGGGGTCGTCGAAGACGTCCTCGTCGTAGTTGGCCGAGCCGTAGAGGAGCCCGACGCGCTGGCCGCGCTCGATCTTCTGTCCGCCGATCTCGGCGTCCTCGGTCGCGGTGCGCTGGAACATCTGCACGGGGGTGCCGTAGCGCACCACCTCGTCGGGCATCGTCGCCGGGCGCTCGGCCTTGTAGCGCTCCCACAGCTCGGGGTTGTCGAAGAACGCCTGCATCCCGTGACTGATGGCGTTGCGGGTCGTCTCGTTGCCGGCGACTGCGAGGAGGAGTACGAAGAACGCGAACTCCTCCGACGACACGACCTCGTCGTCGGCCGCCGCCACGAGGCGGGTGACGATGTCCTCTCGCGGGTTGCGCTGGCGGTCCTCGCCCATGTCGGCGGCGTACACGAGGATCTGGGCGGCGGCGAGGGCCGGGTCGACGTCGAAGTCGGGGTCGTCGTAGGCCATCATCTCGTTCGACCAGTTGAAGATCTGCTTGCGGTCCTCCTGGGGGAACCCGACCAGGTCGGCGATCGCCTGCAGCGGCAGCTCGCATGCGATGTCGGTGACGAAGTCGCCGCTGCCCTTGTCACGTGCCTCGAGCACGATGCGGTTCGCCCGCTCCCGCAGGGCGTCCTCGAGCCGGGCGACGCCGCGGGGCGTGAACACCCCTCGCGAGACCACGCCGCGCACCCGCGTGTGGCGCGGCTCGTCCATGTTGAGCATCATGCCCTTCTGGATCTCACGCTCCTGGTAGCCGACGGTCTTGCCGTCGAACTTGACGATCGCGGTGTTCTCCTGGCTCGACCAGCCGGTGCGTGCGCACGAAACCGCCTTCACGTCGGCGTGGCGCGACAGGACCCACAGGCCGCCGTCGTCGAAGCTCGAGTCCTCGACGGTCTGGGAGTTCCAGAAGACCGGTGCCGAACGCCGCAGCCACGCGAACTCAGCGAGCGGGACACCGGCGGCGTAGATGTCGGGGTTCGTAAGGTCGTAGCCCTCCGGCACGGGCACAGGCATCGGGGACCTCCACGGCTCAGCGGCAGACGGTGTTTTTCTACCAAACCCTAGAGATTACCCGCAACGGCGCGTCCAGCGCTTTGCCGCCAAACGGTTGCAGCTCCTAACCTGCTGGTTGGACTGGCGGGACACGGCGGCGCGGACCACTCCGGGTCCGTCCGAAGAGATGGGCAGCCGATGAGCACACGCCGACGCCGTCACGGAAGCCGCACCCGCACTCCCGAGTCGTACTGGCCGAAGCGGCCCGGGTTCACCCGGACGTACTGGCTCCTGCGCTACGCGCTCGAGCTGCTGCTGCGCTGCCTCTACCGGGTAAAGCTCGAGGGCGCGGAGAACCTGCCGCGCCGCGGCGCCGCGATCCTTGCCGCCAACCACCTCTCGGCTTTCGATCCGCCGTTCGTGGCGGTCGCCATCCGGCGCCGCATCACGGCACTGGCCAACGCCCGCTTCTTCGCGGGGAGCAACGGATGGTTCTTCCGCGGGATGGGCCAGATCCCGCTCGTGCCCGGAGACGACGCGTCCCGCGACGAGGCCTTCGCTTGCGCCCGCGAGCTGCTTACCCATGGCAGGCTCGTCGGCATCTTCCCGGAGGGGAACCGCTCCCTCGACGCCAAGCTCCACCGGGGACGCCTCGGTGTCGCCACGCTCGCCCGCCTCTCCGCTGTGCCCGTCGTCCCGATCGGCATCCTCGGCACCTTCGAGGTGCTGCCCAAGGGCCGCAAGACGCCGCGGCTGTTCCGCAGGATCACCGTGCGTGTCGGTGAGCCACTGCAGTCCACGCACACGACAGCGGCCGGGGACCGCGCGTTCACCGACGCCGTGATGGACGCGGTGGCCGCGCTGACAGGCCAGGAGCGCAGCGACACCTACACCGAGTCGCGTCGCAGACCGATGACAGACGGGGCGAGCGCCTGATACCGGCGTCCGGCACCCGCGTCCGGCGCGCTCAGGGGGTGCGCCCGAAGTAGCCGGCAACGCGGTCGGCGAGCGGGGCGTCGCCGGCGACCTCGACGGCGGGACCGAAGAGGCCCATCTGGCGGAACGGATCGATGCCGGCGGGGTTCTCCTGGATCGCCGCCCACACGTCCGCCGCCACGTCGGCGTCGAGGTCGGTGCTCTGGCCGGTGGCGCGTGCGAGGTCCCAGGAGTGCTGGAACAGGTCGTTGCGCAGGATCGTGAGCGCCGCCGGTGCCGGCAGCTGTGCCCCCCACGGCATCGTGACGGTCTTGGCGAGGACGCCGTCGCCGCGCCACGCCTCGGTCGCCTCTCGCGACGCCTCCGCCCACGCCGCCTGGGGATCGCTGCCGACGAAGTCGTCGGCCATCGCCGCCAGGTCGACCTGGCCGTCCCTGCCGAGGTCGCGGACCATGTAGGCGCCGCCGATGAGGTGGTTCAGGAGGGCACGCACGTCCCAGTCGGTGCACGGCGTGCTCGCACCGAGCTGGTCCGACCCGACGTTCGCGATCACAGCGGACGCGACACCGACGGTGGCGTCCATCGACTCGATGATGTCCATGCTTGTTCCCCCTGGGAGGCGGCGGCGGCTGCAAGCAGCCTACGGGTGCGGCACCCGCCTGGCCACGGTGGGCGTGGCTACGCTGGCGGGGCAGGGGAACCCGACAGGGCGAGCGCCCGAGAGGAGCCGGACGTGGGCAAGCGTATCCCGTTGGTCGACTACTTGGAGCTGGGCGAGCGGCCCCACCTCGTGGCAAACGAGTGCGAGGCGTGCGGCGCCCGCTACTTCGACCGCCGCAACGCATGCGCGGCGTGCTACGCGACGGTGTTCAGGAAGGTGCCCGTCGACACCGAAGGTGAGCTCGAGACGTTCACGATCGTGTCGTTCGCGGCGCCGGGGATCGACGTGCCCTTCGTGGCGGGCGTCGTCGACTGCGGCGGGACGAGCGTGCGTGCCAACGTGATCAACTGCGACCCGACGCCCGAGCATGTGAACCTCGGCATGAAGCTGCGCCTCGCCACCTACGTGGTCGGCACCGACGACGAGGGCACCGAGGCGATCGGGTTCGGCTTCGAGCCGATCGAGAACGGAGCGAGCTGATGGCGACCGACGACGTCTGGATCCTCGGCATCCACATGACCAAGTTCGGCAAGCACCCCGACCTCGACGCGGTCGACCTCGCCGCCGAGGCCGCCACCGGGGCGCTGGCCGACGCCGGGGTCACCATGGCCGACATCGGGGTGCTCGCCGCCGGCAACCTCATGGGCACGGGCCACATGGGCCAGGCTCTGCAGAAGCAGATCGGCCAGACCGGGATCCCCGTCTACAACGTCGCCAACGCCTGTGCGACGGGGGCGACGGCGCTGCGCACGGCGGTGATGGCGGTCAAGGCGGGCGAGACCGATCTCGGCCTCGCTGTCGGCGTCGAGAAGCTCGCCGGTGCCGGCCTCCTCGCAGGTGGCTCGGCTAAGTCCGACGCGAAGGTCTACGAGCCCAAGGGCCGCTACGGCTCGGTCGCGTCGGTCGACGGGCGCATCGGCACCGAGACGATGCCCGGCGTGTTCGCGCAGATCGGGATGCAGTACCTCAACGAGCACCCCTACGACGGCGTCGCCTTCGAGCTCTTCGCCCGCATCAGCGAGAAGAACCACGCGCACTCGACGCTGAACCCGCTCGCCGCGTACACGAAGCGGATGAGCCTCGAGCAGATCATGGGCGACGTCATGA
Source organism: Acidimicrobiia bacterium (assembly GCA_019695375.1). GTDB lineage: Bacteria > Actinomycetota > Acidimicrobiia > UBA2766 > UBA2766 > JAIBAC01. The sequence continues at coordinate 6,015 of JAIBAC010000179.1, forward strand.
TCGCCTACCCCAACACGCGGCCGATGTGCTCGGCGAACTGCGACGGCGCCGCCGCGGCGGTCGTCGTGTCCAAGGACCGGCTCGACACCCTCGATCCCGACCAGCGGCGCCGTGCGGTGAAGATCTCCGCCAGCGTCCTCACGTCGGATCCGTGGCAGGAGGCGTGCCAGGTCCTGCCCGACGTCAACACGCTGACCCGCAACGCCGCTGCGCAGGCGTACGAGGCCGCCGGCGTCGGCCCCGAGGACCTCGACCTCGTCGAGCTGCACGACTGCTTCGCGACGGCCGAGCTCGTCCACTACGACAACCTCGGGCTGTGCAAGCCCGGCGACGCCGTCGCGCTGTTCGAGTCGGGCGCGACCTGGCGTGACGGCTCGATGCCGGTCAACGTCTCCGGTGGCCTCGAGTCCAAGGGACACCCGATCGCGGCGACCGGCATCGCCAACATCTGGGAGGTCTGCCACCACCTGCGCGGCGAGGCGGGCGACCGCCAGATCGAGG
>JAIBAC010000180.1 GCA_019695375.1 Acidimicrobiia bacterium
TCTGCGTCCCCACGTCGGGGCGGGGGGCGGCGGGGGGTAGCGTTGTGGTCCCTGTCGCAGGAGGGGTGATGGCAGAGGAGCCCGGTGGGCCACGTTTCGTCATCGTCGGTGCCGGCATGGCCGGCATCCTGAGCGCTATCAAGCTGCAGGAAGCCGGACTCGACGACTTCGTCATCTACGAGAAGGCCGACCGCCTCGGAGGCACGTGGCGCGAGAACACCTACCCCGGTGTCGCCTGCGACGTGCCGTCGCACCTGTACAGCTACTCGTTCGCGCCGAACCCCGGTTGGAGCCATGTGTTCTCGCCCGGCGGTGAGATCCTGCGCTACTTCGAGGACGTCGCCGCACGCTTCGGCGTCGACCGCAGGATCCGCTACGGCACCGAGATCTGCGGCATGGAGTTCCGCGACGGCCGCTGGCACGTCGAGACGAGCACCGGCGAGCACGACGCGGCGGACTACGTCATCGCCGCGACAGGTGTGCTGCACCATCCCGCCTATCCCGACATCGAAGGCCTCGACGACTTCGCCGGCGCGCTGTTCCACAGCGCCCGCTGGGACCACGACGTCGACCTCGCCGGCAAGCGCGTCGGGATCATCGGCACGGGCTCGACCGCCGTGCAGATCGTGTGCTCGATCGTGGAGGAGGTCGCCGAGCTGGCGCTGTTCCAGCGCACGGCGCAGTGGGTGCTGCCCGTGCCCAACCCCGAGATCCCCCCCGACGTCCAGGACCAGTACCGCGCCGATCCGGTGCTCATGGCGTCGGTGCGCGACGACCTGTCACGCACGTTCTCGGACAACTTCGCGAACGCGGTCGTCGACGCCGAGTCCGAACAGGTCAAGCAGATCCAGGCGATGTGCCTCGCCAACCTCGAGGGCAACGTGACCGACCCGGACCTGCGCGAGAAGCTGCGCCCCGACTACAGGGCGGCGTGCAAGCGCCTCGTCGTGGCGCCCGACTTCTACCAGAAGGTCCAGCACCCCTCCGCACGGGTCGTGACCGACCACATCGTGCGCGTCGAACCCGGCGGGGTGCGCACCGACGACGGTGTCCTGCACGAGCTCGACGTGCTCGTGCTCGCCACCGGCTTCCGCGTCGACCGCTTCATGCGTCCCATCGACGTGCGCGGCCGCGACGGCACATCGCTCGAGGACGTGTGGGCGCAGCGCCCGTCCGCCTACCTCGCGATCTCGATCCCGGAGTTCCCGAACCTGTTCATGCTCAACGGCCCCAACGGCCCGGTCGGCAACTTCTCGCTGATCGAGGTCGCAGAGCTGCAGTTCGCGTACATCATGAAGCTCGTCGACGCCGCCCGCCGCGCCGGGGCGCGGTCGGTGTCGGCCACCCACGCCGCCGCCGAACGCTTCGAGGCCGAACGCACCGAGGCCGCCGCCAGGACCGTGTGGGTGACGGGCTGCCGGAGCTGGTACCTCGACGACCGCGGGGTGCCTGCCGCGTGGCCGTGGACGTTCGACCGCTTCCGCGAGGTGATGGCAGCTCCCAGGCTCGAGGACTTCGAGCTGTCGGGTTCCTGATGGACGTCGACGGCCTCGTCGCGGTCCACGAGATCTCCACGCTCAAGTACCGCTACCTGCGCGCGCTCGACCAGAAGGACTGGCCCGCGCTCGAACGCTGCCTCACCGAGGACGCCACCGCGACCTACGGCGGGGGAGCGTACGAGCTCGGATCCCGCGCCGCGATCATGGCCTTCCTGCGCGACGCGCTGGGGCGCACGTCGATGCTCACGAGCCACCGCGTGACCCAACCCGAGATCGACATGCAGGGTGCCGGTGCCGCGACAGGCACGTGGGCGCTGCAGGACATGGTCGTCGACGTCGAGCACGGCGTCACGATCTGGGGCGCGGCGTTCTACACCGACCACTACCGACGCGTCGGCGACGACTGGCTCATCGCACACACCGGCTACAAGCGGACCTTCGAGGAGATCTTCCCGCGGGCGAGCATCGAGCACCTGCAGCTCACCGCGCACTGGTGGGACACCGGGGGGCGGTCGCGACTGGGCCCACCTGCCACATGAGCGCCACCGCGGACAGGCGCGAGCTGCCACCACCACCGGCGACGTCGTTCGCGAGCGACAACGCAGCCGGGGTGGCGCCCGAGGTCATGGACGCCCTCACGCTCGCGAACACGCCGGCGGCGCTCGCCTACGGCGCCGATCCGTGGACCGCGCGCCTGCAGGACTGCATCCGCGACCTCGTCGGCGCACCCGCGGAGACGCTCGTGTGCTGGGGTGGCACCGGCGCCAACGTCGTCGCCCTCGCATGCGTGCTGCAGCCGTGGCAGGCGGTCGTGTGCGCCGAGTCGGCGCACGTGTACGTCGACGAGTGCGGCGCTCCCGCGCGGTTCACCGGCGCCATGTTGCTGCCGGTGCCGACCGCGGACGGCAAGATCCGTCCCGCCGACCTCGAACCCGCCCTCGCGTGGCGCGGCGTCGAGCACCATCCTCAGCCCGGTGCCGTCACGATCAGCCAGGTGAGCGAGCATGGCACCGTCTACACCGCCGACGAGATCGCGGCGCTCTGCGACGCCGCCCACGCCGCAGGCCTCGCAGTACACGTCGACGGCGCCCGCATCGCGAACGCGGCCGCCGCGACAGCGACGCCGTTGACGCGGATGCTGCGCGACACCGGCGTCGACGTCGTCAGCCTCGGCGCCACCAAGAACGGGGCCATGTACGGCGACGCGGTCGTCGTCCTGCGGCCCGACCTCGCCGCCCACGCCGCCTACGTGCACAAGCAGGCCGCGCAGCTCCCGTCGAAGGCGCGCTTCGTCGCCGCGCAGCTCCTCGCCCTGTTCGAGGGTGACCTGTGGCTCACCAACGCGACGCACGCGAACCGCATGGCGCAGACTCTCGCCGGCCGTGTGCGCGACGTCGACGGCGTCGACCTGGTGCGCGAACCCGAGGCGAACGCGGTCTTCGCGCGCCTCGCCCACGACGCGATCCGCGAGCTGCAGGAGTGGTCGTTCTTCTGGGACTGGGACAGCGCCGCGGGCGTGGTGCGCTGGATGACGAGCTTCGCGACCACCGACGCCGACGTCGACACCTTCGCGTCCGGCATCGCGCTCGCCTGCGGGCGACCCGACCCCCGACAGGTCTAGGGTTCCTGGCGGTTGCCGCCGCGTCCGCCACATGGGGGAATCACGTGGAACGCGAGGGCACACCTTCGGCGACCGTCTCACCGGCACTCGCCGGCCGTCCGGGCCGCACCGACGGTATCGACGAGTACCGGCGCCGCTGGACCTGGGACGAGGTCCGCTGGGCTTCGCACTGCATCGACTGCTACCCGGGCAACTGCCCGATGCGCGTGTACATGCGCGACGGCAAGGTCGTGCGCGAGGAGTCGGCGGCTGAGTTCCCCACCTACATGGCGGGCGTGCCCGACATGAACCCGATGGGTTGCCAGAAGGGGGTCGGGTGGACGCGCCTGCTCGACGCGCCCGAACGCGTCCTGCACCCGCTGCGGCGCGTGGGTGAGCGCGGTGAGGGCCGGTGGGAGCGTGTGTCGTGGGACGAGGCGTGCACCGAGATCGCCGATGCGATCCTCGACGCGATCGAGGAGGTCGGCCCCGAGGCCGTGATCGCGCCGTCGGGCTGCAACCTCGGCACCCTCGCGCTCGCGGGGCGCGGCAAGTTCATGGACCTGCTGGGCGGCATCACCACCGACCTCAACGCCGAGATGAACGACTTCGCGGCGGGCTACTACATGACGTGGGGGATGTTCGACCCGGTCAGCTCGATCGACGACTGGTTCCACTCCGAGGTCTTCCTGATCTGGTTCGGCAACCCCGCCTACACGCGCATCCCCCACAACCACTTCATCGCCGAGGCGCGCTACCGCGGCTGCGAGATCGTCAACATCGCCCCCGACGTGAGCCCGTCCGCCGTCCACGCCGACTACCACCTGCCCGTGCGGCCGGGTTCGGACGCCGCGCTCGCGCTCGCGATGTGCCACGTCGTCGTCGCCGAAGGCCGCTACGACGAGACGTTCGTGACCGAACAGACCGACCTGCCGCTCCTCGTCGACCCGTCCACGCAGAGGTATCTGCGCGAGGCGGACCTCGTCGACGGTGGCAGCGACGAGGTCTTCTACGCGTGGGACACCGCCACGCAGCAGGCGGTGGCAGCACCGCGGGGGACGCTGCGCTGGGGCGCGGTCGACCCCGCCCTGTCGGGCACCTTCAGCGTCGACACGCTCACGGGCGTCGTGGAGGTCACGACCGTGTTCGACCTCGTGCGCGAGCGCCTCGACGAGTTCGCGCCAGAGCGGGCCGCCGAGATCTGTGGCGTGCACGCCGACGTCATCAGGGACCTGGCACGCAAGGTCGCGAGCAAGCGCACCAACATCCTCGGGTCGCTCAACGCGGCGTCGAAGCACTACCACGGCGATCTGATCGAGCGGGCGCAGTGCCTGCTGCTCGCCCTGACCGGCAACTGGGGCTGCCACGGCACCGGTGCCCGCGCGTGGGGGGCGGGCTTCTTCGACGGCCTCCTCACCTTCGCGATGAAGACCCGGCGCGGGCCCGACGAGACCGCCGCCGTCCTCGACATGCGCGACATGATGATGAAGGCCGCCCTCGACGCGGACCCGACGCTGACCGAGAAGGTCTGGTCCGTCGAGATGGCCCGCTCCGGCACGATGGGCAACATGGGCGGCATGGTGCCGCCGGTGTTCCTGTGGTACCGCTTCGCGGGCTTCCGTGACATCTGGACCAGGGCCGAGTGGCACGACGCGTCGATGCCGCGGCCCTTCGACGAGTACTTCGACGAGGCCGTCGCCGAGAACTGGTGGGCGCCTGCCGACCTGCCCGGTGCCGACCAGCCGCCACGGGTCCTGATCGAGTGCGGCGGCAACGTCCTGCGCCGCACCCGCGGCGGCTCCCAGGTCCTGTTGGAGCACCTGTGGCCGCGGCTGCGCATGGTCGTCACTATGGACGTGCGCATGAGCGCGACCGCGGCGTACAGCGACATCGTGCTGCCCATGGCCCAGCAGTACGAGAAGGTCGGCTTCGGTATCCCCACGAGCCACGTCATGCACCTGACGTTCTGCGACAAGGCCGTGGAGCCACCCGGTGAGGCGGTCGACGAGTGGGAGGCGTTCCGCCGCATCGCGGCCAAGATCGAGTCACGCGCCACCGAACGCGGCGTCGGGCCGTACACGTCGGGGACGCGCCCGCGCGACCCGCGCCAGATCCACGACGCGTTCACGGCAGGCGGCACCTTCGTCGACCAGGAGGCGATCGTCGACGAGATGCTGCGCGACACGGCGCTCGCGGGCACGATCCCGGCCGAGGCGAGCCTCGACGAGATCCGCCGCCGTGGCTTCTTCCGCTGGGAGGGCCTCGGCATCATGCCGCGTGCCGTCGCCCAGGCGACCGAACCGCGTCCCGACGAGACCTTCGTGCCGTTCCGCAAGCACGTCGAGGACGGCGACCCGTACCCGACGCTGACGCGGCGGGCGCAGTTCCTCATCGACCACCCCTGGTTCATCGAGGCCGGCGAGCACCTGCCGACGCACAAGGACCCGCCCGCGTCCGGCGGCGACCACCCATTCCAGGTCTCCTCGGGACACAACCGCTGGAGCATCCACAGCCTCAACACGGCCAACAAGCTCATGCTCGAGACCCACCGCGGGGCACCCCACCTCGTCATGAACGAGCGTGACGCCGCCGAGATCGGCGTCGGCGACGGCGAGCTCGTGCGCCTCCACAACGACAAGGGCGAGTTCCGTGTCGCCGTGAAGCTGTCGCCGACGGCGCGGCCCGGTCAGGTGATCATGTACAACGGCTTCGACGACTACCAGTTCCCGGGCTGGTCGAGCCCCAACAACGCCGAGCCGGGCATGTTCAAGTGGCTCCACCTCGCCGGGGGCTACGGCCACCTCAGGTACTGGGCGACGGAGTGGCAGCCGTGCCCGGTGATGCGCAACACGCGCGTGTCGATCGAGAAGGCCTGACCCGGCTCAGACGCCGTACTGCTGCGCGCAGATCGAGCGCACGCGTGCGAGGAAGGCGTCGGGTGCCAGCGGACGCCCGGTCGCGCGGCTGACGAGGTCGTCGGGGAGGTGCAGGCTGGCCGCATCGTGGACGTTCGCCCGCAGCCAGTCCAGGAGGCCGCCGAACTCGCCCGCGGCGAAGGACGCCTCGAGGTCGCCGGCGCCGATCGCGGCGGTTGCGGCCTCGAAGAGCTGCGCTGCGACGAGGTTGCCGATCGTGTAGGTGGGGAAGTAGCCGAAGGCGCCCATCGACCAGTGGATGTCCTGGAGGACGCCATCGGCGGCGGTGTTGGGGCGGACCCCGAGGAGGTCCTCGTAGGTGTCGGCCCACGCGGTGGGCAGGTCGTCGACGGTGAGGTCGCCGCCGACGAGCGCCTTCTCGAGCTCGAAGCGGGCGATCACGTGGAGGTTGTAGGTGACCTCGTCGGCCTCGACGCGGATGAGGCTCGGCGACACGACGTTGAGGCTGCGCCAGATGTCGTCGGCCGTGCGCCGCTCG
>JAIBAC010000181.1 GCA_019695375.1 Acidimicrobiia bacterium
ACGCGGCGCAGCGCCGTCGGCATCCGGTCGGTGCCTGCCACTGCGAGGACGCGGCCGTGGTAGGCGCCGTCGAGCTCCCCGGCCGTCGGGGCTGTACCCGCGTCGAAGGCCGCTGCCAGCTCGTCGAATCCGGCGAGGCGGAGATCGCGCCAGTCGGCAGGAGCGGCGGCGCCGGGAACGTCAGCGTGGGTTTCGGCATCGGCTGCCATGTCACTCCTCGAGTACGAGCTGTGCGATCCGCTCGGAGAGGGCTGCGATCGTCATCGACGGCGGCAACCCCACGGATCGAGGGTACAGGGACCCGTCGGCGACGTAGAGGCCCGGAGCCCCGAACACCCGTCCTGCGTGGTCGCAGACCCCGTCCAACCTCGTGGAGCCGATCCCGCAGCCACCTAAAGGGTGCACCGTGAACTGCGCTTCGGGACCGCCCGAGAACCGCAATCGCCTCACGACCCTGGTGGCTCCCGCCGCCTGCGCAAGAGCTGCGACATCGGCGTCGATGGCTTCGAACGTCGACGCGTCCATCGAGTTCGCCTGGTCGACGTCGAGGCCGTCGCGGTCGTGGGGGTCGAGGCGAACCGTGGCCCCTTGCGTCGCGACGCCCATGCAGAGGAGGACGGTCGCGTTCCGGAGACGGTCGGTCACAGCCTCGCCGAGCTGCAAGCCCCGGATCGGCAACGACGCTTCGCCGACGAGATGTTGGTGCCGGCCGCGCCGCCCCGGAGCTGCCGGGTCGCCGGCGCTCGTCACGACGGTGGTGACACTCGGCCCGTCGTCACCGTCCCACTCGTCCCGGGTGCCGAGCAGCAGCGAGCCCTGGTCGGCGTTCCCGCTGAAGGACCTGCCGAGCCGGCTGCTGAGGCCGTTCAAGGTGCGCCAGCGGTCCCGGCTCGCGAGGAGGAGGCGCAGAGTCCCCAGCGTCCCTGCCGCGACGACAACGCGCCGCGCTGTGATGCTGCGGTCGCGACCGGCAGCGTGATCGCGGTAGCGCACCTGCCAGACGTTTCCGAGACGGGCGATGCCGGTCGCCTCGCACATGGTGCGGACCTGGGCCCCGGCCGTGACCGCAGCCGGCACGTAGGTGAGGTCGAGCGTGGTCTTGGCTGTCTCGTTGCAACCGAGGACGCAGTCGCCGCAGTAGGTGCACGTCCTCTGCGTGACCCCGGCGGCGTTCGTCACGGTTTCCGCAGCTCGCGGTTCGCTACCGAACGCGATCGCGAGGTCGGGTGTGAACAGGTCGCCACCGCGTCCAGCCTCGGCCGCCGCCTTCGTGAAGGCGGCCTGCTTCGCGCTCGGGTGCGGCGCGGGCGACGGGCGCAGCATCGAACGCACGCGGTCGAACGACGCATCGAGCTCTCCATCGCGGAGCTCCGCCGGGAACGTGTCGAAGAAGTCGCGCGCCGGTTGCACGAGCATGTTCGTGTAGATCAACGATCCGCCCCCGACCCCCGACGCCGTCAACGCATCGAGGTGACGGAACATGTGGAGCTCGTAGAGACCGGCTGGATCGCGCACGAGGTTGCGGTGCCACGGCCCGCGCCGCACCTGGATGTTGCGAACCGCCGCTGCGATCTCGGCAAGACCACGAGGGAAGCGGCGCTGCCCTTCCGCTGGACCCCACCAACCGCCGCGCTCGAGCACCGTGACGTCCATCCCGCCCTGCGCGAGACGGCAGGCGGTCACCGCCCCGCCGAAGCCGGTTCCGATCACGACCGCATCGGGAACACGTACCGCCCCATCCACGTGATGGAGCCTACGGCAGAGGGCCCGTCAGCAGACCCGCGCGACGGTCGGGTACGGGTTGACGGCACCGCCGCCGCCGGGGTGCACCTCGAAGTGGAGGTGCGGCGAGCCGCCGGCGGCGTTGCCGGTAGCACCGGCATAGCCGACGACCTGCCCGGTCGACACGCGCTGGCCGGTGCTGACCGCGTTCGAAGAGTTGTGGGCGTAGTAGTAGCGAACGCCGTTGTCCCCGTTGAGCCACACGGTGATGCCGCCGAGGCCGCCGTTGCCCGTCTTGGAGATCGTGCCGCTCGTGATCGCGACGAGAGGGGTGCCGTGGGGCGTCATCATGTCGACACCCTTGTGCGACCTCCCTCCGGAGCGGGCGTACCCCCACGAGTCGATGAAGTTCACGGATCCCCGGACCGGGCACACGAGCCCGTCGACGGGGAGGTCCGCCCCTGCGCCGCCGCGGGACGACGAGACCAGAGCCTCGCGGGCCCGTGCGGCTGCGGCGGCGTCCTCGGACGCCTTCTGCTTCACGAGCGTGTCCGTCGCCGCCCTCGCCTCCTTCTCGGCCGCTTCGAGCTGCGCGCGCTGGCGATCGATCTCTGCCTTGGCCGCTGCGACCTTCTTGTGTTCGTCGACGAGGACGGAGCGCTTCGCGTCGAGGTCCTCGCGGATGGCCGAGAGCTCGCGGACGGCGCGGTCGTCACTCGCCATCACCCTCGTGAGGTAGGCCTCGCGGCGGCCACCGTCGGCGAGGTCGGTGCCGGGGATGACGTCGACAGGTGTCGTACCGCCGTGCTTGTAGGCGGTCACCGCCCGCGCTTTCAGAACCCCGAGCTTCGCGTCGAGCTCACGCTGGCGCGCTTCGATGTCGGCCTCGACCTTGCGGATGCGCGCCTGGGACTCCTGCAGCTGCTTCTCGGCCTGCGCGGCGCGCTCGCCGGCGGCGTCGGCGGCCTGCTGGGCCGCGTGCAACCTGTCGCGGGCGGCGTCGATGTCAGCTGTGGTCACCGCGGTTGCGGGTGCCGCGAGGGCCAGCGACGCGGTGAGCGCGGCGAACAGTGCCAGGAGCTTTCGCATGTACGGGAAGAACCTCCACCGCGCGCCATGAGACGTGTCGGCGACGCGGATGCGGTCGAAGTGCCAAAACATAGCTGCTTTAGCCCAGGTTTTGCCAACAACGTCGGAGGCGACGGGCTCTCACCCCGGGTAGCGCTCGATGGCCTCGATCACCTTCACCTCGGCGGCGGCGGCGTCACCCCAGCCGCCGGGGGTGGTCTCCTTGCCCGGCTCGAGGTCCTTGTACACCTCGAAGAAGTGGGCGATCTCCTCCAGCAGGTGGTCCTGCATCCCGCTCAGGTCGGCGAGGTCGCTGATCGCCTCCCACCTCGGGTCACGAGCGGGGACCGCGAGGATCTTCTCGTCCGGGCCGGCCTCGTCGCGCATGTGGAAGACGCCGATCGGGCGGACGCGGACGTGGCATCCCGGGAACGTGGGCTCGTCGAGGAGCACGAGCACGTCGAGGGGGTCGCCGTCCTCTGCGAGGGTGTCGGGGACGAAGCCGTAGTCCGCCGGGTACTGCGTCGCCGTGAACAGCATCCTGTCCAGCCACACCTCACCCGTGTCGTGGTCGACCTCGTATTTGTTGCGCGACCCGCGGGGGATCTCGATGACAGCTGTGATCTCCAAGACGCTCCTCTCGCCGAGAACCGTAGGGGTTGGATGACGAGAGGCGCGGTATTGCGCGGTTTCGTCATCCGAGGTCGATCAGTTGGCCGGATCGTCGTCCAACGCCACGCTCTCAGCAGGCGGAAGCGGCCGTCGGGTAGGGGTTGATCGCGGCGCCACCACCGGGATGCACCTCGAAGTGGACATGCGCCGGCGTCGAGCGGGCGTTGCCGGTGCGGCCCACGTAGCCGATCACATCGCCCTTGGCCACGCGCTGGCCGGGATGCACGACGTTGCGCGAGTTGTGCGCGTAGTAGTAGCTGACGCCGTTGTCGCCCTGAAGCCAGATGGTGATGCCGCCGAGTCCGCGCTCGACGTCGCTGGTGCGCGAGATCGTGCCGTTCACGATCGCGGCTTCGGGCGTTCCTTCCGCCGACATCATGTCGACGCCCTTGTGCCGCCGTTTGCCACCCGAGCGCGACGCCCCCCACGAGTCGCTGAAGCTCACCGGGCCCTGCACAGGGCACGCGAAGCCTCCGTCAGCGCCGGGAACCGGACCGCTGGCGCCGCGATCAGCACGCTCGCGCGCTGCCGCCTCCTCGAGTGCGCGGGACGCGGCGGCAGCCCGTGCCGCGTCCTCCGACGCCTTCTGCTTCTCGAGCCGATCCTTCTCGGCGGCCGCTGTGTTGAGGGCGGCGTCGAGCCGGCCCTTCGCCGAGGCAGCCTCGTCGCGCGCCTTCGCGAGGGCCTTGGACGAGGCAGCCTGCTTCACGCGCTTGGCTTCGAGATCGTCGCGCAGAGCACCCATCTGGGCGAGCGACTCGGTGTCGGTCGACATCGCGCTGCGGACATAGACCTGTCCTCGTGCGGCACTGCCGGAGTCGGTGCCCTCGGGTCCTCCGAGGACGAGCCCGAGTGCCGACACCGATCCGCTGCTCGCGTTCTTGTACGCCTCGACGGCGCGGCTCCGCACGACCTTCAAGAGGGAGTCGAGCCGTGCCTGGGTGTCGTCGATCTCGTTCTGGGTGCGGTCGAGGGCCGCCTTGGCGGCATCGGCCTCCGAATCCGCCTTGCGCAGGTGCTCGGTTGCCGACGCCGCGTCCCTCTGCGCGGCGATGAGCCGGTCTCTAGCTACCTGGATGTCGGCATCGCTGACGTCGGCGCGTGCGGGCTTGGGAGCCGTCGCGACGACACAGCACACGACGACGAGCACGGCGTTCAACGTGCGCATCCGCATCCGAGCAGCCTCCAAGACCGCGGCCCGGTGCAAGTCCCCTTCACCCGCACCGCAGAGGGTAGCCACAGCGGCTCGGGCGCACCCGGTCGTGCTCGCATCCCCTTGGGGGGCGTCGAGAGCGTCCCGGTAGAGTCCGGCCATGGCCGACATCCCCAAGCCCCGCAGTCATGAGGTCACCGACGGAATGGAACGGGCTCCGGCCCGTGCGATGCTGCGTGCGGTGGGCTTCGCCGACGACGACTTCGCAAAGCCCCAGATCGGGATCGCTTCCTCCGCCAACGAGGTGACGCCCTGCAACGTGCCTCTCTACCGCCTCGCACAGCAGGCGAAGGAGGGTGTCCGCGCCGCCGGTGGGGTGCCGCTCGAGTTCGCCACGATCTCGGTCAGCGACGGCATCGCGATGGGTCACGAGGGCATGCGGGCGTCGCTGGTGAGCCGTGAGGTCATCGCCGACTCCGTCGAGCTCGTCATGCACGGCGAGCGCTTCGACGGCATGGTCACGTTCGCGGGCTGCGACAAGAGCCTGCCCGGCATGATGATGGCTGCAGCGCGCCTGAACCTGCCGTCAGCGTTCGTGTACGCGGGATCGATCCTGCCGGGCTCCTACAAGGGCGAGGCGCTCGACATCGTGAGCGTCTTCGAGGCGGTCGGGGCGTGCTCGGCGGGCCTCATGGACGTGAACGAGCTCGGCGAGATCGAGCGTCACGCGTGCCCGGGCGAGGGTGCGTGCGCGGGGATGTTCACAGCGAACACGATGGCGTCGATGGCAGAGGCGCTCGGCCTGTCCCTACCGGGGTCGGCTTCGCCGCCCGCACCGGACGCTCGCCGTGACATCTATGCGCGGCGCAGCGGCGAGGCGGTCGTGCGCATGCTCGAGCTCGGGATCCGGCCGCGCCAGATCCTCACCAAGGCGGCGTTCGAGAACGCGATCGCTGTCGACATGGCCCTCGGTGGGTCGACCAACGCGGTCCTGCACCTGCTCGCGATCGCGCACGAGGCAGAGGTCGAGCTCACGCTCGAGGACTTCGACAGGATCAGCCGCCGTGTACCCCACATCGCGGACACGCGCCCGGCCGGCCGTTACGTGATGAGCGACCTCGACCGCATCGGCGGCATCCCCGTGGTCATGAAGGAGCTCCTCGACGCCGGCCTCATCGACGGCGACGTCCTTACCTTGACCGGCCGCACCGTGGCCGAGAACATCGCCGACCTCGACCCGCCCGGCCCCGACGGGGACGTGTTGCGGCCGCTCTCGGCGCCGATCCACACCGACGGTGGCACCGCGATCCTGAGCGGTTCGCTCGTGCCCGAAGGTGCGGTGGTCAAGGTCGCGGGGCTCGACGACATGGTCTTCCGGGGCCGTGCGAAGGTCTTCGACGGCGAGGCCGACGCGATGGCGGCCGTGACCGACGGCAAGATCGGCGCCGGCGACGTCGTCGTGATCCGCTACGAGGGCCCCAAGGGCGGGCCCGGTATGCGCGAGATGCTCGCGGTCACCGGTGCGATCAAGGGCACCGGCCACGGCCGCGACGTGGCGCTCGTGACGGACGGGCGTTTCTCGGGTGGCACCGCGGGGCTCTGCATCGGCCATGTGGCGCCAGAGGCGTGGGACTGCGGCCCGATCGCGCTAGTCGCCGACGGCGACGAGATCGTGCTCGACATCCCCGCACGCCGCCTCGATCTTCTCGTCGACGCCGATGTCCTCGCCGAGCGGAAGGCGTCGTGGAAGCGACCCGAGCCCCGCTACGAGAGGGGCGCCCTCGCCAAGTTCGCCAAGACCGTGACGTCTGCCGCCCGTGGCGCAGTCACCGGCTGACCAGCCA
>JAIBAC010000016.1 GCA_019695375.1 Acidimicrobiia bacterium
CGACAACCTGCCCGCGTTTGGGGGTGTCAGAACAGGAGGGTGGCTTTGCCGGCCATGTCGAGCAGGCCCTGGGGCAGGATGCCGAGCTGGATCGTGAAGAACACGGTGAGCACGAGCGCCACGACCGTGGCCGGAGCCCAGCGGACCCGTGGCAGCGCCGCCGGCTGGGCCTCGCCCTCGTCGACCTCGGGGCGCATGTACATGTAGACGACGAGGCGCAGGTAGAAGTAGGCGCTGATCACGCTCGCGACCGTTCCGACCGTGAGCAGCACCCACTGGTGGGCGTCGGCGACCCCGGTGAACACCGCGAACTTGGCGACGAAGCCCGACGTGCCCGGGATGCCCGCCATCGCGAACAGGAAGAACGCGAGGACGGTGGCGAGCACGGGCTCGCGCCGGAACATGTCGCGGTAGTCGTCGAGGCTCGTGTAGCGCTCCCCCCGGCGCGCGAGGAGGGCTACGACACCGAAGGCCCCTGCGATCATGAAGACGTAAGCCACCAGGTAGAACAGGGCGCCACGCACGCCGGCGGCAGTGCCCGACGCGAGGCCGGTGAGGATGAACCCGGCGTGCGCGATGGACGAGTACGCGAGCATGCGCTTCACGTCGCGCTGGGCGATCGCGAGGATCGAACCGCCCAGCATCGTGACTATCGCGAGGCCGACGAGCAGCGGCTGCCAGTCGAACTCGAACGCCGCGAGGCCCGTCTCGAGGACGCGGAACAACCCGGCGAAGCCCGCGATCTTGGCGCCCGACGCCATGAAGCCCACCACGGGGGTGGGCGCACCCTGGTACACGTCGGGGGTCCACATGTGGAACGGCACCGCGGCGATCTTGAACCCGAGCCCGACGATCACGAAGACCATGCCGAGCAGCACGAGCCCGGGCTCACGCGTGACGTTCTCGCTGAAGATCTCGGCCATGCGCGCCAGGTTCGTGGTCCCGGTGCCGCCGTAGAGGAGCGCGATCCCGAACAGGAGGATCGCCGACGAGTAGGCGCCGAGCAGCAGGTACTTGGCGCCGGCCTCCTGCGACCGCGAGTCGTCGCGGTTCCACGCCGACAGCACGTACAGGCAGATCGACAGCAGTTCGAGCGCCACGAACACCATCACGAGGTTGTTCGCCGCCGCCATGAACTGCATGCCGCAGGCCGAGAACAGCAGCAGCGCGTAGTACTCGCCGCGGTCGATGCCCTCGCGCTTGAAGTACTGGTCGGCGAGGAGCACGCCGAGGAAGGCCGCCACGCACACGACGAGCACCAGGAAGGCCGAGAACCCGTCGACGGCGATCATGCCGCTGTACGCGAGGCGCGGGTTGGCGTCGGTCGTCACCTGCCGCCACTGCTCCCAGGCGAACACACCGGAGGCGACGGTTCCGACGGCGGCGACGAGAGCGTTCCAGCCCGGATCGACGCGCTTGACGCAGATCATCAGGATGATGACCACGGCCGTGCCGCCAAGCACGAGCTGTGGAGCGATCGCCCACCAGTCCGATGGTGGAGCCGCGATCGCGTCGGCGATCAGCATCAGCGGCCTCCTTCGGTGTGGCCGGAACCCGAGCCGGCGGAGTCACCGTGCCCGCCGGACTCGGCGTGGCCGCCGGACTCGGCAGCGGCCTCCTTGGCGTGCTGCTCGGCTTCGGCATGCTCTGCGGCCTCGACGACCGCGACCGGGTTCGACGGCGAAGTCTGCTCGGGTTCGACGTAGGCCTGGTCCGTACCGGCGGTGCCCGCCTCGACGGCGACCACGACCTCGTGAACCGACGGTTCGATGCGCTCGAGCATCGGCTTGGGGTAGATGCCGAGAACCAGCATCAGGATCATGAGCGGCACGAGCACGACGAGGTCGGTCGCGGTCATGTCGCGCATCTTCTCGTTCTCCGGCTTGTCGAGCGGGCCGAGGAACAGCCGCTGATACATCCACAGCAGGTAGATGGCTGCCAGGATCACTCCGATGGCCGCGGTGATCGCCCACCAGCGGTGCACGACGATGGTGCCGAAGAGCGTGAGCATCTCGCCGATGAAGCCGTTGAGGCCCGGCAGCCCCGCCGACGCGAACACGACGAAGAGGAACACGCCCCCCAGGATCGGGACCTGGCGCCGGATCCCGCCGTAGTCGTCGATGAGCCGTGTGTGGCGGCGCTCGTAGAGCATCCCGACGAGGAAGAACAGCGCCCCGGTGGTCAGCCCGTGGTTGATCATCTGCGCCACCCCGCCGGTGAGGCCGGTCGTGGTGATCGCGAAGATGCCGAGCGTGATGAACCCGAGGTGGCTGACCGACGTGTACGCGACGAGGCGTTTGAAGTCCTTCTGGCGGATCGCGACGAGAGCTGCGTAGATGATGCCGATCACCGACAGCGTCAGCAGCACGGGCACGGCCTCGACCGCGGCACGGGGGAACAGCGGCAGCGAGAAGCGGATGAGCCCGTACGTGCCCATCTTCAGCAGCAGCGCCGCGAGGATCACGGACCCGGCGGTGGGGGCCTCGGTGTGGGCGTCGGGCAGCCACGTGTGGAGCGGGAACGTGGGCACCTTGACGAGGAACGAGATCGTGAACGCCCAGAACAGCAGCCGCTGCGCCCACAGCGTGTAGTCGTGGCCGAAGATGCCCGCGTAGCTGAAGTCGCCGCCGGCGATCACACCGGCACCGATGATCGCGGCGAGCAGGAACGCCGAGCCCGCGGCGGTGAAGATGAAGAACTTGACCGCCGCCCGCACCCGTCCCGCCGAGCCCCAGTACCCGATCAGGAAGTACATCGGGACGAGCATCGCCTCCCAGAACACGAAGAAGAGGAAGAGGTCGTTGGCGAGGAACACGCCGAGCACCGTCGCCTCGAGCAGGAGCATGAAGATCGTGTAGTGCTTGACGCGCTTGGTCACGTGACCCGACGCCACGAGCGCGAGCGGGAACATCAGCGTCGTGAGCGCCACGAGGAACACGCTGATGCCGTCGACGCCGAGGCGGTACCCGACGCCGAGGGACGGGATCCACTCATGCGCCTCGACGAACTGCATCGCGCCGACGCCGTTCTCGAAGTGGATCAGGAGCCAGACGGCAAGGCCGAGCGTCGATGCCGAGATCGCCGTGCCGAGCGCGCGCGCGACGTCGCCGCGGCCCTTGGGCACGAACGCGACGGCGAGCGCCCCGAAGACGGGGAGGAAGATCAGGATCGACAGCAGCGGGAACCCGCCGGGGATGGCTTCGCTCATCGCGAGACTCCCCGTGCGAGGACGTAGACCACGAAGACGAGGGCTCCGGCGCCCATGACCGCTGCGTACGCGCGGATGAGCCCGTTCTGACCCTTGGAGAACCACGCCCCCGCGCGCTTGAAGGCCGCGCCGGTGCCCATCACGAGCCAGTCGATGCCGCGCTGGTCCATTTCGTCACCGAGGACGGCCGTGAGCCGGTAGCCGGGCCGCTCGAACGTCGCCGCGTACGCCTCGTCGACGTAGAGCTTGTTGCGCACGAACGGCACGACACCTCCGAGACGGCCGGCGAGGGTGGCACGCTGGTCCGCTGTCGCGCGGTACCAGATCGCCCAGCCGACGACGAGCCCGCTGCCGGCCACCACGAGGCTCGTCAGCAGCAGCGCGAACGTCGTCGCGTTGAGCAGCTCGGGCTCGCCGCCTGCCACGCCGAACACGGGCTCGAGCCAGCGGTGCAGCTGGTTGAACCCAGGCAGGCCGGCGGTGCCGAACAGGGTGGAGGGGATCGCGAGCACGATGAGCGGCACCGTCATGAGCCACGGCGATTCGTGCGGGTGCACGTCCTCGTCCCAGCGCGGCTTGCCGAAGAAGACCATGAACCACTGGCGCGCCATGTAGGTGGCGGTCAGGAATGCGCCCACGAGGCCGAGGGCCCACGCGACCTGCGACCACCAGGTGCCGTGCTCGAAGAGCGCCGCGAGGATGCCGTCCTTGGAGAAGTAGCCGGCGAAGGGGAAGATGCCGTCGAGGGCGAGGAATCCGATCGTGTAGGTGATGAACGTGATCGGCATCTTCGTGCGCAGGCCCCCCATCTTGCGCATGTCCTCCTCGTGGTGCATCCCGACGATGACCGAGCCCGCGCACAGGAACAGCAGCGCCTTGAAGAAGCCGTGGGCGAGGAGGTGGAAGATGCCGGCCGCGTACCCGGCTCCACCGACGCCGACGCCGGCGATCATGTAGCCGAGCTGGCTCACCGTCGAGTACGCGAGGACCTTCTTGATGTTGAACTGCCCGATCGCGATCACGGCGGCGACTAGTGCCGTGATGATCCCGATCGCGACCGTGATCCCCTGGGCGGTGGGCGACAGATCCCAGAGGACGAAGCTGCGGGCGATCATGTACACGCCTGCCGTCACCATCGTGGCCGCGTGGATGAGCGCGGACACCGGCGTGGGACCAGCCATCGCATCGGGGAGCCACACGTAGAGCGGAATCTGCGCGGACTTCCCCGTGGCGCCGACGAGCAGGCAGAGGCACACCGCGGTCGCCATCGCGGCCGTCATCACCGATGGCGCGATCGAGAACACGGCGCCGTAGTCGAGGCTCCCGACGACGGAGAAGATCAGCATGAGCCCGACGACGAAGCCGAAGTCGCCGACCCGGTTGACCACGAACGCCTTCTTGGCGGCGGTCGCGTTCGGCGAGCTCTGGTACCAGAAGCCGATGAGCAGGTAGCTGCACGCGCCGACGAGCTCCCAGCCCACGAACAGGAGCAGATAGTTGTCGGCGAGGACGAGCACGAGCATCGAACCCACGAACAGGTTCAAGTAGAAGAAGAAGCGCGTGAAGTCGCGATCGCCCTTCATGTACCCGATCGCGTAGAGGTGGATGAGCGCACCGACGCCGGTGATCAGCAGGATCATCACGACGCTGAGCGGGTCGATCCGGTACGACACCGGCACGCGGAAGCCGCCTGCGGGGATCCACTCGTAGAGGGTGCGCACGAACGTGCGCGCTTCCGGCGGGCGGCCCACCAAGGCGATGAGCTGGCCGAAGCTGAGGACGAAGCTGGCGCCGACCGCGACCGTCGCGACCCAACCCGCGATCGGCTCCTTGAGACGGCGGCCCGCGAGCGCGAGCACGCCGGCGGAGACGAGTGGGATGACGGGGATCAGCCAGGCGCTGTCGAGGATCTGCATGTTCAGCCGCTCATGCTGTCGAGGTCGTCGGCGTTGGCCTCGGCTCGGCGCCGGAAGATGGCCACAAGGATCGCGAGGCCGACCATGACCTCGGCTGCGGCCACGACGAGGACGAAGAAGACCAGGATCTGCCCGTCGATGTCGGTGAGCTTGCGTCCGAACGCGACGAGGGCGAGGTTCACGGCGTTGAGCATCAGCTCGATGCACATGAACATCACGAGCGCGTTCTTGCGGATCAGGAACCCGACTCCGCCGATCGCGAAGATCAGGGTGGCGAGCACCAGATAGGCGTTGTCCGATGGCCCCGCCTTGAGGGCATCGCCGACCGCAGCGACGATCATCGTTCCTCCTCGGAGACGGCACCGACGGACTCGGCCGCGGCAGCGTCAGCGTCGGCGGCTGCAGCGTCGGCGGCGGCGCCGGCAGCGACCTCGGCCGCCTCCTCGGCTCCTGCAGCGGACTCGCTGCGGCGCCGCAGTTCCTCGACGACCTCGCGGCTGCGCCCGATCCCGGCGCCGAAGACCCCGCGCCCGCGGCGGGCGAGCACGACGGCACCGATGACCCCGGCGATGAGCAGGAACGACGTCACCTCGAACGGCAGCAGGAACTTGGTGAAGAGCACCTCTGAGATCGCCTGCACGTTGCCGCCCGCCGCCGCCTGCGCCTCCGCCGAACCGGTCGTGCCGGGCACGCCTGCGGGCCACGAAAACCCGACGGCCAGCTGCACGAGCAGGAAGAACACGACGACGACGCCGGCCACGACCACGACGGTGCCCGGGTTGCGCAGGCGGTCGACCTCGTCGGGGTCGGGGCTGTCGATGCCGAGGAGCATGATCACGAACAGGAAGAGCACGACGATCGCGCCCGTGTACACGATGATCTGCACCGCACTGAGGAAGTAGGCCGACTGCGCCAGGAACAGGATCGCGATCGAGAGCAGGGTGGCGACGAGGTAGAGCGCCGAGTGGACCGGGTTCGGTGCGAAGACCACTCCGAACGCGCAACCCAGCGCGAGAGCGCCGAAGACGATGTAGAGGATCCACTCGGCGCTCACGCGTGGTCCTCCGCTGTGGTCTCGGGCGCGTCGACGATCGCGCGCTGCCCGGCCTCACCCGGCCTCACGCCGTAGCCCGCGTCGGACGACCAACCGCCGACGCCCACGTAATCGCCGTCACCCGAGGGCGACGTGGCCCGCATCCAACCGCCGGACTCGCGCAGCGACTCGGGGTCGAAGTAGGGGCTGCCCTTGTGGCGCGGCGTGCCGTCGGCCTCGACGAGGAGCAGGTCCTTGCCGAAGATGGCGTCCTTGCGGTCCGTGAAGGACCACTCGAAGAGGTTCGACATCGTGATCGCCTCGGTCGGGCACGCCTCGACGCAGAGGCCGCAGAAGATGCAGCGCAGGAAGTTGATCTCGTAGACGTACCCGAAGCGCTCACCTGGGGACACCGGGGAGTCTGGCGGGTTGTCCGCACCACGCACGTAGATGCAGCGCGCTGGGCACACCCCGGCGCACAGCTCGCAGCCGATGCACTTCTCCATCCCGTCCTCGTAGCGGTTCAGCACGTGGCGTCCGTGGAACCGCACCGGCTTGGGCCGGATGGCGTCGGGGTACTGCGTCGTGACCTTGCGGCGGAAGAGGTTCCTGAGGGTGACCCCGAGTCCGCGCGCGATCCCTACAGCCGCCATCTCACCTCCCCTGCAGAGCCCCGCAGGGCGGACTCGCGAACCGAAGTACTCCGTGCGGCCATGTCATCTCCCCGGCGGGGCCCAGAACATCGAATTCCCAGCCCTGAATCGCAAATCCGATCAGTGCCATGTCATCTCCCCGGCGGGGCCCAGAACATCGGCAGGGCCCCCTGCTCCATCAGAGCGATCACGAACGACACCGCGAGCACCACTGCGACGTTGACGCCGATCATGATCTTCCAGCCGAACGTCATGAGCTGGTCGTAGCGCAACCGCGGCAGCGAGACGCGGACCCAGATGAACACGAACAGGAGCACACCCGTCTTGAGCAGGAACCAGAACAGGCCCCAAAGCGGCACGACCGACCAGCCGGCGATCGTGCCGAAGAGGATCGGCCCGTTCCAGCCGCCGAGGAACAAGGTGGTCGTGATCGCCGAGATCGTGATGATGTTGGTGTACTCCGCGAGGAAGAACATCATGAAGCGGACGCCGCCGTATTCGGTGATCGCGCCGGCGACGAGCTCGCTCTCGGCTTCGACGAGGTCGAACGGCGGCCTGTTGGTCTCGGCGATACCGCTCACGAAGAACGCGATCGCGGGCACGATCAGCGGCACCACGTACCAGTGGTACCGGCTCTGGGCTTCCACGATGCCCGATGTCGACAGGGTCCCGGCCCAGATGACCACGGGGATGATCGCGAGGCTCATCACGAGCTCGTAGCTGATCACCTGCGCGGACTGCCGCACGGCCCCGAGGAGCGGGTACTTCGACCCGGACGACCAGCCGGCGAGGATGTACCCGTATACGGCGATGCTGCTCATGCAGAGCAGCCACAGGATCCCGATGTTCAGGTCGGCGATCTGCATCGGCACGTAGCGGTCGCCGATGTGGAAGCCCGGCCCGAAGGGCACGATCGTGAGCGCCAGGAAGGCCGGGAGCAGCGACAGCAACGGCGCGATGCGGTACACGAGGGGATCGGCCGAGTCCGGCACGAACACCTCTTTGGTGAGGAGCTTGACGGCGTCGGCGACGGTCTGCAGGAGCCCGAACGGCCCCGCCTTGTTCGGGCCGACGCGCACCTGCATCCACGCGGCGCCGCGCCGCTCGAACCACACGAGCAGCGTGCAGGTGCCGAGGATCGCGGCGAAGACGACGACGGCCACGACGCTTCTGATCAGGTAGTCGACCCAGTCCATCACGACGCCCGCTTCGTGAGGGCGACCGTCGTGGACGCGTCAAGGTGCAGCGGATCGCCGCCCTGGGCATGGGGCACGAACGCGACATCAGCGACGGCAGCCGCGTCGACGACGACAGCGGCCTCGAACGTGGCTTCGCCGACGGTGGCGACGACCTTGTCGCCGTCGCGCAGGCCGCGTGCGGCGGCCGTGTCAGGATGCAGGCACACCACGGTCCCGGGACCGAGCTCCGCCAACGACGGGCAGTGCGACACGAGCGTGCCACGGTCGTAGAGACGGCGGCCCACACGGAGGGCAAGCCCGTCGCCGGGAGCCGCAGACGGCGCCGGTTGCGCATCGCCGACGAGCGTCCACGTGACGCTGCCAGGGGTTGCGAGCACGCCTTCACGACCGGCGCGACCGCGGAACGCCGACGCCTTGACGCCGGCGTACGCAGGCGCCACCTCGGCGATCTCGGCCATCGTCGCCTGCGGGGTGCCGCAACCGAACTCGATGCCGAGCGCCTCGGCGACCTCACGGAAGAGCTGTGCGTCCGACGCCGCCTGCCCCGGCGCGACGACGTTGGCCGCGACACGCTGCACGCGGCCCTCGATGTTGGTGACCGTGCCGTCGACCTCGCCCCAGCCCGCGGCCGGGAGCACCAGGTCGGCATGCGCGGACGCTGCGGTGCGGAACAGGTCGATGACGACGACGTAGCGCGCCCCCTCGAGGCCGCGCAGCGCGAGGTCCGGGTCGCAGAGGTCGGCAAGCGGATCGGCGCCGACGAGGAAGAGGATGTCGATGCGACCGGCCGCTGCAGCCTCGAGGATGGCCCTCGTGTCACGCCCCGCTTCGAGCGGGAACGAGCCCGCCCAGCGGGCGCTGAGGCGTTCACGTGCCTGGTGGTCGTGCACCGCGACGCGTCCGGGCAGGAGCTCGGGTGAGAGCCCCATGTCGAGCGCGCCGTGCGCGTTCGCGCGGCGCAGCACGGGCATGAGCCGAGCGCGGCCACCGAGGGATGCCACGAGCCCCTGTGCCCATGCCGCGAGGGCCTCGGTGTCCTGGCCCAGGTGCTGCCTGCCGACCACGACGACGACGTCTCCCTCGGCCGGCAGCGCCGCGGCGTCGAAGTCGGCCGCCGCCGCGACGCGCGTGGTCGCGAAGCGGTCGAGGCCGGACTGGCGCCCACCTGCTACATGGAGGGCGACCTTCCCACCTACGACCGCGTCACGCACACGCAGGTAGAGGACCGGCAGCTCCTCCTTGAGGTCGGGGGCCGCGAGGACGATGGCGGCCGCACCGGCGAGATCGGCGACCGTGGCGCGCTGCTGCGTGCCTGCCACGAAAGCTCCGGGCAGCCCGTCGTCGAGCTGGCAGTCGACGTCGTTGGTGCTGCACACCACCCGCATGAACTTCGAGAGCGCGTAGGCCTCCTCGTTGGTGAGGCGCGCGCCGCCGATCGCCGCTGCCGCGCCTCCGCCGGCACGGAGGTCCTCGACGCGGTCGGCCACCTCGTCGATGGCCTCGGCCCACGTGACCGGAACACGGCCCTTCGTCGGGCGGGTGAGGCGGTCGGGGTGGGACACGTACTCGTACCCGAAGCGGCCCTTGTCGCAGAGCCATCCCCAGTTGGTCGCCTCGATGTCCGCGCCGAAGAAGCGCACCGGCGTGTTGCGGGTCTGCTGGAGCACACCGCGGCAGCCGACGCTGCACGCCGTGCACGTCGTCTCGACCGACGAGACGTCCCAGGGACGCGCCTTGAAGCGGTACGGCGCCGCCGTCAGCGCGCCGACGGGACAGACCTGCACGGTGTTGCCGCTGAAGTACGACTTGAACGGCTCGTCGGGGAACGTCGTGATCTGCGTGTCGTTGCCGCGGTAGCTGAAATCGATGAGTGGATCGCCGGCGACCTCGCTCGCGGCGCGGACGCAGCGCCCGCACTGGATGCAGCGCTCGCGGTCGAGCAGCACGAGATCGGAGATCGCGATCGGCTTCTCGAAGTGGCGCTTCTCCTCGACGAAGCGCGACTCGCCCGGGCCGAACGCGAGGGTCTGGTCCTGCAGCGGGCACTCGCCACCACGGTCGCAGACGGGGCAGTCGAGGGGGTGGTTGATGAGCAGGAACTCGAGCACCCCCTCCTGTGCCTTCTTCACGGCGGCCGTCTCGGTCCTGACCTCCATGCCGTCGGCGACGGGCACGTAGCACGCCGGCTGCAGCCCGCGCATGCCCTCGACCTCGACGAGGCACATCCGGCACATGGCGACCGACCGCAGGCGCGGGTGCCAGCAGAAGCGCGGGATGTAGACGCCGCCCTTCTCGCACGCGGCGATCAGGAGCTCGCCCGCGGTGGCCTCGATCGGCTGCCCGTCGACCTGGATCGTCACCTGCTCAGCCATGCGCGACCGCCTCCCGATCGGGCTTGGTGCCGATCGTGACGGCGACGGTCCGCTCCGGTCCTGCGGGCCCGGTCGACTCCGCCGGCTCGAGATCCTCGTTGCCGGCCACGAGGCGCTCGTAGTCGCCTGGGAAGAGCCGGATCGTCGACGCGATCGGTGCCGTCGCGGACGGGCCCAGCGGACAGATCGTGGTCTGCGCGGGCGGCCAGGTGAGCCCGGGCGAGATGTTGTCGCTCACGTCGATGAGCAGCCCGATGTCCGACGGCCGCCCGCGGCCGTCGAGGAGACGCTCCATGATCTCCTCGAGCCAGTCGGTGCCCTCACGGCAGGGCGTGCACTGACCGCACGACTCATGCGCGAAGAACTTCACGAGACGCCACGCCGCACGCACGATGTCGGTGGTGTGGTCCATCACCATCACTGCACCTGAGCCGAGCATCGACCCGTGCTGCTGCACGACGTCCATGTCGAGAGGGAGGTCGACGCTCGACGCGTCGAACCACGGCGCGCTGGCACCCCCCGGCACGAACGCCTTGAGCTCGTTGCCGTCGCGGATGCCCTTGCCCCAGCGGTCGAAGAGCTCGCGGAAGGTGGTCCCGAGCTCGATCTCGTAGTTGCCGGGACGGTTCACGTGACCGGAGAGGCAGAACAGGCGCGTCCCCGTCGACTTCTCCGTACCCATCGACGCGTACCAGGCGCCGCCGCGGGCGGCGATGTGGGGCACGTTTGAGATCGTCTCCACGTTGTTGACGACCGTTGGTTTGGCGTAGAGGCCTGCGACGGCGGGGAACGGCGGACGCATCCGCGGCCATCCGCGCAGGCCCTCGAGGCTCTCGAGCAGCGCCGTCTCCTCGCCACAGATGTAGGCACCTGCCGCGCGGTGCACGGTGATGCGGCAGTCGAAGTCGCTGCCGAGGATTCCGCGGCCGAGGTAGCCGGCGGCCTCCGCCGCGGCGACCGCGTCGCACAGGTGCCGGTACGCGAGGTCCATCTCGCCGCGGCAGTAGATGAACGCGTGCTCTGCCTGCAGGGCGAAGCAGGAGATGATCACGCCCTCCACGAGCTGGTGGGGGTCGCGCTCCATGAGCATGCGGTCCTTGAACGTGCCCGGCTCACCCTCGTCGCCGTTGATCACGAGGTAGCGCGGGAACGAGTCGGCGGGGACGAAACCCCACTTCACACCGGCCGGGAATCCGGCGCCGCCGCGGCCGCGCAGACCCGACGTCTTGACCTCGGCGTGTACCTGCTCAGGTGTCATGTCGGCGAGGACCTGGCGCAGCGCGAGGTAGCCACCTGAGGCTTCGTAGCCTTCGAGGGTGTGCGCGTCGTGGGGACGTTCGAGCATCCGCTTGGTGAGGATCAGCTCTGCCATCAGGCGTCGTCCTCCGCCGGTGGCGTCCACTTGTGCTCGGGCGTGATGCCGGCCGCGATCTCCGCCGCCTCGAGCGGCGGCAGCGGCGCCAGCACCGATCCGCGCTCGGCGTGGACGGCGTCGAGGCCGCGGCGGCGCACGTCCTCGACGAGGTCGACGACCTCGTCGGCCTTGACGAACTCGAAGAACCGGTAGTCGATCTGCAGGCACGGCGCCCCGCCGCATGCGGCCGCGCACTCGACCTCCTCGAACGTGAACTCGCCGTCGGCCGTGGTCTCACGATCTGCGACGCCGTAGTGGTCGCGCAGCCGCGCGTAGAGCTCGTCGGCGCCGAGTATCTGGCAAGACAGAGAGGTGCACACCGACACGAGGTGCCTGCCGATCGGCTCGAGCTTGAACATCGTGTAGAACGTCGCCGTCCCGTACACCTCGGCGGGGGTGACGCCGACAAGTGCCGCCACCTCGCGCATGCCGCCCGTCGTCACGTATCCGGCCTGCTCCTGCAGCATGTGCAGAAGTGGCAGCAGCGCACTGCGCGGCTCGGGGTACTCGGCCACCTTGGCCCGCGCCTGCTCGAGCAGCTCGCCGGTGAACACCTCGGCCGCCATCAGCGGTCGACCTCCCCGAGGACCGGGTCGGCGGCCGCGATGGTCACGATCGCGTCCGCCACGAGGCCGCCGACCATCATCGCGGGCAGCGCGTGGACGTGCACGAAGCACGGGCCGCGGGTGTGCTGGCGGTACGCCTTGGAGCCACCGTCGGCGACGAGATAGCAACCCAGCTCGCCGCGGGGCGACTCGATGGCGACGTACGTCTCGCCCTCCGGGACCTTGAAACCCTCGGTGAAGAGCTTGAAGTGGTGGATGAGCGCCTCCATCGACTCGTCGATGCGGCGCCGAGGAGGCGGCGTCACCTTCTTGTCCTGGACGCGGTAGTCGCCACGCGGCATGGAGTCGAGCACCTGGCGGCAGATCCTGACGGACTCGCCGATCTCGGCCATGCGCACCATGTACCGGCCCCACACGTCGCACGTGTCCCACGTGGGCACGTCGAACTCGTACTGGTCGTAGCCGGAGTACGGGAACGCCTTGCGCAGGTCCCATTTCACGCCGCTGGCGCGCAGCATGGGGCCCGTGACACCGAGCGCGAGCGCCTCCTCGCGGGTGAGCTCGCCGACGCCCTGGGTGCGGCGTTGGAAGATGGGGTTGTCGTCGAGGAGCTCGCGGCTCTCCGCGATCCGCGGCGGCAGCACGTCGAGGATGTCCGCGACGTCGCGTTCCCACCCGTCAGGCAGGTCGGCTGCGACCCCACCGGGGCGGATGTAGTCGTGGTTCATCCGCAGACCGGTCGTCTTCTCGAAGAAGTTGAGGATCTTCTCGCGCTCACGCAGGCCGTGGATCATGACGGTGGTCGCACCGAGGTCCATGCCGCTCGTCGCGAACCAGATCATGTGCGACGAGATGCGGTTCAGCTCGCACATCAGGACCCGGATCGCCGCTGCCCGCGGCGGCACCTCGACGCCGAGGAGACGCTCGACGGCGAGGCTGAAACAGAGCTCGTTCGTCATCGGCGCGAGGTAGTCCATGCGGGTGACGTTCGTGGAGCCCTGGATGAACATCAGGTCCTCGGCCGTCTTCTCCATGCCGGTGTGCAGGTAGCCGACCACCGGCTGGACGCGCAGGACCTCCTCCCCGTCGAGCTCGACCATGAGGCGCAGCACACCGTGCGTCGACGGGTGCTGGGGCCCCATGTTGATGATCATCGTCTCGTCCTCGGGGGCATCGAGGAGCTCGTCGAAGTCGGCGTTGGTGATGATGCCGCGCTGGCGGCGCACGGCGACGACGTTCGTCTCGCCGGGACGCATCATCTCCTGGCTGCCCTCGTCGGTCTGGGTCACCGGCCGCAGCACCGACGGCGGTATCACCCGGGCGCGCGAGTGGTGGGTCTGGGTCACGTCACGCACCTCCCGGCCCTGGTGGGCGTCCGGCTACCTGGCCCTCGCCGCCTTCCTTGAAGGTGACGGGGATCGCGCCGATCGCGTAGTCCTTGCGCAGCGGGTGGCCCTCCCAGTCGTCGGGCATGAGGATGCGCGTCAGGTTGGGGTGTCCGTCGAAGACGATGCCGTACATGTCGAACGCCTCGCGCTCGGCGGCATCGGCCGAGGCCCACACGTAGGAGAGCGTCGGGCAGCGCGGTTCGTCCTCGTCGACGGGCACCCGCAGGCGTATCCGGCGTGGCGTGTCGAGGTCGAGGAGGTTGACCACGACCTCGTACCGAGTGGGCTCGCCCGCCCACGTGCCCATCGACCGATCCCAATGGTCGAGGTAGTCGACCGCGGTGACGTCGACGCACATGTCGAACGAACGCTCGTCGCGCAGCCAGAAGCAGAGCTCCTCGACGTGCTCGGGCGCACAGATCGCCACCGACTGCCCGCAGCTGATCTCCCACCCCGCGCCGGGCACGCGTGCGCAGATCTCGCTCACCAGGTCGTCCGGCGGCGCCGGCACTGCAGGCGCGCCCGACCCGTCCTGCTCGTGAATCTCTTCACTTGGGTCGGTTGGTCGGTCGCTCATCGCAATTCGGTCCAAGAAGGCGGGGCGGCTTCAGGCGGGGTCCTGCACGAGCTCGGACGAGGTGATCTTCGAGTGCAGGGTCAGGATCGCGTTCATGAGCGTCTCCGGCCCCGGCGGGCAGCCGGGCGCGTAGACGTCGACGGGCACGATCTGGTCCACACCCTGGACGATGGCGTAGTTGTTGAACATCCCGCCGGTGCTCGCGCAGACGCCCATCGAGATGACCCACTTCGGCTCGGGCATCTGGTCGTAGATCTGGCGGAGCACAGGGGCCATCTTCTGACTCACCCTGCCCGCGACGATCATGACGTCCGCCTGGCGCGGGCTCGCCCTGAAGACCTCCATGCCGAAGCGTGCCATGTCGAAGTGGGCACCACCGGTGGCCATCATCTCGATCGCGCAGCACGCGAGGCCGAACGCCGCCGGGAACGGCGAGCGCATGCGGGCCCAGTTGACCGCCTTCTCGAGGTTCGTCGTCACGATGTTGGGACGGAAGTCCTCGAGCGCCATCAGGCGGCCTCCTCGCGGGCCGCGGCCTCGTGCTCGGCACGGTATCGCGCGATGAGCTCGTCGCGGCTGTGACGACGCCGCGGCGCCCAGTCGAGCACCCCCTCGCGGATGATGTAGATCAGCGGCACGATGAGCATCACCATGAACGACCCCATCAGGGCGAAGCCGAACATCCCGAGGTCGCGCATCCGCACCGCCCACGGGTACATGAAGATGACCTCGATGTCGAAGGCGATGAAGATCACCGCGATCAGATAGAACTGCACCGGGAAGCGCTGCGGCGGCTCGTACTCGGGCACGATCCCGCACTCGTACGGCTGCAGCTTCTCGGGCGTCGGCTTGCGCGGGGCGAGCAAGCCGGACAGCACGTACGAGGCCCCGCCGAAGATCAAGGCGAGCAGGCCCATCACCGCGATCGGCAGGTAATCGCCAAGCTGCACGGCGCCTCCTCGACTGCTCGAATCCCTCTTCAGCCCGGAATCTACGGACTCGGCCGTTCGATTCACAAGGCGCTCGGCACTTCCTCCCACCGACACTGCGAACCACGCCCACCCCGTGGACGTCAAGAGAGGAAGCACCTCGGCCTGCCACACCACAAGGCGCTCGGCACTTCCTCCTGCCGACACTGCAAACCACGCCCACCCCGTGGACGTCAAGAGAGGAAGCACCTCGGCCTGCCACACCACAAGGCGCTCGGCACTTCCTCCCACCGACACTGCGAACCACGCACCCTCACACGTGGACGCCAAGAGAGGAAGCACCTCAGCCTGCCACACCACAAGGCGCTCGGCACTTCCTCCCACCGACGGCATGAACCACACACCCTCACACGTGGACGCCAAGAGAGGAAGCACCTCAGCCTGCCACACCACAAGGCGCTCGGCACTTCCTCCCACCGACGGCATGAACCACACACCCTCACACGTGGACGCCAAGAGAGGAAGCACCTCGGCCTGCCACACCACAAGGCGCTCGGCACTTCCTCCCACCGACACTGCGAACCACGCACCCTCACACGTGGACGCCAAGAGAGGAAGCACCTCGGCCTGCCACACCACAAGGCGCTCGGCACTTCCTCCCACCGACACTGCGAACCACGCACCCTCACACGTGGACGCCAAGAGAGGAAGCACCTCGGCCTGCCGGGCCGCAGCGCTGCTAGGAGTTCTGCCAGGTGACCGTCGACGTGTACACCGTGCGCGGATCGCCTGAGCCGAAGTCCCCGGACGAATGGAACACGGCGCCGTAGACGCCCCAGTACACGGGGAAGAAGTCGAGCCCACCGATGTTGGAGAGGCCGTTCCAGCCGTCCGCGAGGACCGGTCCAGAGCCCAGACGCGTGCACGGCGAAAGCATGGCGGCACCACACACGGCCTCGCCGGTCGCGTAGGCGTTCTCGTAGTTGCCCCCGCTGTAGTAGAGGTGCCACTGGCCGTCGCCGCCCCACAGCATCGCGGGGTTCTCGACGGTGCCGAGCTCCCAGCCACCGTTGGCGGCGTGGAGGATCTCGACGGGCGTGGTGTCGCACTGCTTCATGTTCGTAGCGAGGCGGCAGCCCTTGATCGCGCGTGGCGAGTTGGCGCGTCGCCCGCCGGGCCCCCAGTCGACCGACCAGAGCAGGAACCACCGCTGCGTGCCGTAGTCGAAGACCGCTTCGGGATCGATGGCACCGAGCAAGCCACCCTCGCGTGCGACTGGCGCCGGGAATCCGTAGGGCGCCACGGAGCAGCCGGTGAACGGCCCCGCCGGCGCAGACGAGCAGGCGACCCCGACGGCGTGCTCATCGTTGTTCCCGTTGTAGGGCCATGCCGAGGTGACGCTCGCGGAGTAGTACAGGTAGTACGTGCTGCCGACCTGCACTACGTCCGGCGCCCAGAAGTTGCCGACGGCCCATGACGGTGGCCCGGTGAACGCCTCGCTCGGACCTGACCACCCTCCCGCGTACGAGCTCGACGACCTGACGGGGACCCTGAAGCCGGCGTTGGTCGCGTACAGGTAGTAGCCCGACGCGGTGGCGAGCAGGGACGGATCGGCTGTAGGTGCGGGGATGCCCGACGGAGACGGCGCCGCGAACACGAAACAGGAGCTCAACAGGAGCGTGGCGGCTACCAGAGCGCCGGCCACTGCCCCCCTGCGCCGTGACCGGCCACCCCGCGCACGCGCCCACCAGGACCCAACGGTCGTGATCATCCGTCTCCCCTATCCCTGCGTGGGCAAGGCCCCACTCCCCAATGGGTATAGAAGTATACGGATGCCCGTCATCGGACTCCAGCAGGCCGCCCGCTGGACGGGGCTGCAGGCTCGAGCCCCCTCAGGGCTCGGGGCCGATCGCGACCACTCGCTCGAGCAGCGAGTAGACACGTTCCTCGGGATCACGCAGTTCGGGTGAGAGCAGGTTCGCCATCACCCGCAGCACCGCCGCCATGATCAGGTGCGAGCGCATGCCGACCTGAGCCGCCAAGCGCATCACGCGCGGCTCGCCGATGAGGCGCACGAACCCGCGGGCGGTCCTGTAGTAGGCGGCATACCGGCGGTCGAGCTCGCACGCGTACTGCCACAGCACGCGGCCGTCACCGCGGACCAGGGCGTCACCGAGCACCTGCGCAGCGAGCTCGGCGGTCTCGAGGGCATAGGCGATGCCCTCGCCGTTGAAGGGGTTTATGACACCGCCGGCGTCCCCGACCGTGAGCCAGTTCGGCCCGACCCGGGGACGGACGCTCATGCCCATCTGCAGCTTTCCCCCGCGGATGCTGCGTCCGGCATCGGGATCGATCGCCCAGTAGCGGGGGACGACGTGGGTGAACGCGTCCATGAGCTCGGACGTGTTGACGCCCTTCCAGTCGCGGAACGTCGAAAGGAGACCGATCCCGACGTTCACGGTCCCGTCGCCCTCGGGGAACACCCAGCCGTAGCCCGGCAGCGAGCGGCCGTGGACGTCGCGTATGTCGATGTGGCTCTCGATGTAGTCGTCGTCGTCACGTGGACTGTCGAAGTAGCCACGGATCGCCATCCCGAGCGGGAAGCGGCGGTCGCGGGCGTTGCCGAGTGAACGGCCGAAGCGGCTCAGCGATCCGTCCGCGATGACGACGAACGCGGCGGCCACCGTCGTGGCGGGCGCACCTTTGGGCTTGACCTCGACACCGCGCACGATGCCGTCTGCGAGGTCGGCGCCGGTCGCCTCGGTCTCCTCGACGAACACGGCACCGGCTTTGCGCGCGCGGTCGGCGATCGCCATGTCGAGCTCGGCGCGGGTCACGACTGCCCCGGTGCGCGGGAACACCGGATGGTCGGGCCAATCGAGCTCGAGGCAGCGGCCCCCGGCATATGCACGCAGCCCACGTACCGGGTGCCAGCGCGCGACCTCCTCGGCCATGCCGAGGTCGAGGAGCGCCTTGACCGAGCGCGGTGTGAGCCCGTCCCCGCACGTCTTCTCGCGCGGGTAGCGCTTCTTCTCGATGACGACGACCTCGCGCCCGTCCGCTGCGAGGCGGGCGGCGACCGACGCGCCGGCCGGCCCGCCGCCCACGACGACGACGTCGGCGCGGCTCGGCACGGGACTCATCCGGCTGCCTCGGGGCAGACGGCTTCGACCGCGTCGCGGAGGGACTGATCGCTCATCGCTCCCTCGAAGCGTGCCGCGACTCTGCCGTCGGCGCCAACGGCGAACACCCACGGCTCCGAGGGGAGGTTCCACTCGGTGACGGCGGGGACGTACTTCTTGGGCACCGGGCTGTCGAGGTCCTCGAAGATCTCGACGTGCACGTACGTGCAGTTCGGGTGGGTGGCGGCGACCTGTTTGATCTGGTCGACGGTCGGTCCACACGTGCGGCTCGTGCAGAACTTGGGCGTCGCGAACGCGACGACGAAGGGGCGGTGGGCGTCGAGGAGCTCGGCCACGCTGTAGCGGTACAGCGACGGGTCGGGATTCGGGTCGGACGTGATCGTTGCGAGGTTTCCGCCCACAGCGTCGGCGGCTGTACGCGTGTCACTGTGCGGAGCGGCAGCCCCGACCGCCGGTGCCTGCGGTTGCTCCTGCACGCTGAAGCGGACCTTCTCGCACATCGGTGCCGCGCCCGGTCGGTGCACGCTCACCTCGGCACCCCAGGTGCCCGCCGCATCGAGGTCGACGGGAGCGGAGTACATGCCGCGCACGTCCGGGATCGCCCAGAAGAAGCTCGCCGGACCGCCGCCGGCGGGTTCGGTCTGGGACCGATCGAGGTCGAAGAACCGCACGTCGACGGCCGTGTCAGGACCCCCGATCGAGTTCTGGTCGCGGTCGAGGAGACCGAGCGTGAACTCCGTGGGGCCGACCCCGAGGTCGGCGCTGACGACCACGGGTGTGAACTGCGCATCACCCACGACGATGGTCGTCGGCCACCCCGGCGCGCATGCCCCCTCGGCGACGTCCGACCCGGATCCGCATGCCGCGAGGAGAGCCGCTGTGACGGCCAGGAGGGGAATCAGAGATCTGCGGCGGCACATGCCCGGCAACGTTACGCGGGCAGCATGCGTGGGCCGCAATGCACGTGGGGACGTCAATCGACGTCACAGCGCGATCTGCGTCCCCACGTCCCGCCCTGCGCTCGACGTGGGGACGTCAATCGACGTCACAGCGCGATCTGCGTCCCCACGTCCCCCGTGGTGCGGGGGCCGACTGCGCCATCGGAGGCCGGTTGGGCCAGAATCAGCGGTGAAGCCGCCGCGCACGACGTCGCCGTCCTCGATCGGGAGGCCCCGTGGCCGAAGCCACCTCACCAGTTCTGCGCCCCCGCAGCAACCCACGGAACGCGCTCACCACCGTCCGCGCCTACATAGCCCTGACGAAGCCGCGCATCATCGAGCTCCTGCTGATCACCACGGTCCCCTCGATGATCCTCGCAGCGGACGGCATGCCGGGCATCTGGCCGATCGTGGCGACGTTGATCGGCGGGACGCTGTCGGCGGGCGGCGCCAACACCATCAACTGCTGGTACGACCGCGACATCGACAAGGTCATGGCCCGCACGAGCAAGCGTCCTCTGCCCATGGAGCTCGTGAGCCCCAACGCAGCGCTCGCGTTCGGGATCGTGCTCGAGTTCGTCGCCTACCTGTGGCTGCAGGCGACGGTCGGCTGGATGCCCGCAGTGCTTGCGGTGTGCGCGTGCCTCTTCTACGTGTTCGTGTACACGATGGGCCTCAAGCGCACATCGCCGCAGAACATCGTGATCGGCGGCGCCGCCGGCGCGGCGCCGGTGCTGATCGGGTGGTCTGCTGTCACCGGTGACCTCGGCCTCGCGCCGTGGCTGCTCTTCATGGTCGTGTTCATGTGGACGCCGCCGCACTTCTGGGCCCTCGCCATCAAGTACCGCGACGACTACGCCGCAGCCGGGGTGCCGATGCTGCCCGTCGTGCGCAGCTTCGAGGAGACGGCGCGCCAGATCCTGCTCTACAGCGTCACGATGGTGGCGGTCACGTTCGTGTTCGGCGCCGTCGCGCAGATGCAGCTCGTCTACTTCGGTGCCGCGATCGTGCTCGGCATCGTGTTCGTGAAGCTGTCAGTGGATCTCGTGCGCGACACGACGCCGCAGCGTGCGATGCGCCTCTTCCACTACTCGATCACGTACCTCGGGCTCCTCTTCCTCGCCGTCGCGGTCGACGTCCTGGTCCGCTGAGCGGTCAAGGCCGCGTGCCCGCCGCGCGGCGGGCGTCAAGGATCCTGTCGATGCGCTCACCTGCGCGCTGTTCGGCCTTCATCCACTGCGCCGACGTCCAGAGGATCGCGGCGAGCACGAACATGCCACCCGGCACCCACATGATGAATCCGGCGAGCTTCTGGTCGTCGAGTGCGGACATCCCCCAGCCACGCGCGGCCGATGCGGCGGCATACGTGGGGTAGATCACGTGGTTCGCGTTCATCAGCGCGAGACCGAGGAACGTGAGAGCCGGCATCGCCAGGAACAGGTACAGCAGCTTGGCCGGGTACGAGAGCTTCCACCGGCTCGGATCACGACCCACAACCGGCCACCAGAACAGGCATGCCGCCAGCAGGTAGAGCGCGTGCTCGAGCTCGTGCACCCAGTCGATGCGGAGCGCGGAGTCGAACATCGGCGTGAAGTGGGTCGTGTAGAGCACGATCGGGCCGAGCAGGATCCAGCACGTCACCGGGAAGGTGATGACGGCGACGGGCCGGCTCCGCAAGAGGGGCAGGATGAACCGGCGGCGGGTCCGGGGCTTGGAAGCCCGGATCCAGAGCGTGACCGGCGCGCCCATCATCAGCAGGGGTGCCGCGATGTTGAGCATGATCAGGTGCTGGATCATGTGGACCCAGAAGAACGACGTGTCGTAGACGTCGATCGGCGAGCCGACCGCCACGAACAGCGCCAGCAGCCCACCGAGGAAGCAGTTGCGTCTCGACGCCGGGATCGGGTGGCGCGGATGGGCCGCGTTCACGATCCGCACGCCACGCATGTAGAGACCACCGGCGACGAGGATCCCGATCACCGGGATCCAGGGCAGGCTCCATCCCGTGATCAAGATCGTCCAGGTCGGCGGCGGCAAGTCCACGCCGGGATCCTCCCGCGGACCAGCGCCATCGCGCCAGCAACGCGGCCGGCGCCCGAGCACGCGTGAATTCCGAATGGTCGCCGACCGTAGTTAGAATGCCCGCACATTTCGGCTGGAGGCGACTCCGCCCGCGGGTCACAGGTCTACCTGCGACTTCACCCCCAACGAACTCCGAATCACGAGGTTGCGAATGCGGCGCACGGCATCCGAGAGGCTGGCCGCCCGTCGGAAGTTCGGCATGCTGGTCGGCACGATCGGCGTCGCCCTTTTGCTGGCGAGCTGCACCGGCCAGCCCGAGCCTGCGACCCAGCAGGGCGAGGGGATGCATCGCCTCTATCTGGTCATGTGGATCATCGCCCTCGTGCTCTTCGTGGGCGTCGAGATCGCGATCTGGGGATTCCCGCTCGCCTTCCGGCGCCGCCGCGGCGACAACGAGCTCCCGGCGCAGTCCCACGGCAACAACGTCCTCGAGTTCGTCTGGACTGCGATCCCGGCGGTCATCGTGATCACGCTGTTCGCGCTCAGCTGGCAGCAGATCAACAAGGTGCAGGCCAAGGAGCCGGTGCCCGACCGCGAGATCAAGGTCATCGGCAAGCAGTGGGCGTGGTCGTTCGACTACGGCAACGGCGTCACCGTCGTCGGCGAGAACGCCACCAAGAACTCCGCCGGGTTCGCGAACGAGCCGGTTCCTCCGCGTCTCGTCGTCCCGGTCGGCCAGAACATCGAGTTCAAGCTGCAGTCCGACGACGTGATCCACTCCTTCTACATCCCTGCGACGCTGTACAAGCTCGACGTCGTGCCCGGCCAGCAGAACGCGTTCCAGGTCACCTTCACCAAGACCTCCGAGGACCAGCCGGCCCACGGGGTGTACTCCGCCGGCGCCTTCCAGGGGGCCTGTGCCGAGCTCTGCGGCACGCAGCACGCGCAGATGCTGTTCGAGGTCGAGGTGGTCTCACCCGAGCAGTTCGACACCTGGCTTCGCGGAAAGCAGGCCGAGGCCAACCGCAGCGCGGGCGGGGCAGCCACTGCCACGACCACCACCGCCGCCTCGCAGTGATAGCGGGGCGGGCGACCACCGGATCGAAGAGGAGCGGGACACGACATGGCCACGACTGAGGTTCGCCCAGAGGTCGCCGTCGGTGGAGTCGAGGTGCGCCAGCCCTACCGGGCGACGGTCCTCGACTGGCTGACCACCACGGACCACAAGAAGATCGCGATCATGTACTTCGTGACGTCGGTCGTCTTCTTGTGCGTCGGCGGCACGTTCGCAGGCCTCGTCCGCACCCAGCTCATGCAGAGCGGTGAGCGGTTCATGGACGGCGACACCTACAACCAGGTCATGACGATGCACGCGCTCGTCATGGTCTTCCTCTTCCTGATGCCGATGATCGCCGCGATCGGCAACTACGTGGTCCCACTTCAGCTCGGCGCGACCGACATGGCCTTCCCCAAGGTCAACGCCCTGTCGTTCTGGCTCGTACCGCTCGGCGGGATCCTCATGCTGTCCGGCTTCCTCGTGAAGGGCGGAGCCGCGAGCGTGGGCTGGTACATCAACCCACCGCTGTCCAACAGCCAGTTCGCACCCGGCAACGGCGTGAACGTTGCGCTGGCCGGCCTCGCGATCCTGGGAGCGAGCACGACGCTCGGCTCGATCAACTTCATCGTCACGATCCTCAAGCTGCGCGCTCCGGGCATGACGATGATGCGCATGCCCCTGTTCTGCTGGAACATGTTCGTGACGTCGCTGCTCGCCGTCTTCTCACTGCCGGTGCTCACCGCCGGGTTCGCGATGCTGTGGATCGACCGCAACCTCGGCGCCAACTTCTTCAATCCACAGGCTGGCGGCGACCCGATCCTGTACCAGCACATCTTCTGGTTCTTCGGTCACCCCGAGGTCTACATCCTGCTGCTTCCCATCATGGGCGTCGTGTCGGAGCTGATCCCCGTGTTCAGCCGCAAACCGGCCTTCGGGTACAAGGCCTTCGTGTTCGCGACGCTCGCGATCGGGGCGCTCGGGACGATGGTGTGGGCCCACCACATGTTCACGACCGGTGCCATCAACGTGAGCTTCTTCGCCGCCACGTCGCTGCTGATCGCAGTTCCGACCGGGGTGAAGATGTTCAGCTGGACCGCGACGATGTGGCGCGGCAAGGTCAAATGGACGACCGCGATGCTCTTCGCGATCGGGTTCCTGTCGCAGTTCCTGATCGGCGGGATCACCGGGGTGTTCCTGGGGTCGGGGTCCATCGACTTCAGCGTCCACGACACGTACTACGTGGTCGGCCACTTCCACTACGTGCTCGTTGCCGCCGCCCTCTTCGGCGTGATGGGCGCCTCCTACTACTGGTTCCCGAAGATGACAGGCCGCCTCCTCAACGAGAAGGTCGGCAAGGTGCAGTGGGTCATCATGTTCGTGGGCACCAACATGACCTTCATGGCCC
Source organism: Acidimicrobiia bacterium (assembly GCA_019695375.1). Taxonomy (GTDB): domain Bacteria; phylum Actinomycetota; class Acidimicrobiia; order UBA2766; family UBA2766; genus JAIBAC01. The sequence continues at coordinate 23,821 of JAIBAC010000016.1, forward strand.
AGCAGATCCTCGGGATCAAGGGCATGCCGCGGCGCATCGAGACGTATTACGTGCCCGCGTGGAACACGCTCAACCTGGTGTCGACGATCGGCGCGTACCTGATCGGGCTCGGACTGTTGATGTGGATCATCAACATGCTCGTGGCACGCAAGCGCGGCCCGATCGCCGGCGACGACCCGTGGGACGCCAACACGCTCGAGTGGGCAACGACGTCGCCGCCGCCGTACTACAACTTCGACGCGCTGCCGCCGATCCGGTCCGAGCGGCCGCTCTTCGACCTCAAGCACCCCGCGGAAGGCGCGGAGGATGCCGCCGAGTCAGCCGAGCGTGAACACGCAGGGGCGCACTGAATGGCGGGCCACAGGACTTCGAGGAGACCGCGATGACGACGACACTCCCGGCGATCAAGGATCTCGACGGCCCACCGCTGGGCCAGACCGAGGATGCCGGCGGCCTGTCCATGCCCCTCATGGGCACGGTGCTGTTCATCGCGTCGGAGATCATGTTCTTCGCGACCCTGCTCGGGTCGTACTACGTGCTCCGCTCCGTGAACAACCCGTGGCCACCCGAGGGTCTCGAGACGCTCGACCTCGTGCTGCCGCTCATCCTCACGATGATGCTGCTCACGTCGAGCATCACGGCGCACGGGGCCGTCTGGGGGATCCGCAACAACAACCGCACGGTGTTCGTGACGAGCCTCGCGCTGACCTTGCTGCTCGGAGCGATGTTCCTCGTCGGCGAGATCTTCGACGCCGTCAGCCTCGACTTCGACTTCGGCAGCCACGGCGCCTACGGCTCGATCTTCTTCACCATCTTGGGCTTCCACGCCCTGCACGTGCTCGGAGGCGTGATCTTCTTCGCCTACCAGACCTTCGCGGGCATGGTCGGCGGGTTCTCACCTCGCAACTACCAGGCCGTCGAGTGCGGCGTCTGGTACTGGCACTTCGTCGACGTGGTCTGGATCTTCGTGTTCTTCACGCTCTATGTCGTGCGGTGAGGTGACCTGCCCATGCGGTTGATGTACCGGATGCTCAACATCTTCGGCGTGACGATGGCCTTCGGCGGCATCGTCTACGCCTTCTGCACCTTCCTGCAGCTGTCGGGCTGGCGGATCGCCGCCGTCTACCTGCTGGGGTTGCTCGGGCTCGCCTGCCTCGTGATGGCCTGGCTCGTGAAGGACCGGATCTCACGGAACCTCTACCTGGCGGGGATCTGGAGCGGGATCCTGATCCTCGGCGCCGACCTCGTGTTCGCGTTCCTCGTCGCCGACTACGACAACCGCGGGCTCAACAAGGCCAACCTGATGGGCTCGGTCCTGCTCATCGCCACCGGTGTGTTCTGCTGGTTCGTGGCGATCATGCTCAAGGCCGGCCCGGCGCTGGAGTACATGACCGAGCACTCCGAAGCCAAGATCGACCGCGACGCGGACTTCACCGCGACCAAGGACACCCTCGCGCTGCCGCCCCCACCGAAGGGCGTGCACATCCCCGGACCCAGCCTCTGGCCTGCGCTGATCGCCGGTTCGGCCGCGCTGATCGGCATCGGACTCGTGTTCAAGCTGCAGGTCAACGGCCTCGTGGTGGCCGGCATCCTGCTAGCCGTGGTCACCGGTGGCGGATGGTTCCGTCAGGCGTGGCGAGAGAGCTCCGCCCTCGCCGAGCACGCCGAGCACGACGAGCACGCCACCCACTGAACGCTGAGCGCGAGCACCCCGTGTAGAGGGCTCCTCAAGTCCGTCTTGATTCCAGAATCGAATTCCCGCTAACTTTAGCTAGCAAATCTCGCAAAGGTGAGGGGGTTCGGATGAGTGCCGATGCCTACGACGCCGTCGTGATCGGTGCGGGTCACAACGGCCTCTGTCTGGCGGCGTACCTGCAGCGGGCCGGCCTGCGGACCTGCGTCGTCGAGAGGCGCCACGAAGAGGGCGGCGGGGTCAACACCGAGGAACCGGTGCTCCCCGGATTCCGCCACAACATGCACGCGCAGTACATGGAGTTCCTCGACATCATGCCGATGGTGCGGGACTTCGGCCTCGAGGACATCGGCCTGCGCACCGTGATGCCCGAGGCGCAGGCCTCCATCGCGTTCGAGGACGGGCGCCCGCCCGTGGTGCTGCACCGTCCCGACCTCCTCGAGCGCACCCACGCGAGCATCTCGCGGTACTCCAAGGACGACGCCGACCTCTACTGCGAGATCAAGCGCCGGGCGGCCAAGCTCGAGCCGCTCCTCGCCGCCGGCCTCTACAACCCGCCGACGCAGGTGAACGACCAGCAGGCGCTCATCGTCGACACGATCTTCGGCGATCTCGGCCTCGGCAGCTACCACGCCGCCAAGACCTGCAAGATCGTCATCGACGAGCTCTTCGAGTCCGACGAGCTGCGTGCCCTTCTCTACCGGGCGTGCGTCGAGTGGGGCTTCCCCGTCGACGACTACGGCACCGGCGCCGGCTTCCTGACCTTCGTCATGTGGACGATGGCGAACTGGAAGCTCGTCATCGGCGGCACCCACAACCTCGCCAAGGCCATGACGCAGGCGTGCTACCGCGAGGGCGTCGACCTCCTCGAGAACACGAGCGTGGAGAGCGTGATCGTCGAGGACGGCCGTGCCACCGGCGTCGTCGCGAGGGGCAAGGAGATCAGGGCCGAGAAGCTCGTCGCGTCCAACGCCGACCTGCGCCAGACGCTGCTCGACCTAGTGGGCCCGCAGCACCTGAGCGACCTGTGGGTCAAGCGGGCCAAGGACTTCCGCTACGGCCCCAGCCACGTGCTCGCCACACCGATGTTCTGCCTCTACGAGGCGCCCCACTACGACTCGGCACGATGGGACCCCGACGTCGACCGCTGCTTCTACACGATGGTCGGCTACGAGGGTGCCGAGGACACGATCCGCTACATCCGCGACGCCTACTCGGGGAGGCTGCCCAAACCGGCGGCCGGCACGTGGGTCAACTCCCTCTGGGACCCGACCCAGGCGCCGCCTGGCAGGCACAGCGCGACCGGCTGGTACTTCTTCCCCGTCGCGAGCTCGCTCACGGAAGACGAGTGGACCGAGGTGCGTGCGTCGTTCAACGACGAGTTCCTCGCGGTCTGGCGCCGCCACGCGTCGAACATGACCGACGCGAACGTGATCACGCACCGCCTCTACACACCCGACCAGCAAGAGCGCAAGAACCTGATGCGCGAGGGCGACTTCTCCAACGGGGAGTTCTCACCGGACCAGACCGGCGCGAACCGCCCGTTCCCGGAGGCATCGCAGTACCGCACCGAGGTCGAGGGTCTCTACCTGTGCGGGCCGTCGGCATACCCCGGCGGCGGTGTGCACGCTGCGTGCGGATACAACGCGTTCAAGGCAATCGCAAACGACTTCGACCTACCCAGTCCGATCGTTCCCGAAAGGGGTTACTGATGCCCGACATCTACTCCGACAGCTGGTACGAAGCCGTGCGCGACACGATCAACGCGCGTGTCGCCACGCTGCCCGAACGTGACGTCCCCCGCGGGTCCTGGCACGCGGTGGTCGAGATCGTCGGCGACGGCGCGTCGCCCTACGTGGACGCGGAGTCCGTGCGCCGCTTCCTGGTCCGCATCGACGACGGCCACTGCGCCTGGTACCGCGAGATCGACACCGCCAACCCCGACGGCGTCGACCTCGACTACCGCTTCGTCGGTCCCGCGACGGCCTTCGACGAGATCGCGGCCGGCACGCGCGACCCCATCGACGCCGCCCTCGACGGCACCGTGCGCGTGCGCGGGGACATGCGGTTCCTGATGCGTCAGGCAGCCCTCGTCAAGACCCTGCTCGAGGCCTACACCCACGGCGTGCAGACGGAGTGGCCGCAGGGCCAGCCGCCATACAACGGGAGCGGTGGCGATGCGTGACACCTACGACGTCGTGATCATCGGGGCAGGCCACAACGGCCTCACCCTGGGCAGCTACCTCGCACGCGCCGGTCTCGAGGTCCTCGTGCTCGAGCGCCGCCACGAGGAAGGCGGCGGACTCTGCACCGAGGAGGTGACGCTGCCGGGGTTCCTGCACAACATCCACGCCAACTACCACACCTTCGTCGACCTCGCCCCGCCGGTCACCGACCTCGACGTCCGTGGCCACGGTGTCGAGTACGTGCGCCCCGACGTGCAGATGGCGTCGATCTACCCAGACGGCACGGCGCTCACGATCCACTCCGACCTCGACAAGACGCAGGCGTCGATCGCCCGCTTCAGCGAGCGCGACGCCGACACGTTCGGGCGTCTCCACTCCGAAGCGCACGGCTACATCGACCTGCTCCTCGGGACGCTCATGTACCAGCCGCCGATGTCGGTCAAGGAGCTGACCAAGGCCCTCGCCGCCTTCGGTGTCGAGGACCGCTCCGAGTTCCTCTCGGTCAAGCTGCGGCGTGAGACGATCAACCAGTTCCTCGACCAGCACTTCGAGAACGACAAGGTCAAGGCGCACCTCGCCTTCCACGGCGCCGTCTGCGCCTACACCAACGACGTCGCCGGCCTTGCGATCGGCTACCCGCTCCTGATCGGCAAGATCGACAACTGGCACCTCTGCGTGGGTGGCAGCCACCGTCTCGCACATGCCCTCTGGCGTGACCTCGCCCAGAACGGGGGCACGCTCGTGACCTGCGCCGAGGTCGACCGCATCCTCGTCGACGGCGGCCGCGCCGTCGGCGTCCGCCTCGGGGACGGGACCGAGATCGCGGCGCGCCGCGCGGTCGCGTCGACCGTGTCGGTGGAGCAGACCTTTCTCGAGTTCCTCGACTCGTCGGCGACGAGCGAGGAGTTCGCGCACAAGGTCAAGACCGATGTCGTGCACAAGGACTGGACCCTGTTCTCGGTGCACCTCGCCTTGTCCGAACTGCCCGAGTACGACGCCGCCGAGTTCGACCCCGACGTCAACCGCGCCTGGGTCGTGAACCTCGGCCACGACAGCCTCGAGAGCCTCAACGCCGACTGGGCGACGATCAGGGCCGGTGGGCTGCCGGAGCCGAAACCGAACGCAGCGGTCAACAGCCTCTACGACCCCACCGACGCGCCGGACGGTTGCGCCACCGGGCTCCTGCGCCAGTTCGCCCCGTTCGCGCTCGCCGACGGCGGCGAGGGCGCGTGGGAGCGGGCCGGGCGCTGGTACGGCCAGCACTGCCTCGACGCGTGGCGCCGCTACGCGCCGAACCTCAGCGACGACAAGGTCCTCGACTGGGCGGTCGACACGCCTCTCGACATCACGCGCAAGCTCGTGAACATGCCCCACGGCGACTGGATGATGGGTGAGGTGTCGCTCGCGAACATGCTCGACACACGCCCGCTGCCAGAGCTGGGCCAGTACCGCACCCCGGTCGAGGGCCTCTACATGGCCGGCTCGACCCAGCACCCCCACGGCTACATCACGTTCGGTCCCGCCTACAACGCCCTGCAGGTGATGGCCGACGACCTCGGGGTCGAGAAGTGGTGGCGCGAGATATGAGTGCCGCTCCCGCGGTCCGCCTCGAAGGTGGAGATGCGGCGTCGGGGCTCGCGTTCATGATCGGCGACCTCATCGAGGGCAACCTGCGCGACTTCCCCGCGCGGCGCCGTGTCGCGTCGCGCACGCGTGGTCAGGTAGCACTCGAAGCGTCCGACCGCGCCGCCGCGATAACGCTGTCGTTCCGTCCCGGCGAGGTGGTCGTCGCCGAGGGGATCTCTCCCGACACACCTGTCCTCTCGGGCGAGTGGCTCACGATGGCCCAGATGTGCAGCGGCCAGATCTCGCCTGTGCGGGCGCTGGCGTCCAAGCAACTGAGCATCTCGGGGATGAGCAACCCGATGTGCGTCGCGGCGGCCGGTTTCGTGCTGTCTGTGCCCGAGTCGTTCTACGAGCCCGAGGCCGTCGCCGAGCGCAGACGCAAGGTGCTGATCTGGGCGCTCGCCGCCACCGCCGTGTCCGGCGGTGCGTTCGGCGGGTACTGGGCACTGGCAAGGCGCCGGAGCGGCGCCGGCGGGCCCGTGTGAGGGAATTCTCTTGACGGCGTCTGGAAAATCGAGATCGGCGTGAGACGCTCCGGCCGATAGAGTGCGCCGGATGCACGCCGCCGCCACCCACGCCGTCACCGCCACCGGCCTCGTGAAGAACTTCGGCGACACCGAGGCTCTCAGAGGCATCGACCTCGAGATCGAGCGCGCCACCGTCCTCGGGGTGCTCGGCCCAAACGGCGCGGGCAAGACGACCGCCGTGCGGATCCTGACCACGCTCCTGCATCCTGACGCGGGCTCGGCCACGATCGACGGCATCGACGTGTTCGCGCATCCGGGCCAGGTGCGGGCACGCATCGGTGTCACCGGGCAGTACGCGGCTGTCGACGAGCGCCTCACCGGCTTCGAGAACCTGCGCCTCGTAGGCCGGCTGTTCCACCTCCGCACGTCCGAGGCGAGGACCCGGGCCACAGGCCTGCTCGAGCGCTTCGGCCTCTCCGACGCCGGTGACCGCCCCGTAAAGGGCTACTCCGGCGGGATGCGGCGCCGCCTCGACATCGCGATGAGCCTGATCGGGCAGCCGTCGGTGCTGTTCCTGGACGAGCCCACGACCGGTCTCGACCCTCGCAGCCGCCTCGCGATGTGGGACCTCATCGACGGACTCGTCGCCGAGGGGATGACGACCCTGTTGACCACCCAGTACCTCGACGAGGCCGAACGCCTCGCCGACCGCATCGTCGTCATCGACTCGGGCCGCGTGATCGAACGTGGCACACCCCAGGAGCTCAAGGCACGCGTCGGCGGCGAGCGCGTCGAGATCACGCTCGCCGACAGCGGCGATCTCGCGAAGGTCCCTGCAGTGCTGTCCGACCTGATCCAGCCAGGTGCCGAAGGCTCCGTCGACGAGGCGGCGGCTCGGATCGATCTCGCCGTGCCCAAGTCCGACGGCATCGTTCCGGCAGTCGTGCGTGCACTCGATGCCGCCGGGATCCCGGCGAGAGACGTCGTCGTGCGCAGCCCGACCCTCGACGACGTGTTCATGGAGCTGACCGGACACCACGTCGAGGACGCAGTCCCCGACGCCGTGGACGTCGACGCGGGAGGTGAACGATGACGACTGCAGGCATCGACGTCGCGCAGGAGGCCGACCGGCGGCTACCGGCAGGTCCGGGCTGGTTCGCCAGCGACTGCGCCGCCGAGGCGCAGCGGCACCTGATCGCGACCGTGCGCAACCCGGACCTGCTGATGTTCGCGACGATCCAGCCGATCATGTTCGTCGTGCTGTTCGTCTACGTCTTCGGCGGCAGCATCACCGTTCCCGGCGGCGACTACGTCCAGTTCGTCGTGCCCGGCATCTTCGCCCAGACCGTCGTGTTCGGCTCGGCGTTCACCGGGATCGGCGTCGCCGAGGACATGGCCAAGGGATTCATGGACCGGCTTCGCACGCTGCCCATGTACCCGCCTGCCGTGCTGATGGGACGCACCCTCTCGGACCTCGCACGCAACGTGTTCACGTTCACGATCATGCTGATCGTGGGGCTCCTCGTCGGTTTCCGCCTCCAGGGTGGGCTCACCGACGCTCTGGTCGCGACCGTGCTGCTGCTGGCCTTCGCGTATGCGTTCAGCTGGATCCAGGCGTGGGTCGGCCTGTCGGTGAAGTCGGTCGAGGCGGCGAGCTCGGCGGGGATGATCTGGATGTTCCCGATGACGTTCCTGTCGTCGGCGTTCGTGGATCCGTCCACGATGCCGGGCTGGCTGCAGCCGGTCGCGAACGCCAACCCCTTCACGGTGGTCACGAACGCGACGAGGGCCCTCTACAACGGCTACGACCCCGGCAACGACGTCTGGTACTCGATCCTGTGGGCGGTCGGGATCACAGTCGTCTTCGGCTTCCTGGCGTTGCGCAAGTTCGCCTCCCAGTCACGCTGACCGCGGAAGCGCCGGCCTGGGAAGCACCGACCGGGGGCGCTTGGAGCACGCGGCGGCCAGGGATCCCGGTTCGGAGCATGGGGCGGCCACATGTGGCCGCCCCAT
>JAIBAC010000182.1 GCA_019695375.1 Acidimicrobiia bacterium
TCGCCGTGTGGGACATCCTGCTCGACCTCGGCTACCAGGCGGACGGGCTCTACATCGGCCTCGGCATCGGTGAGTACAGCGACGTCAGCGGCGAGTACGCGAAGGCGTTCGCCGACGAGCGCGGCCTCACCCTGCGCACGATCGACCTGCGCGGCCAGTACGGCTACGACGTGCCCACTGCGGCGAAGGTGACCAAGCGCGTGCCGTGTTCGGCGTGCGGCATGTCGAAGCGGCACCTGTTCGACGAGGCCGCCCGCAGCGGCGGTTACGACGTCGTGGTCACCGGCCACAACCTCGACGACGAGGCGGCCGTGCTGTTCGGCAACGCGCTGCGGTGGGACGTCGAGTACCTCGCCCGCCAGCTGCCGGTACTCCCGGCTCGCGACGGGTTCCCCAAGAAGGTGAAGCCGCTGGTGCGTTTGACCGAGCGCGAGATGGCGGCGTGGTGCATCGTGCGCGGGATCGACTACCAGGTCGAGGAATGCCCCATGGCGGTCGGCAACAAGCACCTCGGGTACAAGGAGGCGCTCAACTCGATCGAGCGCGAGTCGCCCGGGTCGAAAGCCGCGTTCTACCTGAACTTCATCGACCGGATGGCGCCGATCCTGGCGTCGCAGACGCGGGCTGCGGCCGGCGAGCTGGTGCCGTGCACCTCGTGCGGCGCGCCCACCACTGCGCCCGACAACGGCGAGGCCCCGGTGTGCGGGTTCTGCCGCCTGCAGGGCCGCGTGGCCGGCCACGCACCGGTACCGGTCGAGTTGGTGTTGAACGGCAAGGCGCGCAAGGCCTACCTTGCCGCCCGCACCGAGGCCGAGCGCGCGAGCACGGCCATGACGGAGGAGGCGCAGTGAGCACGTTGGCGTTCGGTGAGCGGGTCATGCTGCTCGACGCGAAGAAGCGGCGGTACCTCCTCACCCTGAAGGAGGGTGGCGAGTTCCACAGCCACGCCGGATTCGTGCCGCACGGCGACATCGCCGGCCAGGCCGAGGGTGTGGTGGTGCGCAGCACGAAAGGCGCCGAGTACACCGTGCTGCGCCCGACGCTCGAGGACTACGTGATCGAGATGCCGCGCGGCGCGCAGGTCATCTACCCGAAGGACCTCGCGCCGATCTGCATGCTCGCCGACATCGGGCCCGGGATGCGCGTGTTCGAGACCGGCATCGGGTCGGGCGCGCTCTCGATGACGATGCTGCGGTGGGGCGCCGACATCGTCGGGTACGAACTGCGCGAGGACTTCGCCAACCGGGCCAAGGCCAACGTGCGCGAGTTCCTCGGCGAGGCGGCACTCGACCGGTACGAGGTGCACATCGCCGACAGCTACGAGGGGATCGACCCGGCCCACGGTGAGTTCGACCGCGTCGTGCTCGACCTGCCCGAGCCGTGGCAGGTGATCCCGCACGCGGAGCGGGTGCTGCGCGCCGGTGGCGTGCTGGTGGCCTACACGCCGTCGATCACCCAGGCGGCGCAGGTGCGCGAGCAGTTGAAAGGCCGCTGGATCGACGCCCGCACGCTCGAGGTGCTGCACCGCGGCTGGCACATCGACGGCCAGGCCGTACGCCCCGACCACCGCATGGTCGCCCACACCGCCTTCCTCACGGTCGCCCGCTTCCTCGGCCAGGGCCAGCGCGCGATGCGCACCGACGCCCACGTCGAACGCGTCCGCCACTGACAGCCGCGTCTGTGCGGCATCGGTGCCAGGCTCCGCTGCGCGTGGCGGATGAGCCGGAGTCGTCGCATGGGTCGGGGCGGTGCCTGGCTCCTGGCGGACGAGGCTGGGCTGACCGTGCCGATGCCCTGTTCACCGTGTCGCGCGGTGCGTCGACGGGAGCCAGGCACCGGCCAGGACGCAACGCAGCGGACGCGACACCATCGATGACGACGGGCGTCCTGACCAGAGCCTGGCACCGGCGTCGCGCGTCGACGGGCGCGATGCAACCCAGGAACGCAGCGGACGCGACACCATCGAAGACGACGACGGGCGTCCTGGCCAGAGCCTGGCACCGACGGTGCCAGGCACCCTTGGCCCCGGGACGCGGAACGGCCCGGCATCGCTGCCGGGCCGTGCGTCAGAACGTGGGATCGAGCGGGATCAGGGCTCGATGAAGATGCACTCGCCGGGGCACTCCTCGGCGGCCTCGATGACCGAGTCGAGCTGGCCGTCGGGGAAGCCGGCCATGCCGTCGGCGCCCTGCGGGTTGCCCTTGGCGGTGGCGTAGATCTTGTCGCCTTCCTTCACGTAGGCGAGGCCGTCGTCGAGCAGGGTGAACACGTCGGGGGCGATCTCCTCGCACAGCCCGTCGCCGGTGCAGAGATCCTGGTCGATCCAGACCTTCATGGTGATGTTTCTCCTCGTGAGGGGAAGGGGTATGACGGCCACTTTACCCGGGGACGTTCGCGCAAACACGAATCCCGTCGGGTGACGCGACGCGCTGCAGGAACGGCCCGCGCCTGCCGATGGAGAGCACATGTCGGATCGTCGCTCGGCACCGGTCCCGCTCTGGGTGGAGGACCAGTGGGCTGCCGCCGCGGCGCGGGTCGCGCGCTGGAAGGTCGTCGCGCTGATCCTCGCCCTCGCGGCCTGGGCGATCCCGTCGCTCTTCGTCGGCCTGGTCGGGCTGGTCGGCTTGTTCGGGTGGGACGGCGACAACGGCTCGACCGTGGGCCTGGTCGACGGCAACCTCGACGGCATGGCGGCGATCGCGCTGGCCGCGATGTGCGACATCGCGGCCGGCATCAGCCTGGTCGCGATCACCCGATGGGCGCTGCATTGCGACCGGCGCACGGCGTTGATCATCGGCGTGGCGGGAACGTTCTGGGCGCAGGTCGGCGCTGCCGTGTGGCTGGCGACGACGTGAACGCCGGCGTGCGGCACTACACGTGGACCGTCGTGATGACGGCCGTGACGACTCGGAGTGAGACGGAGTGTGACGGCTCCGTTTCCACCGGACCAATGATGCGATAACGCAGGACCGTACGTGTATGGTCCAGACAACTGGCTCACCGACGGGGGAGGACCTGTGGCGGAGACGGATCGAGAGCACGACGACCACGCCGGCGACGACGACGCCGCGCTCGCAGCGCAGCTCGCCCTGCTCGGTGAGGAGAACGCCCACCTGCGGGCGCGACTCGCCGACACACCCAACCGGGTGCGTTCGCTGGAGGAGCGGCTGCTCGAGACCAAGGGTCAGCTCGCCCAGAAGACCGCGCAGAACGAGAAGCTGAGCTACACCCTGCGCGAGGCCCGCGAGCACATCGCCTCGCTGCGCGACGAGGTCGAGAAGCTCACCCAGCCGCCCAACGCGTACGGCGTGGTGGTCGGCAAGAACGACGACGGCACCGTCGACATCCTCACGGCCGGCCGCAAGATGAAGGTGCAGCTGCACCCCGACATCGAGCACGAGCTCCTCGACCTCGGCGCCGAGGTCGCCCTGAACGAGAGCTACAACGTCATCGAGGCGCGGCGGCCCGAGTCGACCGGCGAGGTGGTCACCCTCAAGGAGGTCATGGACGACGGCATCCGCGCCGTCGTCGTCGGCCGCGCCGACGAGGAGCGTGTCTGCGAGCTCGCGAGCATCCTGCGGGGCACGCGCCTGCGCAGCGGCGACTTCCTCCGCCTCGACCCGCGGTCGAACATGCTGCTCGAGAAGCTGCCCCGCCCCGAGGTCGAGGACCTGCTCCTCGAAGAGGTGCCCGACATCTCGTACGCCGACATCGGCGGTCTCGACAGCCAGATCGAGGCGATCGCCGACGCGGTCGAGTTGCCGTTCCTGCACCACGAGCTGTTCGCCGAGCACCGGCTGCCGGCCCCGAAGGGCATCCTGCTCTACGGGCCTCCCGGCTGCGGCAAGACGCTCATCGCCAAGGCGGTCGCCAACTCGCTGGCGAAGAAGGTCGCCGACAAGATGGGCGAGGGCAAGGGCCGCTCGTACTTCATCAACATCAAGGGCCCCGAGCTGCTCAACAAGTACGTCGGCGAGACCGAGCGCCAGATCCGGCTCGTGTTCCAACGGGCGCGCGAGAAGTCGGAGGAGGGCTGGCCGGTCATCGTGTTCTTCGACGAGATGGACTCGATGTTCCGCACCCGCGGGTCGGGCATCAGCTCCGACATGGAGTCGACGATCGTGCCGCAGCTGCTGGCCGAGATCGACGGCGTCGAGGGCCTGAAGAACGTGATCGTGATCGGCGCCACGAACCGTGAGGACCTCATCGACCCGGCGATCCTGCGCCCGGGACGGCTCGACGTGAAGATCAAGATCGAGCGGCCCGACGCCGGCGCCGCGAAGCAGATCTTCGCCCGCTACCTCACCGACGAGATCCCCATCGCCGCGGGCCAGGACGTGGCCACCATGATCGAGCGCACCGTCGAGGAGATGTACCGCGACGACGACGCCAACCGGTTCCTCGAGGTGACCTACCAGAACGGCGACAAGGAGATCCTGTACTACAAGGACTTCGCGTCGGGCGCCATGATCGAGAACATCGTGCGCCGCGCCAAGAAGCTCGCGATCAAGCGGGTGATCGGCGGCGGCGAGAAGGGTGTCTGCACCGACGACCTCGTGGCGTCGATCAAGCAGGAGTACAAGGAGCACGAGGACCTGCCCAACACGACCAACCCCGACGACTGGGCGAAGATCTCGGGCAAGAAGGGCGAGCGGATCGTGTTCATCCGCACGCTCGTGTCGGAGGGCAAGACCGACGGCCCCATGGGCGGTCGCAGCATCGAGCGCGTCCAGACCGGCCAGTACCTCTGACCGCCTGCACTGCCTTCACGTTGTGTCAGACACAACCTGAACGTGCCGCGACGGGCCAGACCCGGCAGACAGGGTTCAGGTTGTGTCTGACACAACGTGAACGTGCCGCGACAGGTGAACGTCAGTCGCCGAGGCAGATCCCGAGGTCGCGGGCGGTCTCGACGATGTCGCTGTCGATGGGGACCGTGCGGAGGCGGCCGATCGCCTCGACGAGCGGCACGTACTCGACCTCGGTGTCGTGCAGCGCCACCATCACGCCTTCCTGACCGTCGGCCAGGGCGCGTACCGCGGCCGCACCGAAGCGGTTGCCGAGCAGGCGATCCTGCGCCGACGGCGTACCGCCCCGCACCACGTGCCCCAGCACGGTCGTGCGGGTCTCGTGGCCGGTGAGCTCGGTCAGCTTCCGGGCGACCTGCTCGCCGATCCCACCGAGCCGCTCGGCGGCATCGACCGACGTGCTCATCACGGCACGCTGACCACCGGACGGCGCCGCCCCCTCGGCCACCACGATCACCGCGTACGGAGACCCGGCGCGCTCGCGGTGGCGGATCATCTCGGCGACGGGCTCGAGTGAGAACGGGATCTCGGGGATCAGGATCGCATGCACGCCCGCGGCCATGCCGGCGTGGAGTGCGATCCAGCCGGCGTACCGTCCCATCACCTCGACCACGAACACCCGGCTGTGGGACGTCGCCGTGGTGAACACCCGGTCGATCAGCTCGGTGGCGATCGACACGGCCGTGTCGAAGCCGAACGTCACGCTGGTGCGGTCGAGGTCGTTGTCGATCGTCTTCGGGACGCCGATCACGCGCATGCCCGCCTGGTGCATGCGGTCGGCGATGGTGAGTGACCCGTCGCCGCCGATCGACACGAGCGCATCGATGCCGGCCTCGCGGAACAACGCGACGAGGTGGTCGGTCCGGTCCTCGTAGACGATCGTGCCGTCGTCCTGGCGGACCGGGAAGTGGCACGGATTGCCACGGTTGGTGCTCCCGAGGATCGTTCCGCCACGGTGGGCGATGCCGCGCACCGCTTCGTAGTCGAGCGTGACCATCCCGTTGCCCAGCGGGTAGTGGTCGGGGAACATCAGGCCGTTGAAGCCGTCGCGGATGCCGACGACCTCCCACCCCCGGCGGATGGCCGCCAAGGTCGCGGAACGGATCACGGCGTTCAGGCCGGGGGCGTCACCGCCGCCCGTGCTCAATGCGATGCGCATGGTGCCATCCTCTCACCGCGCGGAGGGGCTGGGCAGGGACGCACGGCCCTGCCGCGATGGACGTTCGGTGAACGTTCCGCGCGTGGCGTCGGTGCCAGGCTCTGGTCAGGGCGCCGTGTCGGCGCCCGTCACGTCATGTCGGCGCCGTTGCGCCCTGGCCAGTGCCTGGCTCCTGGCGGACCACCACGGAACAACCGTGAACGCGATGTGTCGCGCTGCCGCGCCGTCGTCCGCCAGGAGCCAGGCACCGCCCCGACCAGTGCGACGTGAGCAACGTGATCCGACACGCCGGGGCGGAGCCTGGCACCGCCCGACGCGCGCGTCAGCGGTCGAGGTCGAGGATGCGGTCGGCGGCGGCGACGACGGTGGTGTCGTGGGTGGCGATCAGGACGGCTGTGCCGCGATCGGCGCAGCGCCGGAGCGCGTCGACAGCGGCCTGCGCGAGGCCGGCGTCGAGGAAGCTCGTCGGCTCGTCGGCGAGC
>JAIBAC010000183.1 GCA_019695375.1 Acidimicrobiia bacterium
TGGCGATCGCAGCCTCCCAGCGGGCCCGCGCCGACGCCGCGTCGCTGGCAGCGGTCGCGAGGCGCACCTGCGCTGCCGGTTGCTCGGCGGCTTTGTCGCCCATCGAGTACACGAGCACGCGTTCGGCGAGGCGATCGCGGTAGAGGTCGACGGCGGCCTCGGCGGCGCCGAGCGCCGGTGCCGCCGCCACGAGCGCGAGCACCGAGACGACCGGCATGTTCGCCATCGCGTCGCCCGCGACCGGTGCGCCGCCGTCGAAGAGCGTCCGTGCAGGGGTCGCGCGGCTCGCCGGTACGAAGCGGTCGTCGACGCGTATCGCGTTGCTGCCCGTCGCACACATGCCGGCGGTGAACCAGACGTCCTCGACCTCGACCTCGTCGCGGTCGAGGACCAGGAACCACGTCTTGGGTTCGGGCTCGGCCTGCACGGCGTGGACCATCACCCACGGCGAGTGCCACACCGCCGTCGCCCACTCCCACCGCCCGTTCACCACGAAGCCACCGTCGACGGCCGTCGCGGTGCCCGTCGGCGCGAGCGGCGCGGGCGCGAAAGGAGCCGCGTCCGCGGCGAAGAGCTCGGCCCGGCCCTCGGGTGGGAACTTGGCGAGGAGCCACGCGTGCAACATGAGGAACGACAGCGTCCACGCCGTGGCCGGGCAGCCGTGCGCCAGGATGCGCGTGCCCTCTGTGAGCGACGCGAGGCCGAGGCCGAGCCCGCCGAGGGAGGTTGGCACGACCGCAGGGAAGAGGCCGGCATCGCGCGCCGCGTCGATCACGGGGTCGACCACGCGGCGGGTGGTCTCGGACTCGGCAGCGGTGTCGCGCAGCAGCGGGACGAGCGCCTCGCAGCGTGCCAGGAACTCGGAGTGGTCGATCTGCTCACCCATGGATCGTGACCTTAACGCCCGTTGGAGCACGGGGCGGCCACATGTGGCCGCCCCGTGCTCCAAACTCGGGTGCGTCGTGGACATCGAGACGGACCGCCTCATCATGCGCCGCTGGCAGGCATCGGACCTCGAGCCGTTCGCCGCGCTCAACGCCGACCCCGTGGTCATGGAGCACTTCCCGGCGGTGTTGACCCGCCGCGAGAGCGACGCGCTGGTGGCGCGCATCGAGGCCGGCTTCGACGAGCGCGGCTACGGGCTGTGGGCGCTCGAGACGAAGGCCGACGCCACGATGATCGGGTTCTGCGGCCTGGAGTTGCAGACGTTCCCGGCGCCGTTCACGCCGGCGGTCGAGGTCGGCTGGCGGCTCGCGCACCACGCCTGGGGGCACGGCTACGCGTCGGAGGCGGCCCGCGCCGCGATCGCGTTCGCGTTCGACGAGGTCCACCTCGACGAGGTCGTCTCGATGACCGCGGTGTCCAACGTCCGCTCCCAGCGCGTCATGGAGCGCATCGGCATGACCCGCGACCACGGCGCCGACTTCATGCACCCCAAGGTGCCTGCCGGCAGTCCGCTGCGACCCCACGTGCTCTACCGCCTGCACCGGCGTGACCGTCGGTGAGCATGGCCGCGGTCGCCGTGGGAGACTCGCGCGACCACACCACAGGGGACCGGCGATGACGACCACCACGTACGACCCGTTCCAACCCGGCTTCACCACCGACCCGTACCCGACATATGCGGCGATGCGCCACGACGACCCGGTGCACCGTTCCCCGTTCGGTTTCTGGATGCTGTGGCGCTACGACGACGTCCACCGCTTCCTGCGCGACCCCGGCCTCAGCGTCGATCCCGAGAACCTCGCGGACAGCGCCTTCTCCGGACTCCTGCGCCCAGACGACGGTCCCGGCCCCAGCGGTGGGCCGAGCATGAGCATGCTCAGCCGCGACCCGCCGGACCACACCCGCCTGCGTCGCCTCGTGTCCAAGGCGTTCACGCCGCAGTCGATCGAGCAGCTCCACCCCCGCATCGACGCACTCGTGGACACCGCGCTCGACGCGGCCGCCGCGCGCGGTGCGATCGAGCTCATCGGCGACCTCGCGTTCCCGCTGCCGTTCCAGGTGATCAGCGAGATGATGGGGATGCCCGGTGTCGACACGACCGAGCTGCGCAAGTGGACCGGCCTCCTCGTGCGCAACCTCGAACCCGTCAACGACCCCGGCACGCTCGCGGAGATGGAGGCCGCCGGCGAGTCGATGTGGGCGCTGCTCGAGGACATGATCGCGTGGAAGCGGGACCACCTCGCCGACGACCTGCTCAGCCGGCTCATTCAGGCCGAGGAGGACGGCGCCGTCCTCGACGAGACCGAGCTCGTCGACCAGGTCGCACTGCTCTACATCGCCGGCCACGAGACGACGGTGAACCTGATCGGCAACGGCGGCCTCGCGCTGGCGCGCAACCCCGAGCAGTGGCAGCGGTGGCGTGGCGATCGCGGCCTCGGCCAGACCGCTGTCGAGGAGCTGCTCCGCTTCGACAGCCCGGTGCAGATGACACGCCGCATCACGACGGGCCCCGTCGACGTGGGTGGTCTCACGATCGGGCCCGGCGAGTTCGTGGCGCTGATGCTCGGGTCCGCCAACCGCGACGAGGCACGCTGGGGGCCGACCGCCGCGGCCCTCGACCTCGGCCGCGCCGAAGCCCGCGACCACGTGTCCTTCGGCGGCGGCCACCATCACTGCCTCGGCGCGGCCCTCGCGCGCCTCGAGGGCCGCAGCGCCCTCGGCGGGCTCGTGCGTCGCTTCGCACCGATGCAGGTGGCCGGCGACCCGGTCTGGAACGGGCGCATCAACCTCCGCGGCCTGAAGGAGCTCCACCTCGTGAGCGCGCCCGGGCGCGGCGCGTGAGCGCCGACCTGTCGGCACCCAAGCTCCGCTACGACCCCTACGACGTCGACATCGACGCCGACCCCTACCCCACCTGGCGGCGGATGCGCGACGAGGCGCCGCTGTACCACGACGCCACCCACGACTTCTACGCGGTGAGCCGCTACGACGACGTCGAGAAGTGCTCGCTCGACTGGCGCACGTACAGCTCGGCGAAGGGTTCGGTCCTCGAGATCATCCGCAGCGGGATCGAGGTGCCGCCGGGGATCCTCCTCTTCGAGGACCCGCCCGCGCACGACATCCACCGCGGCCTGTTGAGCCGCGTGTTCACGCCCAAGCGGATGGCGGCGATCGAGCCACGCGTGCGTGCGTTCTGCGCCCGCACCCTCGACCCGTTCGTCGACACCGGCCGCTTCGACTTCGTGCGTGACCTCGGCGCCCACGTGCCCATGCGCACGATGGGGATGCTGCTCGGGATCCCCGAGGCCGACCAGGAGGGGATCCGCGACCGCCTCGAGAGGCGCATGAAGCTCCCCGCCGGCGGCGCGCCGCGGCCGCTCCCCGCGGACGACCCGTTCGCGTTCAGCAGCGAGGGGTTCGCGTCCTACATCGACTGGCGCGCCGCGCATCCCTCCGACGACCTCATGACCGACCTCCTCCACGCCGAGTTCGAGGACGAGACGGCCACGACGCGCACGCTCACCCGGACCGAGGTCCTCAACTACGTCGGCCTGCTCGCCGGCGCCGGCAACGAGACCACCACGCGGCTGATCGGCTGGGCGGGCAAGGTCCTCGCCGAGCACCCCGATCAGCGTGCCGAGCTCGCCGCCGACCCCGGGCTCGTCCCGGCAGCCGTCGAGGAACTGCTCCGCTTCGAGTCGCCGTCGCCGGTGCAGGCCCGCTGGGTCACCCGCGACGTCGACCACCACGGCTCGACGGTCCCGCGTGGCAGCGTCATGCTCCTCCTCACGGCGTCCGCGAACCGCGACGAGCGCCGCTTCGCCGATCCCGACCGCTTCGACCTCCACCGCGGCGACAACCGCCACCTCGCGTTCGGGTACGGGATCCACTTCTGCCTCGGCGCCCATCTCGCCCGCCTCGAGGCCCGTGTCGCGCTCGAGGAGGTCCTGAAGCGGTTCCCGTCGTGGGACGTCGACTGGGACCGGGCCGTGCGGGCGCACACGTCGACCGTGCGCGGATGGGAGTCGCTGCCGGTCGTCGCCGCGTGAGCGTTCCGGACGCGTTACCGGCGTGCAGCTACGATCCCGGCCCTACGAACCGCACCGAAGCCGGAGGAAGGCGCGTCGATGTTGATCCTGGGCCTGATCGTGTTGGGGATGCTGGTCGGTTGGCTCGCCCAACTCGTGCTCGGACGCCGCCGCGAGGGGATCAACTGGACGCTGGCGCTCGTTGCCGGCCTCGTCGGCTCTTTCGCCGGCGGCCTGCTGGTGTCGCTCCTCGCCGGTGACGGCCTCGCGCTCAGGCCGAGTGGGCTGATCGGCTCGTTCGTGGGCGCGCTTCTCGTGACGGTGATCTGGCAGCGCGTCGTCGAGCCGCGCCGCGGCTGACGTCGCCCGGTGGGGGCGGCCCTCAGCCGGGATGGCGCTCGTTGACGACGTCGAACCAGGTGACGCGGGTCGGGTCGGGCAGTCCCACGGCTCCGAGGGCGGGGCCGAGGTCGTTCTCCATGAAGGTGGCCTGGGCGTCCTTGGACTCCCAGATCTCGAACACGAGCCAGCCCTCGTCGGAGGGTCCGGCAGCGTGGGAGAGGAGCCCCCTGGGCCAGGTCGTGTCGTCGCTGCGGGCGTCGAAGGGCAGCTTCTCGTTGACGGCGTCGTAGTCGGACTCGGTCACGCTTGCAGGGAACTGCAGGATCAACCCGGCGGCCATGTTGTGCTCCTTCGACGGCGTCTGCGGAATCCACGATACGCAGCGGCGCCGACGTGTCAATCCACACACAGCTAGGTTGGCCCAGTGGCCGCCACGATCGACGACGTCGCGCTGATCGCGCTCGGGTTCCCCGAGACCACCGAGGGCACGCGCTACCGCAACCGCACCTGGTTCGTGCGCGACAAGGCGTTCGCGTGGGAGCGGCCCTTCACCAAGGCCGACATCAAGCGCTTCGGCGACGCCACCCCACCGGCGGGTGAGATCCTCGCGGTGCGCGTCGACGACCTCGGCGAGAAGGAGGCCGTGCTGCAGTCCGGCGTCGCCGGCTTCTTCACGATCCCCCACTTCGACGGCTACGCGGCCGTCCTCGTCGAGCTCGACGTGATCTCCGAGCGCGACCTGCTGGTGGCGCTCGAGGACGCCTGGCTCGCGAGCGCGCCCCGTGCGCTCGCCGACGAGTACATGTCCCGCTGAGGAGTGGGCGTGGATCCGCCAGCAGGCAGGGGGCGAGCGCGCTCGGTCGTCGCGCTGCTCGTCGCCGTCTTCGCCGCGGATGCGTCGCTGTGGATGGTCACCACCGTCGCCGGGAAGCAGGTCTACGACCTGACCCGCAGCGAGCTCGCGCTCGGACTGCTCGGCCTCGCGGAGTTCGCGCCCGCGTTCCTGTTGGTGTTCGTGACCGGCGTCATCGCCGACCGCCACCCTCGCCGCCGGGTAGCAGCCGCGGGCGCCGCTGCCGGCGCGGTCGTGCTCGGCGTCTTCGCGGCGTACTCCGCCACCCGCTCGGTCACGGTGCTGCCGCTGTTCGCGGCGATGATCTTCGCGGGAACGGCACGCGCCTTCACCGACCCGGCGATGCGGTCGCTGCCTGCCGACTCGGTGCCTGCCGCGGATCTGCCGCGGCTCAGCGCCAGGGTCGCGTTCACACGCCAGGTCGGACAGATCCTCGGGCCCGTCGCAGGCGGCTTCCTCTATCTGGTGGACGTCAGCGTGCCATATGCCGCAGGTGCCGTGCTGCTCGCGGTCGCGGGCGTCGCCGTCCTCGTCATGAGGACGCGACCTGCCGCGGGCGTGGCTCCACGCGCCGCGGCGGACACGGGTACGAGACGCGGGATCCGTGAGGCACGCGAGGGCGCGCGCTTCATCCGCTCCCAGCCCGTGCTGCTCGGTGCGATATCGCTCGACCTCTTCGCCGTCCTCTTCGGCGGGGCCGTGGCGTTGCTGCCCGCGATCGCCGAGGACCGCCTCGGTGTGGGCGTCGTCGGCCTCGGCTGGCTGCGTGCCGCGATCGGGATCGGTTCCGCGGCCGTCACCTTGTTCCTCATCGTGCGGCCGATCACACGCCGCGTGGGCCGTACTTTGCTCGTCGCCGTCGCGGTCTTCGGTATCGGGACCGTGGTGCTCGGTGTCACGCGCAGCTTCGCCGTCGCGTTCGCGGCTCTCGTGATCGCGTCGGGAGCCGATGCCGTCAGCGTGTTCATCCGCTCGACGCTCGTACCGTTGATCACACCCCACAACATGCGCGGCCGCGTCCTCGCGCTCGAGTCGGTGTTCATCGGCGCGTCGAACCAGCTCGGCGCGTTCGAGTCGGGTGTCGTCGGCCAGATCCTCGGTCCCGCGCTCGCCGTCGGCCTCGGCGGCGCCGCGACGCTCGTGATCGCGGCGACGTGGTGGCTGCGCTTCCCCAAGCTCCGCGACGTCGACACCTTCCCCGTCGCCGCCTCGAACCAGCAGGAGTGACACCACCAGCGCCTCGCCCCACCCCAAACGCGGGCA
>JAIBAC010000017.1 GCA_019695375.1 Acidimicrobiia bacterium
GGGCGAGGTGCGGTTGCTCGATGCCGTCACAACGGGTTGTGGCTACACTGGTGACCACAACCGTCGGAGGCGAGAGATGCGGTCTGTCGGCGTCCGGGAGTTCCGCGACAAGGCCACGTCGATGATGGGTGCCGGCGAGACGCTCGTCATCGAGCGGCATGGCGTGCCGATCGGCTTCTACGTCCCGATCGCCGCCAAGGACCGCAAGGCCGGGCGCAAGGCCCTCGGCCGCCTCGGTGCTGCCATCGACGACGTGCTCGGTGCCACCGGGATGGACGGGGAGGAGCTCGCCGGCGAATTGGCACGGCCGCGACGCCGGCGCTGATGCGTCTCGTCGTCGACACCAGCGTGCCGGTCGGTGAGCTGCTGCGTCAGTCTGACCGCGATCGCCTGGGGGACGACCGCCTGGAACTCTTCCTGCCCGCGCACATGTGGGACGGGGTCCGAGTCGAACTGCCCCGTCGCATTGCCGCCTTCGTCCGCCGCCGGGGACTCGCTGCGGCGATCGGCGAGGAGCTGTCGCAGCTGTGCATCGACGCGATCGAGACCAACGTCGTGGTCCTCGACGAGGCGATCTACTCGGCCCTCGAGGACGAAGCGCGGGCGAGGTCTCTCCGCGACCCGGCCGACTGGCCGGTGGTCGCCACGGCCCTGGCGCTCTCGGCTGACATCTGGACCAACGACAACGACTTCCTCGGAACCGGGGTCGGCACGTGGACGACGGAGACCCTCCGGGCCTGGCTCGGTCGCCCCTGACAGTGCAGAACCCCTCGTGTGCTCGGCGGTGAGCTACGCCCTTGGATGCTGACACGCTGCCCGCCGGTGTAGGGGGGCGTTTCGTGACGTGGTGGGCGAGGGCTACGACTCCGCCATGGCGCGCCTCGCCCCCTTGGACAGCTTCGGCGGCAGCGAGCCCCGCTGCGCCGATGCGAGGAGGGATCGGGCGTTCCACCGCATGATGGCGACGGCTTCGTCGGGACGGACGTGCGCGACATCGGTGAGCCACACATAGGACTCGATCCCGATCGTGCTGCGAATTGCCACGGCGAGCGTGTGGACGGCACTGGCGCCGATCTCCTCGGTCAGGGGCGCGAGTGCCTCTGCGAGCCAGCTGATGAGGCGTCCCTGCCGCAGCAACAGGTCCTCGGTCCCCGGTCGGTCGAGGTCGAGTGACAGGCGCAGCATCGTGCGCTGCTGTCGTTCGGTGTCTCGGACGAGCTCGGTGACAGCAGTGACGACGAGCTCGAGCCGTTCGGCGACATCGGAGGGTGCGTCGGGCGGCAGGATCGACTGCGTTCCGATCTCGGGATGAGCGGCGGCAAGCAGCGTGGCCTGGCTCGGGAAGTAGCGGTAGGCCGTCGTGCGCGAGACGTGGGCCCGCTCCGCGGCCGCCTGGACGGTCGGTGTCTCGCCTTCCTCGACGAGAGTGCGGGCAGCTGCGACGAGCGCTTCGAGCGTCCGCTGCTTCTGGTGCACCCGTCCTGTCTGCTCGTAGCCCGTTGACATCAAGTCAAAATGGTACCACACTCCCTTTGTGGGACCATGGTCCCACAAAGGAGGTGCCGAGATGGCCGACACGGTCGTGCGCAACAAGGGTGAGGGCGAGCAGCTCTGGTTCCTCGGCGGTGGCGTCCACACCTGGAAGGTGCTCGCCGAGGAGTCCGACAACTCGATGCTGGTCTTCGAGGACGAGCTCGAGCACGCCAAGGTGACCCCGATGCACTTCCACGCAGACGTCGACGAGGCGCTCTACGTGATCGAAGGCGAGATCCTCCTTAACGTCGAGGGGACGGAGCAGACGGTCGGCGCGGGTGGTTTCACGTTCGCGCCCCGAGGCCGAGCCCACGCGTTCGTCGTGACCTCCGAGCGAGCGCGGATCCTCTGCATCCAGACGCCTGGCTCCGGACAGGCGTTCTACCGGGACGCGAGCCAACCCGTCGGCGAATCCGGAACCGGACCGGTCGACTTCGACCGCATCCGCGCGGCGGCCACCGCGACCGGTGCGACCACGATCGTCGGCCCGCCACCGTTCGAGCTCGCCTCGCCTTGAACCGCGCACGCCACCGCCGTGTGCACCTGACGACCGGGGCGGTTGATGGTGTCATTCGACGGTAGCCAGGCGCTGGTTCCAGATCGGGCTCGTGTCGGGGTAGGTGTCGTAGCGGGACTGGCCAGCGCCGAGCGCCTCCGGAGGTTCGAGGCCGGCGAGGACCCGCTGGAGCTGCCTGAAGAGATCGAAGCGCTCGATGCCGGGGATGGCGGCGACGAGCAGCTCCGCATCGCTGCCGGGTGCGGCGGCGAACGCGTGCGCCACGCCCGGGGGGACCACTGCCAGGTCCCCCCGACCGATCTCGAAGACCTCGTCGCCGGCGAGCACCTGCACTGTCCCGGCCACGACGTAGAGGACCTCGACCACTGCTGTGTGATGGTGCGGGCTCGCGCCGCCGGCGCCGCTGGGCAGCGTCGAGTGGTGGATGCTCAGCGTCGCGCCGGTGATCGGGCCGTCGGCGAGAAGCGTCATCGTGGACCCGTCGGGGAACTCGAGACGTTCGGCGCACGCCGCCCGCGCCACCACCGGAGACGCCGAGGGCACGGGCGGGGTGGGCATCAGGCGCTCCGGCCGAGCACGCCGAGCAGTCTGTCCTGCACGGGTGCGGCCGCGGGCACCTCGACCTCGGCGCCGAAGACCCCGTGGGCGCGCAAACCGTCCATCGGCATCTGCCGGTAGAGCCCGTAGACGATTCGGGCGGCGTCGGCGTCGACGGTGGCGGCCTGGCTGGTGGCCCGAGCCACGTCCCAGCCGTGGACGGCGATCTCGCTGACGTTGATCACCAGGCCCACACCGGCGGGGAACGTTCCCCACGGGTAGGTGCGGTCACCGTCGAGCGCGCCCTCGCGCCGCCACGCGGCCAGGTTGGCGGCCCGGGCTTGCGCGAGGGCGGCGGCGGGATCGTTCCCGACGAGGTCGCCGGCGTCCTCGTCCGCCGCCTGTCCTGCGTTGACGAGGGTGAACATGGTCGCGGTGCCGAGGGTGTGGTTCAGCAGGGCGCGCACGTCCCAGCCGGGGCAGTTCGTGGGCTTGGCCAGGTCGTCGATGCCGATGTTGGAGACGAGCCTGGTCAGGTCGTCATATGCGTGCTCGAGGGCGATGATCTCGTCGGTGGTCTCTGTCATGGACAGCTCCGGTTCGCGTATCCATTTCCTCAGAATGACATTCTGCGCAGATGTTTGCTCTATGGTCAAGGGGTGCCGAAGACGAAGCCCAAGAGGGGATACGACGCCACCAAGCGCAGGGAGCGCGCCGAGGAGGAGCGGCGCGAGACGCGGCGCCGCGTACTAGCCGCTGCGCAGAAGCTCTTCGTCGAGAACGGCTACCGGGGCACGACCATGGCCGACATCGCGACAGAGGCCGGGGTCGCGATGCAGTCGGTCTACAAGGCGGGACGGTCCAAGGCTGACCTGCTCCAGCGCGTCGTCGAGCTGGTCGTCGCCGGTGACGACCAGCCGGTGCTGTTCACCGAGCGCCCGAGCGTGGGTGCGATCGCCGAGGAGCCGGACGCAGCCCGGCAGGTCGAGATGATCGCGGCGCTCATCGCCTCCACCCAGGAGCGGTCGGCACCGGTGCAGGCGGCGCTGCGCGAAGCCGCCGCCCTCGACGACACGGTCGCCGCGAACCTCGAGGCCGAGCTGCAGCGTCGCCACGAGACGATCAGGACGATCGTCGGCATGATCGCCGGGGACCGGCTGCGCCTCCCGCGTGCCGAATGCGTCGACACCGTGTGGGCGATCGGCAGCTCCGAGGTCTACCTGCTCCTGCGCGTCCGGCGCGGATGGAGCGCCCGCCGGTTCCGCGATTGGCTCACGCGCACGCTCTCCGACCAGATCCTCGCAACCGACGACGGCTGACTGTGCTCAGCGGACCTCGTCGACGACGGTGCGGATCGCGTTCACGACGAGCGCCGGCGAGTAGAGGTAGATGTGGTGGCCGCTGTGGGTCTCGGTGACGTGGTCAGCGTCGAGATCGGCGGCCAGCAGGTTCTGAGCGGTGGTCCAGTCGTCGAAGTTCACCATGGTGGCGGTGTCTGACTCGGGTGGGAGGCGGTCGAAGCGCCAGGGCTTGTCGGCCGAGAGCACCACCGCGGGGACGGCCGGCATCGGCGGGGCCGCGACGATCCGCGCGAAGGCGTCGTTCAGCTGAACGCCTTCGCGCGACTCCGGTGAGGTCGTGGCGTTGCTCGCGTCCCAGTTCGCGAGCTTGGCCGGGCTCACGACCTGCTCGATGAGGGGCGTAGCGGTGTCGACCATGACGAGGCCCGCCACCTCGTCTGGATAGGTGCGGGCAAAGAGGGTGGTGATCAACCCGGCATAGGAGTGCGGAACCAGGACATAGGGCCCCTTCTCTCCCAGCGCGCCGAGCAAGGCGTGGAGGTCGTCCACGTCGAAGTCGACGGTGTGGGGCTGGGGTCTGGGGGTGGTCACGTCCTCACCGTCGCGGACGTCGGGCCGGTCGTACGTGCACACCCGTGTGAACCGGGCGACCGAGGGCAGGACGGCGTCGTCGCTGCGGTGCACGTCGGCGCCGAAGGGAAGGTCGTCGCCGGGTGCTGTGTGGGCCGGGTCGGCCGGGTCGAGCACGTCGAACCAGTCCTCGGCGCCGGCGCCCTTGCCCGAGATGAGCACGACGGTCGGTGAGCCCTCGCCGCGGCATTCGGTGTAGATCTGACGGCCGCCACCCACGTCGACGAGGCCGCTCACGTCGTGCTGTGCGGAGCCGCCCGGCGCCGTCGAGGCCGCGACGCCGCTGCCCGCGGTCGAGGCGCCGCACGACGACAGGGCGAGGACCGCGGCGAAAGCCGCGGCCGCGACCCAACGAGGGGGACGTCTCCTCCGGTCTGTTCCGGTCGAGATGAATGCGGCCATCGTCGCTCCTCTCGTCGTTGCGTGGCGGTTCGAGCGTGTGTGCCGTTGGAGCGGAGTCATCGGATGCTCGTGTGGCCTGCACGTACGGTGGCGACGACGTCTTCGACGGCGTCGACGACGATGACGGGGTTCTCGAGCATGATGTCGTGACCGCTGTCGGTCTCGGTGACGTGCTCGGCGCCCGGCACGAGCTGGGCGACCTGACGCTGGGATACGTCCTGGGCCTCACGCGTGACGAGGTTGATGTCAGGCGGGAGATCCGGGTTCGTTGGAGCGGGGTAGGGCTGATCGGCGGTGAGCACGACCAGCGGCATGGGCTCGATCGAGCGGTTCGCCACGATCTCGTCGAGGGCCTGGTCGAAGTCGACGCGCTCGTAGTCGGGATAGTCCTCGAGGATGGCGGCCGGGGTGGCGTTCCACTTCTTCCAGGCCGGCCACTGGCCGCGCATCGCTTCGCGCAGCTCGGGCGAGAAGCTGTCGATCAGCACCATGCCAGCCACGTCGTCGGGGAACTCGTGCGCGTAGTAGCGGGCGACGAGGCCGCCGTAGGAGTGGGCGGCGAGGACGAAGGGCCCTTCCTCGCCGGCCGCGGCGAGGAGGCCGTGGAGCTCGGCGGCCGACCGTGACGGCGTGATCGGCTGAGCCACGGGATCGCTACGGCTGAATCCGCCCTCTTCTGTCGCCCGAGTGGTGCCGGGCCGGTCGTAGGCGCAGACCCGTGTCGTCTCCGCGATCGTGGGGAGCGCTGTCGGCTCCTTGCCGAGACTGCTGTCCCACACGTCGGCGGCGATGCCACCGCCGGAGATCAGGATCACCGTCGGCGATCCCTGTCCCGCGCATTCCATGTACACCTGCCGGCCGTCGACTGCGAAGGTGTGCGCGACCACGTCGCCGGAGTCACCGTTCGTTCGGGTGGTGCACGCGCCCGCTGCCAGCACGAGGCCCGCGACGACCGCCAGCAGCCGTCGCGCCGGACGTGGCCGCCCGGGCGGGGCGGGGTGGATGGTGGCGAGGTCGTCCACGGCGTCCTGACCGTCGGCGGCAGCGGTCATGAGCTTCCTCCTCCTCGGGTGAGGAAATTCAGTAGAATTGCATTCTACGCAGAGCATGGTTCTGCTGTCAATGGGGGTGCTGCGCGTTTGCCGCAGGTGGCTCGCGGAGGTTTCCCGAAGAATCTCCGCTGGTGCTGTCGATCGGGGCGGATCCGTTCGTGGCAGAGGTGACCGACACCGGCGGAGGCGTCGAATAGCGTCGGACCCGATCGTGCGACCGGGTGCCGTGCGCCTCCGACCCACCGAACCAAGGAGCCCACATGCCGCAGTACCTCCTGTCCGTGATGCACGACGACGAATACGACACCGACATCGACGTCGAGGACCCCGACGTCCAACGCCTCCACGCCCAAGTGGGCGCCGTCAACGAGGAGCTGGCCGCCGCGGGCGCGTGGGTCTTCGGCGCCGGCTTGATGCCGGCATCGTCCGCGACCGTCGTGCGCAGCATCGACGGCGACGTCTCCATGACCGACGGCCCCTACGCCGAGACCAAGGAGCAGATGGGCGGCTTCTGGATCATCGAGGTCTCCGATCTCGACGCCGCTCTCACGTGGGCGGGCAAGTGCGCCGCCGCCTGCGAGGGCCCCGTCGAGGTCCGCCCGATGCAGGGTGGCTGAAGACCTCGCCGCCGTCTTCCGCAGGGAGTGCGGCCGCTGCACCGCGACCCTGATCCGCGTCCTCGGCGACATCGACCTCGCCGAGGACGCGGTCGCCGAGGCGTTCGCGATCGCGGCGCAGCGGTGGCCGGCCGATGGGATGCCGCCCAACCCCGGCGGCTGGATCACGACCACGGCGCGCAACCGGGCCATCGACCGGATGCGGCGCGAGTCGACGCGCGCGGACCGCCAGCTCGCGGCCCACCGCCTGCTCGGCGAGAACATGGAACCCGACCACGACCCCGATCTCGACCGACTCGACGCCTTCGTCGACGTGGTCGCCGACGACCAGCTCCGCCTGATGTTCCTCTGCTGCCACCCGGCGCTCGCCCCTGACGCCCAGGTGGCGTTGACCCTGCGCCTGCTGGGCGGGCTCGACGTCCCCGAGATCGCGCGCGCCTTCCTCGTGCCCGAGCGGACCATGGCGCAGCGGATCGTGCGGGCGAAACGGAAGCTGCGCGACAACCACGCGCCGTACCGCGTCCCGCGGGCTGCCGAACTGCCCGACCGCCTCCCGGTCGTGCTCAACGCGATCGCCCTGATCTTCACGGAGGGCCACACGGCGACGACCGGGGACGAGCTCGTGCGCGCCGGCCTCGCCGCCGAGGCGATCCGGCTCGGCCGTGTCCTGGTGGAGCTGATGCCCGACGAGCCGGAGGCGGCCGGGCTCCTCGCGCTGATGCTGCTCACCGACGCCCGCCGGCCGGCCCGCCTGGCGCCCGACGGGTCGATGATCCGCCTCTCGGACCAGGACCGCACCCGCTGGGACAGGGCGCTCATCGCGGAGGGCCACGCCCTGGTGCGCACCTGCCTGCGCCGCAACCAGCCAGGGCCGTTCCAGATCCAGGCCGCCATCGCGGCGGTGGCCACCGACGCCGCGGTCGCGGCGGCGACCGACTGGTCCCAGATCGTCGCCCTCTACGACCAGCTATACGCTCTGCGGCCCAACGAGGTGGTCGCCGTGAATCGGGCGGTCGCGGTGGCCGAGGCGCGCGGTCCCGATGCCGGGCTCGCCGCGCTCGAGGAGCTCGACCACGAGCGCGTCGACGGCTACCAGCCGTTCCACGCCGCCCGTGCCGACCTGTTGGCGCGCGCCGGCCGTACCGACGACGCCGTCCACGCCTACGACCGTGCCATCGAGCTCACCACAAACCCGACCGAGCGCGACTTCCTCGTCGGCCGGCGGGCGGCCACTGCGGCGTCCTGACCCGCCAGGAGACGCCAGATCGAATCGAGACTCGTTCTCGAAAGCGTTCCCGCGGGAACGTCAGGCTCTTGGCCGGTGTCGTTCAGCTGCGCAGGCCAGACAAGGCTTGGTAGCCAGGTGGTCATACTCGCGGTAGCATCCTGGTATGAAGCTGAGCGTGAGCCTTCCCGACGAGGACGTGGAGTACCTCGACACATACGCGCAGGTCCAGGGCCTCGACTCGCGTTCGGCGGCGCTGCGCAAGGCCGTCCGCCTGCTCCGGGCGTCCGAGCTCGGCGCAGCGTACGAGGATGCCTGGGCGGAGTGGGCCGAGAGCGAGGACGCCGACCTCTGGGACGAGGCCGTCGCCGACGGTGTGCGCTGATGCGCCGAGGCGAGATCCGCTGGGTGGATCTCGATCCCGTCCGTGGTGCCGAGGCGGCCAAGCGGCGGCCTGCGGTCATCGTCAGCAACGACGGCGCGAACGCGGCCGCAGGTCGGCTGGGTCGCGGCGTCGTCACCGTCGTGCCGGTGACCTCGAACGTCGAGCGCATGTACCCGTTCCAGGTGCTTCTCGAGGCGGGACCCGCCGGGTTGTCTGAAGACTCGAAGGCCCAGGCAGAACAGGTCAGGTCGATCGCGGTCGAGCGGATCGGCCCGAGGGTGGGATCCCTGTCGGGTCCGGAGCTGGCCGCGTTGGACGAGGCACTGCGGCTCCACCTCGCGCTCTGACATGGTGGGTCCTTGACCGAGACCCGTTCTCGAAAACGTTCCCGCGGGAACGCCAGGCTCGGAGCCGGCGTCGTTCAGATGCCCGCGACGGGGAGGCTCCAGCCCTGCCACACGCTGACCATGCGGAGGGTGAAGCACGCGGCGGCACCGGCGGCGAGCGACCAGCCGCGGGGGCGGCCCCGGTGGGATAGCCAGACCACCACGGCAGCGCCGAGGGCGGCCGCGACGGCGTAGATGTTCGCCTGCAGGATGACGGGCACCTCGTTGAGCAGCACGTCGCGCATCGTGCCGCCGCCGACGGCGGTGATCGTCCCGAGCAGGACCGCTGTGAGCGGGTGGGCGTCGGCTTCGAGCGCGAGACCGGCGCCGGAGACGGCGAAGAGCGAGAGGCCCACCGCGTCGAGGGTCGTGAGCAGGATGTCCGGCACGTCGGCGAGCGCCTGGTGGAGGACGAACGCGAGGACGCCGCCGCCGAGGCCGAGCAGGACGTAGCGGGCGGTGCGAAGCGCCCGGGGAGGGGTGTCGCCGATGAGGACGTCGCGGATCATCCCGCCGCCGGTCGCGGTGACCAGCGCGATGACCATCACGCCGAACACGTCGAGGCGTGCCGCGACGCCAGCCAGCCCGCCCTCGACCGCGAAGACCAACGTCGCCGCGAGGTCGACTGCGAGCACCACACCACCGGCAGTCCGGCCGATCGAGTCGGTCATCGGCACATCGTAGGAGGGGCCGCGCTGCTCAGCCGGGTACCAGTTGGTCAGCGGCGATCGAGCAGAGCCGACGTGATCTCGCGGTATCGGGCGACCGGCACGAGGTGGACGCCGTCGAAGCGATCGCTGCCGCGTATGTCGTCTACCAGGTCGGCGGCGAAGCCCACCCCTGCGGTCGGGTCTCGATCGACCATCGCCACCAGATGCGACGGCACGGCGAGCTGTGGGACGTCGGCTGAGAGCTTGCGCGCCATCCGGGCCGAAGGGATGACCATGACGCCTGCGTACACGGCGCCTGCGAACTCGACGCTGTCGCGCCAGGCCGCGAGGTCGCCGGCCGAGTAGGACACCTGCACGTACCAGGCGTCGGCCTCGTGCTTCCACGGCTGGACGTCACCGAGTTGGCACGAGACGCCGATGCGCAGCGGCCAGTCCTGCTCCTGGGAGAACTCGCGAGCGAGGTCGATCATCTTGCGGACGGTGAGGTCATCGGAGCGGCGGCCGGTCTCGGGGCGGTCGCCGTAGACGAAGAGCATCTCGCTCACGCCGTACGCCGATGCCGTGAGCAGGTCCCGCCGGAAGCCGAGCACGTTGCGGTCGCGGGCGTTCACGCAGGCGATCGCCCGCCCGCCCATCAGGTCGACCTCGTGCGCGACGGCGATGGACGAGACGGTCGCGCGGCCGATGTGGTTGTCGGGGATCAGGAACCGCGTCGCGATCGGGGCGAGCACGCCGACCTGGTGGCGAACCTTCATGAGGTCGGGCCGGGTGGCCGGCTCCACCTCGCAGATCAGCTCGAAGTTGCCGTCCATCTCCCCAACCTACCGGGGTGCTCAGCACCGAGGGCGAGCCATCGGCCAGTGGTCGGTACTGTTCGGTCGTGGATGTGCGGCTGCTCGGGACGGTGCAGGTTCGGGGGGCATCGGGTGGGTTCGTCTCGCCAGGACCGCAGATGCGTGGCGTCCTCGCCGCTCTCGCCCTGGACCCCGGATCGCTCGTCTCGACCGCTCGGCTGTCAGAGTGCATCTGGGCCGGTGAACCGCCTTCGTCGAGCGCGATCCAGGTGGTGGTGTCGAAGCTCCGGCGTGTGCTTGCCGACCTGGGCGAACCCGACCACATCGTCAGCCATCCGTCCGGGTACTGCCTGGACATCGACCCGGAGGATGTCGATGCGCACCGGTTCGAGAAGGCCATCGACGCGGCGCGCGATTCGAGACCTGACTGGCCCGCGGTCGGAGCAGAGCTCGAGCGTGCACTGGCGATGTGGGACGGTGAGCCGCTAGGCGGCGTTCCCGATACACAGCCGCTTCACACGGAGCGAGTTCGCCTCGAGGAGCTGCACCGGCTCGCGGCGGAGGACCTCGCCGAGGCGCGGCTGGGATGCGGCGACCACGAGCGTGTGGCGGCGGATCTCGAAGCGCTCGTGTCGGCGGAGCCGTTGCGCGAGCGACGCTGGGTGCTGCTGATGCGAGCGCTGTACGCGTCGGGACGGCAGGCGGAGGCGTTGGCCGCGTACAACCGTGCTCGAACCGTGCTCGTCGAAGAAGTCGGAGCAGAACCCGGGCCCGAGCTGCGGGATCTGTACCGGTCTGCGCTCGCACAGGACGAGTCGCTGATCGCAGCGGAACCTGCGGACGCCGCCGCGGTCGGCGAGGCGTTTCGTCGCCGTGGCAACCTCCGCCATCCCGTCGACCGTTGCATCGGACGTGCGGACGAGCTCGCCGCCATAGGGTCTTTGCTCGACGATCGACGACTGGTGACCGTCGTCGGGCCAGGTGGGGTCGGCAAGACCAGGGTGGCGCTGGAGGTCTCGGCCGCCCGCAGCGGCAGGACCCCCGACGGTGTCTGGTGGGCGAACCTCGCTCCGGCGCGCAACGGGGACGACGCCGTCCGTGCGGTGCAGCGGGTTCTCGACCTCGGCGATGACGGCTTCGAGGGCACAGCACTCCTCGACGGCGTCTGTGAGGCGTTGGTGGACCGGGCGCTGCTGCTGGTGCTGGACAACTGCGAGCACATCCTCGACGACCTCGCCCCCGCCGTCAGCGACATCCTTGCCCGCTGCCGCGACGTCAGGATCCTCGCCACGAGTCGCGAAGCGCTGCGGGTGTCGGGCGAGTCGGTGTTCCTCCTGGCCCCGCTGGCTGCCGCCGACGCCGCCGAGCTCTTCCAGGAACGGGTCGTGGCACCCATCGATGGCGACGCGGTCGCTCAAAGGGTCGTCGAGCAGATCTGCGAGAGGTTGGACTGCTTGCCGCTGGCTCTCGAGCTGGCGGCCGCTCGCACCCAGCACCTGCGGCTCGACGAGTTGCGCGACCGTCTCGCCGATCGGTTCGAGGTACTCGGCGAGGGCAGGCGGGACGCCTTGGCCCATCAGCGCGACCTCGAGGCGGTCGCAGACTGGAGCTACCAGCTCCTCGACGAGTCGGAGCGGCTCGTGTTCGAACGCCTGTCGGTCTTCTCCGATGGTGCGACCGCCGACGCGGCACAGGCCGTCTGTGCGGTGGGACCTGTGCGGCCGGGCGCGGTCGAAGGTTTGCTGGGCCGTCTCGTCGACAAGTCGCTGGTCGTCGCCGACCGTTCGGGGCCGGTCACCCGTTACCGGATGCTGCAGACCCTCGCCGACTTCGCCGCAGGCCGGATCCGAGCTCGAGGCGATGGCGCCGACGCCGAGCGAGCCCACGCCGCGTGGGTCCGGTCGTTGGCCGTAACGGTGAGCTGGGGGGCGCGTGTCACGGGTCAGGCAGTCGCAGCGATCCACGACGAGGACGCGGCTGTTCGCGACGCGATCGTGTGGGCCATTGCAGCCGACCCGGTCGTTGCTGTCGAGATCTGTGACGACCTCGCCCCCTACTGGTTCGGGGCGATGCGGGTCTCCACCGGGTGGGACCTCATGCGTGGCGCCCTCGACGCCGCTGGCGACCGCGACCTCGCACGGCGCTGCTCGGCGCTGGCATGGGCAGTGGTGTTCGCGACGCTCGCCCAGGAGACCGAGCTGGCCGACAGCTTTGCCGCCGAGGCGGAGCGATACGAGGAGGAGCGCGGCGACAGGGAGCGACTCGGCAGGCTCTATCTGCTGCGGGCTTTGGCCGCCGGCTACCGGCCCGACGGCGACCTCCGCCGCTGGGTCGAGGTCGCGCGGAGTCACCTCACGGCTGCCGAAGTCGACGTCGGGCTGGGCCACGTCCACTTCGCCGAAGGCGCCGGGTTGCTCGTCGCCGGCGAGCTCGAACCGGCAGCGGAACGGCTCCGAGGCGCGATCGACGTGTTCGGGCGTGTCGAGGACCACCTGGGCCTGATCCTGGCGGTGAGTCGCTTGGGCGAACTGGGATGGCGCCTCGACGATCTCGACCTGTTCGCCGACATGCACGCCCGGCTGCTGGAACTGGGGCTGGCCAGCCGTACCCAAGGCGTGGTCATCGGTGCAAGGGCGCGCCTGGCGCTGGCGCGGCTGCTCCAGGGCGACACCGAGACGGCGGAGAACATGGCCCGAGCCGCGCTCAGCGGCTGCGGCGACACCTTCATGCCGGTCGTCAACGGGTACACATTCCGAACGGCCGCGCTCGTCGACCTCCACGCGGGCCGCGTCAACGCTGGACGAGCCGAGCTGGCGACGGCCATCGAGGCGTTCGAGCGCGGTGCAGGATCGGTCGGTGCGGGACAAGCGGCGCTGTGCTGGATCGACCTGAGCCGTGCACACCTGTCCACCGGGGACCTCGCCGCCGCTCGGTCTGCCGCAGACACGGCCCGCTCGGTGGCAATGTCGACGGCGGATCCCTGGGTCTGCGAGCAGGCCGACGCGCACGCCCGCACACTCGACGCCTCGGTGAGCTGAGCCGGACCCACGCACGACGTCCGCGGTCGGAAACCGGCCGGAAAGCAGCTCGAAACCCCGGCCCGCGATGGTGGGCGCCATGGAGCCCGCCACCATCGAGAACACGAACCCACGGCACGACCCGACGCCTCCGGTACCGGTGCGGACATGGCGCCACGGCAGCGTCTTCGTCGCCACGTTCCTCGGCGCCTGGCTCGGCCTCGAACTGACGGCGACGTCGCCACCGGTCGCCGCCAGCGCTGCAGCGGCTCTGCTCGCAGCCGGTGCCGTCCTGACGGGCAGCGCAATGCTGACCTCGCAGGAATCACCTGTCGAGGTGGCGCGCCGCATCGGGCTACGGCGGCCGAACGCCCGCGGTCTACTGGCTGCGACCTTGGTCGGAACCGCCGTCGTCGCCACGTACGTGGCCGGTGCCGCTCTCCTGGGCATCGACCTCGAGGTGCGTGCCAACTGGCCCACCGTCCTCGTCGGCGTCCTGCTGTTCCATGGCATGGCCGAGGAGCTGGTCTGGCGCGGTTACGCCTTCAGCCACCTGCGGAGCCGGCATCGGTTCTGGCGCGCCATCGCGTGGTCGGTGCCGCTCATCGCCGTGACCCACGTCCCTATCATCGCCGGCAACGGCATCGCCATCGGAGCCGTTGCCGTCCTCACCGCCGCCGTCACCTGCCTTCCGTTCGCGTACCTCTGGGAGCGGTCGGGTCGCACGGTGTGGGCGCCGGCGATCGTGCACGGCATGCAGGGCTCCTGGCAGCTCTTCGAGCGGACCTACGCCGACGAGTTCAGCCTTCTCGTCATGGGCACCTCGATCGTCGTGCCGCTCAGCGCGTTCCTGTTCCGCCGGCGCTTCTTCGAAGCCCGGATACCTGATGCCCTCGGGGCGCACCGCTCTGGCGGCAAACCAACCATCAACCCGAAAGGAATCCAGCCATGAACACCACCTTCTGGCTCTGCCTCACGATCGTCGCCGCCGGCCTCTGGTCCGGTCTGCTGTTGACGATCACCACGATCCTGCACCCGATGTTCGCGGCGCAGAGTGCGGAGGGCATGCGCTCCGACCTCGGACGTTTCCTTCCCATCGCGCGCCGGTCGCCTACGAACTACGTCCTGGTCGTGGCCTTGATGGTCGCGCCGATCGTGACTCTGTTCGCCCTCTGGGACTCGACCGTGGACGCTCCTTTCGTGCTCACTGCCGTGGGCGCCACGCTCACGTTCACGGGTGCGTTCGGGATCTCGCGGTTCGCCGCCGAACCCAACTACGACGTGATCCTCGCCGAGGACACCCCGGCATCACCTCAGCGCTGGGCAACCGCACAGCACCGGTACTTCCTCCTCAACTGGGTCCGCGCCGGGTTCACGTGGGGAGCCCTCGCCTGCTTCGTCAGCGCGGCGTACCTGCACTGGACCGACTCATGATCCGGCCCGACGCCGCCTCACGACGAGATCACGCCACGGCCATGACTCGACGCACCGTGCTCCGACACGCGGGCCTCGGGCGGCATCCCACCGAACTGGTGGTCCTGTGATGATTCAGCGGAGCGTCAACTCGAACGGAGCCCGAAGATCATGCGATCCCTCGTCTACTACGTCGGTGCGTCACTGGACGGCTACATCGCCGCCCCCGACGGCAGCCCGGATGCCTTCCCCATGGAGCCCGACGTGCTCGAGTACATCGCCACCGAGCACCCTGACACCGTCCCGACCCACATGCGCGAACGAGCGGGGATCCACGGTCCACCGCGGCACTTCGACACGGTGATCATGGGGCGCCGTACCTATGAGCCCGCGCTCGCGGCGGGGATCACGAGCCCGTACTCCCACCTGCAGCAGATCGTGGTGTCCACCACGATGAAGACCACGGACAGCACCGTGCGGGTCGTATCCGACCCGTCCGCTGTAGTGGACGAGCTCAAAGCCGGCAGCGGTCGCGACATCTGGCTCGCCGGCGGCGGCCGGCTGGCGGGGTCGGTGCTCGCCCACGTCGATCGCATCGTGATCAAGACCTATCCGGTTGTCTTCGGAGACGGCATCCCGATCGTGTCGGGGACGTATGCCCCGATGTCGCTGACTCTCGCAGAGGTCCGCCACTTCGACAGCGGAGCCGTAGTCACCACGTACGAACGCCGACAGCCGGACGCGCCGGACCGGGATGCGGTGCCGTGATGGCTGCACGTACACAGGAACCCGGATCGAGGCGCTGATCCAGTGACGTAGGGGCTTCGGCAGCCGCGCGCCGTCACGGACCGATTTCGTGCATCAGGTAGTGTCCGCAGGTTTCAGTCGGGAAGGCGGCTCCATGGGTGTCCATACTGAAGCAGAGATCGTGGTCGACCGACCGATCGGCGAGGTCTTCGAGGTGGCGTCTGATTTTGGCCGGGCGGGTGAGTGGCGCAAGGGGATCCGTGACGCCGGACTCGTCGACCCCGACCCAGGTGTCGGTGCTCGCTACACGTGGGTCGTGAAGTTCGGCTGGCAGACGATGGACCTGGGCGGGCAGCTGACCGAGTGGGACCCGCCTGCGAGGTTCCGCTGGAAGCCGACCGCGGGGCCGTTCCCGGTCGCCGGCGGGATGGACTTCGTCGCCGAGGGCACCGCCACCCGCGTGCGCACGTTCTCGAACTCGGAGCCGACGGGCCTCATGAAGATGTTGACCGGGGTCATGAAGCGCATCGGCGAGCGCCAGTACCGGCAGGAGCTCGCGACCCTCAAACAGCTCGTCGAAGGCGCGTAGCCCGGCCGGTGCCGGTGCGTTCGCCGGTTGCGTACACGGACTGATGGGCCCGGCCGAGCCCCGCGACGAGGAGGCGGAGCGCCCCTTCGTCGGTGTCGAGCGGTTGGCGTCGCACGCCGAGTCGAAGACCGTGTCGGTCTGGCCGGACGAATGCGACGGAGCAGCTCGACCCGCCGTCACCTCGTCGAGGCGTTTACGTCCTCCGGTTCAGTTGCGGCTGGGTACCAGACCGGGAGGTGGCATCGTCTCGGGCCAGCGGGCCAGTTGGGTGCCCATGTGCGGGCACGGCCCCGGTGGTGAGTCCGACAGGAGCTCGTGGTCCTCGAAGCGGATGCGCCCGATCGTCACGTTGGAGTCCGCGATCGTGAGGACCTGGCGGGACGCCGGCAGCAGGGCACCGTGGATCCCCACGTAGTTGTCGCAGAAGGTCTCCGTGCAGACCAGCGTGCCGCACACGGAGTCGAAGTGGCCGATCGTGAACTGCAACGGCACGCTGCGACCGTCGCAGATGCGTCCACGCACCTGCACGGTGAGCACGAGGCGATCGCGGCCCAGCGTGCTCTCGACCTGGGTGATCACGCCGTCCTCGATTCGGTACGCGGAACGGCACGGATCGCAGATGCGCACGAGGCGACCCATGGGGTGGCCGTCGTCTGGGTCCAGCGTCTTGTCGAAGCACCCCGTGGCCGCCTCGTAGTCGAGCGGGCGACGCTCGGCGGCAAGCGCCGCGACCTGCCTGCGGGTCCAGTCGAAGGCGCCACTACGGGCGCCGAAGCCATCACTGTCGACGAAGTCGACGTCGCCGGTGGGTCCCACGACGACAGATCCTGTGGCCCGCACACCGTCCATGGCGACGACGACGCGCGCCGAGTACCCGCCGAAACCCTCGGGTAGCCGGTACGTCTTGGAGTGGGCCTCACGCAGCAGTTCGTCCGGAGAGATCATCGTCGGGGTCCTCTCAGGTCGGATACGGATCGGCGCTCTGAGCGGCGAAGAGCCTGCGGGCGCAGTCCTCGGCGAGGTCCGGGGCCACCGCGATCAAGGCGCGGAGCACCTCGAAGCTGTGCCGCAGCGCCGTTTCGGCGAGCGACGTGAACAGGGCCACGTCATGGCTACAGCCGCGGAGCTCGGCGTCGAGCGCGGCGATGCGATGCCGTTCGTGCGCGTCCACGAGGTCGCCGAGGAGGACCGACAGGCCTCCGGCCGACACCGACTCCAACTCCATTGCGACCATCACGGCTCCTGGTTTATTAGGGCAACCGAAGATTAGAAGATAGGGCGGCCTGAATCTATCACGGGGTGTCGTCGCTCCGGCGCACTGCGACGGCGGCTGCCATCATGGGGCGATGATCGACCACCTCGGCATCCAGTGCAGTGACTTCGCCGCCAGCGCGGCGTTCTACGACAAGGTCCTCGAGCCGCTCGGCGCGCGCCGCCTGATGGAGCCGCACGAGGGCATCGTCGGCTACGGCACCACCAAGCCGGACTTCTGGCTCGGTCCACTGTCGGAGAACCACACAGGCTGGCGCGAGGACCACATCGCGTTCGAGGCGCCGGACCGCGCCGCCGTCCGGGCATTCTTCGACGCCGCGGTGGCGCTCGGCGCCGAAGTGCTGCACGAACCGAAGGAATGGCCGATCTACCACCCCGGCTACTACGGAGCGTTCGTGCGCGACCCCGACGGCAACAACGTCGAAGCCGTCTGCCACGTGCCGGAGTGAACCCGCGCCGGACGGGACGACCGTGCTGAGCACCAGCGACATCAGGCGCCTGCGGCTCCGCAACCAGTGGCTCGCTCCGCGCCCCGACACGTCGCCGGCGCAGGTCGTCACCCACCTAGGAGCCCTGCAGTCCCAGGAGCTGTGGAGCGGCGAGTGGTCCATCGGCTCGCGCTCGTCTTCGCTCGACGCCACCGCGGTGCACGAGGCGACGCTGCACCGCGAGATCCTGCGGACCTGGCCGATGCGCGGCACGATCCACTTCGTGCCCGCCGTCGACGCCGGCTGGATGCTCGAGTTGGGCCGCACCTCGGCGTTCAAGGGCGTGGAACGGCGACGCGACTTCCTCGGCCTCAGCGAGGAGAACGCGAACGCAGCGGTCGACGTGCTGCGCGAGGCGCTGGCCGACGGCGAGCCCGTGACACGCACCGAGTGCACGCGGATCCTCGAAGACGCCGGCGTGATGACGGACCCAAAGCACGCCTACCACCTCCTGTGGTTCGCGGCGCAGCACGGCGCGACGTGCATCGGCCCCCAGACCGGCAAGGAGCAGACCTTCGTCGCGCTTGCCGTCTGGGTCGCCGACCTGCACGAGATGTCCCGCGACGACGCCCTTGAAGAACTCGCGTTCCGCTACTTCGACAGCCACGGACCCGCTCATGCGAAGGAGCTCGGCCGCTGGAGCGCCCTTCCCGCCGCCGACGTCCGCCGCGCGATCGAGCTGGCAGGGGAGCGGCTCGTGGCGGTCGACACCGAGCTCGGCGAGATGCTGGTGAGCGCCGCGGTCGCGGACGACCTCACCGGCGGCGCGATCGATCCGCCTTCGCCGCGAGTGCTCCTGCTGTCGGGCTTCGACGAGTACATGCTCGGCTACGGGGACCGCGCCGCGATCATGACCCCCGAGCAGCTGAAGCTCGTCGTCCCCGGCGCGAACGGCGTGTTCCGCCCGACGGTCGTCGACGACGGCACCGTGGTCGGCACGTGGAAGCGCGCCGTCAAGCGCGCACGCGTAGAGATCGCGGTCACGCCGTTCGCTTCCTTCGGTGCCCGGCTACGCAAAGGCGTCGAGCAGGCCGCCGCCGGCTACGGCCGGTTCCTCGGACTCGACGCCGCGGTCACCTTCGCCGACTAGCCGCCGTCCAGGGTCAGTCAGGGGCGGCCACTCCGTGGAGCGCCAGCAGCAGACGCCGGCGGACGACAGAGTGCAGCGCCGGCCGTGGCCCCTCGCTCGCCGACCAGACGAGGATGCCCTGGAGGATCGCCCAGTTGAGGGTCATTACCACCTCCGCCGGTCGCAAGCGATCGCGCACTTCGCCGGTGGATTGAGCAGCGGTGACGAGTGCGAGCATCGCCTCGCGGCGGTGGCGTCGCTCTCCCTCGGGGTCGCCGGTGCCGATCGCGGCCAGCGCCGCGATCGTGGCCCGCTGGACGAGCGGTTTGGGCAGACGGCCGGTGTTGCGCGCGATCCGGTCCCCTAGAGCCAGCACCGCCTCGGCGAAGGGAACCCCGGAGGCCACGAGCTCGTCGGCGTGGGCGCGGACGTCAGGTCCGCCGCGGTGGAACGCCGCCACGAGCAGGTCCTCCTTGGTCGGGAAGTGGAAGTAGCAGGTTCCCTTGGCGACGCCCGCAGCGGCGCAGATCTCGTCGACCGTGACGTCGTCGAAGCCGCGGGCGGCGAACTGCTCGAGGGCGGCGGTGACGAGTCGGTCACGGGTGCGTCGTGATCGCGCCTGGAGGTCCTGGCTCCGCGGCCGTGGCGTGTCGGTCCGGCTGGTCACGGGTGCAGGCCCGTGTCGTGGAGCGACGCCACGAGCTGGCCGCGGCCGATGTCGCGGCGCATCAAGACGATGCCGACCGCGGCGGACGGTTCGTACGTGCCGGCACCGGGGCCGAGCGGCTCGAGGTCGCTGGCTGTCACGGCGGCACGGACCACCAGCCTGCCGTCCGCGTCGCGTGCGAGTGCGGGCCGCGCCAGCGACGTGACCTCGACGACCCTGAGACCGAGGTGCACGAACTCCTGCTCGGCGCGGTGCCAGCGGTCGGGCGTGACGATCGCGAGGAGCGTGCCGTCGCGGCTCGTGGCGAGCTCGAGCTGGGTGAGCCCATCGCCGCCGAGCTCGGCGGCTTCCTCGGCACCGGCGAGGCGACCGGCGTAGCGCCACCGCCACGTGCCGGGCTCACCGTCGGGCTCGGTCGCGAACACCTCGAGGCTGCCTGCTGCGACGTCGGGGGTGCCGTCGCGGCCGAGCGGCAGGCAGCGTACGGCGAGGAAGAGCGTGCCGCCCTCGTGGTGGAGTGCGGGCTCGTTCCAGAGGGTGCAGCGCGCCAGTGCGTCGTCGAGGTCTGTCAGGTCGACGTCGACACCCCAGCCGGCATCGGTGGCGGCACTGCCGAGCACGGCCGGCTCTGCCGCTGCGAGGGCCATCGGGTCGGGCGCGGCGAGCACTGCGATGCGGAAGCTCGACGGTGGTCGCCTCCGGAGGGTCCCACCGTCAGGGACGAAGAGGTCGAGCCGCGCGGCGACCCAGCGGGTCGTGCCGGCGGTGCTGTCGGTCACGGGCAGCAGGTTGGGCACCTCGTGGTCGATGGTCCCGGTGGATCCCGTCACGGGGTCGGTCGCCGGCGCGGCAGTCCACAGCGGGCCGGCGCTGTGCCACGTGCGGCCGTCGTCGTCGCTGCGGGCGAGGTGCGTCTCGACACGCGTGCTGCGGCGGCCACCGTCCACGTGGACGCTCGGCCACGAGTAGGCCATCCAGACGACGCCGGTGACCGGGTCGCGGCGGATGGTCGCGTCCGAGAGGCCGCGTAGCGGCGCCGGCGCCCCGGAGGGGAGCGTCGCGGGCGGGTCGCCTTCGACCACCAGCTCCGGACAGCTGCCGTCGCCACGGCAATCGACGGTCTGTCCGTTCGCCACGGCGCCGCTCGGGAGGGTGCCGCTCGGATCAGCTCCGGGTGCGTAGCCGCCTCGGCACGAGGTGAGGAGCGTTGTGACGAGGACGAAGGTGAGGACGATCAGAGGCATGAAACTGACTCTAGTCAGTTTTGTGCCACGTTAACCGCGGTTCGACTCTCTGCGCCCTCCCGCGCAGTCGTGGCTGGGTAGCGTTGCCGCGTGACCTCGGGAGGCGAGCGGAACCAGGCCGTCGGCGAGCATCGCGTGACGCCGCTCGAGCTGTTCTTCGATCTCGTCTTCGTGTTCGCGCTCACCCAGGTCACCGGCCTCCTCGTCGATGACTCGACCTGGACAGGGGTGCTGCACGCGATGCTGGTGCTCGCGGCGCTGTGGTGGGCGTGGAACGTGTACGCGTGGCTGACGAGCACCGTCGACGTCGACGAGGGCGGCATCCGCCTCACGATGCTGGCGTCGATGGCCGCGATGCTGTTCGTGGCGCTCGCGGTGCCGGGAGCGTTCGGCGACGACGGCGTCCTCTTCGGCTGCGCGTACTTGCTCGTCCGCCTCCTCCACCTTCTGCTGTCAGCGTTCGTCGCTCGCGGTGACAGCGCCCGCCGCGGTGCGCTGGTGCGGTTCGTGCCGACCACCGTGGTGGCGGGGCTGCTGCTGGTGGCGGCGGGCTTCGTCGACGGCAGCGTCCGCGTGGCGCTCTGGGTCTGTGCGCTCGCCATCGACTACCTCGGACCATCCGTCGTCGGCATGGGCAGGGGCTGGCGGGTCGAGGCCGAGCACTTCGCCGAACGGCACGGTCTCGTGATCCTCGTCGCCCTCGGCGAGTCGGTGGTCGCGATCGGCATCGGTGTCGGCACCGACCTCGCAGCCGGTGTCCTCCTCGCAGCAGGGCTGGGCATCGCGCTCGTGTCCGCCCTGTGGTGGCTGTACTTCGACGTCGCCGCGATCTTCGCGCGGACACAGCTGATGGAGGCCGACGGCGTCGAGCGCGCCCGCCTGGCACGCGACTCCTACGGCTACCTGCACCTGCCGCTGGTCGCCGGCATCGTCCTGCTCGCGTTCGGTGTGGAGACGACGCTTCACGACGTCGGCGCGATGCTCGCCACGGTGCCCGCGGTCGCCCTGTGCGGCGGCGTGACGCTGTACCTGTTCGGCCACGTCGCCTTCCTGTACCGGGCGACCCGCCACCTGTTCCGACGCCGCACGATCGCAGCGGTCGTGCTGCTGGCGATGATCCCCCTGGCAAGGGTGGTCCCCGCGCTCGTGCTGCTCGGCCTCGTCACCGCGGCCTGCTGGCTCGTCGTCGCCTACGAGGCCATCCGGCACCGAAGCGCACGCGGCTCGATCCGCCACGGCGACACGGCATGAGTCGGGAGGATGGTCTCGTGAGAGCAGCGTGGTACGACCGGCAGGGGCCCGCGCGCGAGGTGCTGAAGGTCGGCGCGCTCCCGGACCCCGAACCGGGGCCGGGCGAGGTCCGCGTCCGCATCCGCTTCTCCGGCATCAACCCCGGTGACATCAAGAAGCGCCAGGGGATCGAGGGAGCATTGATGCCTTTCCCGCGCGTAGTCCCCCACAGCGACGGCAGCGGCGTGATCGACGCAACCGGCGCTGGAGTCGACCCGGCACGAATCGGTCGACGTGTTTGGATCTACGGCGCGCAGTCGTACCGGGCGTTCGGGACGGCGGCGGAGCACACCGTGGTGCCGGACGAGCTGGCTGTGGACCTGCCGGACGAGGTCAGCGACGAGGTCGGGGCGTGCTTGGGGATCCCCGGGATCACCGCGCACCGTGCGGTCCTCGCCGACGGTCCGGTCGCGGGT
Source organism: Acidimicrobiia bacterium (assembly GCA_019695375.1). Classification (GTDB taxonomy): domain Bacteria; phylum Actinomycetota; class Acidimicrobiia; order UBA2766; family UBA2766; genus JAIBAC01. The sequence goes on from JAIBAC010000017.1 coordinate 22,263, forward strand.
GCGACGGTGCTGGTGCACGGAGTTCTGGGCGGTGTCGGTTCGCTGGCCGCGCAGCTCGCCCGGTGGGGCGGCGCGACAGTGATCGGCACGGTGCGCCGCAGCGACGAGACGGCAGGGGTGGCCGCCACGGTCGCCGACACGGTGGTCGCTCTCGACGGGACGGATCCGGCGGCGGCCATGCGCGCCGCCGCGCCGGGCGGGATCGACCGCATCGTCGAGGTTGCATTCTCCGACAACGTCGACCTCGACGCGGCCGTCGCCCGCAATGGGACCGTCATCGCGGCGTACGCCACGCGAGCGGAACGACCGAGCCTGCCGTTCTGGCCGATGCTGTTCGACAACATCACCATCCGACTCCTCGGCAGCGACGACTTCCCCGCCGCAGCGAAGCAGGCGGCCGCCGTCGATCTCACGGCCGCCGCCCGCGACGCCGCGCTGTCGATCCACGTGAACAAGCCGCTGCCGCTCGACTCGATCGCAGCCGCCCACGACCTCGTGGAAGCGGGAACCGGCGGGCGCGTCCTGCTGAGGATCGATTGACCGGTGCCCTGAGCCACCCGGGTTCTTGTAGTCACGTATGGATCTAAGATGACCACATGGACGTGGCTGTCAGGGACCTGAAGGCGAAGCTCTCGGCGTATCTGCGGAGAGCGGCGGCCGGGGAGCGCATCACCGTCACAGACAGAGGCCGCCCTGTCGCGGTCCTGGGCCCTGTCATCGGGCGGGTCGACCTCGAGGCAGCCGCGGAGGCCGGCTGGTTGACCCCGGCACGCAAGAAGGGGTTCGCACAGGTGCGACGTCACAGCGCCGTGCGCCCGACGGCGGAGGCGCTCGACGAGGATCGGGCGGAGTGACGCTCTACGCCGACACCAGCGCGGTGCTCAAGCGGTACGTCGACGACGCGGACTCCGACCGCGCAGTGGAACTGCTCGCCGGCGATCCCGAGGTAGTCACCGGGCGCCACACGGTTGTCGAGGTGCGCCGCAACCTCGCACGCGTGCTCGCGCCTGCGGACGCGACCGACGCACGTGCGGCCTTCGCCGAGGATCTTGGCGCCATGTCGATCGTCGAGCTCGACGCGGCCACCTGCGAGCTGGCGGCCACAGTCGCCGAGCAGACCGGGGTCCGTACGCTCGATGCGATGCACCTCGGTGCCGCGCTCCGCCTCGGTACGGCGATGACGTTCCTCACCTTCGACGTGCGCCAAGCTCACGCCGCTCGGGCACTCGGCTTCTCGGTCGCGGGCGTGTGACGGCCTCCTTCTCGAACGAGACTCGTTCTCGAAGACGTTTCAGCTGAAACGTCACCGGGCGGCAAGGCTCGACAGCATCATTCGCTCACGCGACGATCGCGGCTGACTGGTCATCGCGATGATTCCCCACTGGACCAAGGAGCTTGCCGTGGCTCGCAAGATCGCCACCAGCACGAAGGTGGACCGCGACGGCCTCTTGGAGTTCGTGCGTCCACGGCACCACGCCATCGTGATGACCGCCCGACCTGACGGCAGCGTCCAGGCCTCCCCAGCGTCAGCGGGCCTCGATCCGGATGGCCGTCTCGTGGTGGCCACGTATCCGCAACGAGCCAAGGTCGCCAACGCCCGCCGCAACCCCGCCGGCGAAGCACTCGTCCTCTCCGACGACTGGAACTGACCGTGGGTGCAGGTACGCGGGCGCTTCGCGAGGCGATGATCGACCAGGGCAAGTGCCTGCTGCGCCTTACGATCGACAGCTGGGGCCCGATCGCCACGGGCGGGTACCCCGCCCACCTAGCGGAGGAGCCATGAACGACATGCAGTTGGTGGCCGCAGCAGCCCGACACCATCGACGACGCCCACGAGGAGAGCAGATGATCTTCCCAGGATGGTCATGGGCGATGGCCGCGATGGCCGGTGCAAATGAGGTCTTCCGGCCAGAGGAAGGGATCGACTCGTGAAGGGAGCCGTGCTGCATGCTCCCCGAGATGTCCGCCTCGACGAGCGCCCCGATCCCACCATCGCCGAACCCGGTGACGCCATCATCCGGCTCACAGCGACGTGTGTGTGCGGTTCGGACCTGTGGCCCTATCGAGGGATCGAAGCCGTCGACAGCCCCGCACCGATGGGTCACGAGTACGTGGGGATCGTCGAAGAGATCGGACGTGAGGTCACCTCGATCCGGCCCGGTCAGTTCGTCATCGGATCGTTCTTCGCGTCCGACAACACCTGCGAGATATGCCGTGCCGGCTACCAGAGCTCGTGCGTGCACCGTCAGCCCATCGGCGCGATCGGCACACAGGCCGAGTACGCCCGCATCCCGCTCGCTGACGGCACCCTCGTCGCCACCGCCGAGGTGCCGCCCGCGGACCTGATCCCGAGCTACCTCGCCGCGTCCGACGTGCTCGGCACCGGCTGGTTCGGCGCAGTCGCCGCCGAGGTCGTGCCCGGCACGACGGTGGCGGTGATCGGCGACGGCGCCGTCGGGCTCCTCGGTGTGATGGCCGCCGCTCACTTCGGTGCCGAGCGGATCATCATCTCGAGCCGGCATGCCAGCCGTCAGCGGCTCGCCCGCGAGTTCGGCGCCACTGACGTGATCGAGGAACGCGGCGACAACGCCGTCGCACGCATCAAGGACATGACCGACGGCCTCGGCGCCCACTGCGGGATCGAAGCCGTCGGCACACGCGAGTCGATGCTGCAGGCGATCGGATCGGTGCGTCCCGGCGGCCACGTCGGCTACGTCGGCGTCACCCACGCCGACCTGCCCGGCAAGCAGCTGTTCTACAGCCACACCCACCTCCACGGCGGCCCCGCTCCGGTCCGCCGCTTCCTCCCCGAGCTCATAGACCTCATCAGCGAGCGGACCATCGACCCGGGCAAGGTGTTCGACCTGACTATCCCCCTCGACGACGTCGCCGAGGGCTACCGCGCCATGGACGAACGCCGCGCGGTCAAGACGCTCCTCACACTGGACTGACGCGGCCGGCCGACCCGAGCCGGAGGCAGGGAGCGCGAGCACCTCGGGCGCTCAGCTCACCTTCCTGCGGTAGGCGCGCACGGCGAGGGGCGCGAACACGACGATGATGCCGATCGTCCACGCGAGGGCGATGCCGATGTCGGTCCAGTTGATGCCGGCGACGTACTGATTGCCGTCGAGGTAGCCGCCGAGCACGAGCTGGCGGCACGCGTTGACGACGGCGGAGACGGGCTGGTGGTCGGCGAACCACTGCAGCCAGGTCGGCATCGTCGCGGTCGGTATGAACGCCGAGCTCGCGAACACGAGCGGGAAGATGATCGGGAAGAGCGCGGCCTGGGCCGCTTCGGGGGTCGACGCGCGCAAGCCCACGATCGCCGCGACCCAGCTGAACGCGTAGCCGAACAGGACGACGAGGACGAGCGCGAGCACCGACTCGGCGAAGTTGGCGTGGAAGCGGAAGCCGACGAGGTAGCCGACGACGACCATGAGGATGACGACCACGATGTTGCGGACGACGTCGGCGAGGGTGCGGCCCGTGAGCACGGCGCTGCGTGCCATCGGCAGGGATCGGAACCGTTCGAGCAGCCCGGTGTTGGCGTCCTCGGCGAGGCTGATGCCGGTCGAGACGGCCCCGAAGAGCACGGTCTGCACGAAGATGCCGGGCATGAGGTAGTCGACGTAGGGGATCGGCCCGGTGTCGATGGCGCCGCCGAACACGTAGCGGAACAGCAGCACGAACATGATGGGCTGGATCGTGGAGAAGACGATCAGCTGGGGCAGGCGCACGTAGCGGATGAGGTTGCGCCGCGCGACGGACTTGGCGTCGTCGAAGGCCCAGTAGAGCCTGGAGTGACGCGCCTTGAGGGAGTCGCCGGCGGGCGGCACCGCGTCGCCGATGTCGAGGGGGCCGGCTTGTGCGGTCATGTGTCACCCCGTTCGCCGGTCCGGCCGTCGCCGTCGGTCTGTTCGGCCTTGTGTCCGGTGAGGGAGAGGAACACGTCGTCGAGACTCGGTTCGCGCACCTCGATCGCGGCGAGGACGAGGCTGTGGGCGTCGAGGGTCCGCACCGCCGCGACCGTGGCGCGCGCGGCGTCGTCGACGGTGAGCTCGACCGTGCCGTCGGAGCAGCGGATTGCATCGGCGGCAGCGTCGAGCTCGGGCGACGTACGGAGAGCGGCGGCGGCAGCACCTGCTGTCGCGGCGTCGCCGAACCCCAGTTCGACGACGGTGCCGCCCATCTGTGACTTGAGCTCGTCGGGGGTGCCCTCGGCGATGATGAGACCGCGGTCGATGACGGCGATGCGCTTCGCGAGCCGGTCGGCCTCTTCGAGGTACTGGGTGGTGAGCAGGACGGTGGTGCCGTCGGCGATGAGCTCGTCGATGACGACCCAGAGGTCCTGGCGGCTCGCGGGGTCGAGCCCCGTCGTGGGTTCGTCGAGGAAGAGCACGGGTGGGCGGTGCACGAGGGCGGCAGCGAGGTCGAGGCGGCGGCGCATGCCGCCCGAGTAGGTCTTGGCGGGCCGGTCGCCGGCGTCGTCGATGCCGAAGCGGACGAGGAGCTCGTCGGCGCGCCGGCGCGACACCTTCTTCGGGAGATGTGAGAGGTCGCCGATGAGCCGCAGGTTCTCGCGCCCGGTCAGGTTCTCGTCGACGGCCGCGTACTGCCCCGCGAGGCCGATGCTCTCACGCACGTCCTGCGCGCGGCCGACGACGTCGAGGCCGAGCACGGAGATGCGGCCTTCGTCGGCGACGATGATCGTCGTCATCATCCGCACCAGCGTGGTCTTGCCGGCGCCGTTGGGTCCCAGGAGCCCGCACACGGTGCCGCGCTCGACGTGGAGGTCGATGCCGCGCACGGCATGGACGTCGCCGAAGCTCTTGTGCACGCCCTCGGCGACGATCGCGGTCTCGGTCATGGTGTCAGTTCGATGTCGGCGGCAACAGGAGTCAATCCTGCCGTGTCGGCGCCGGGCCCGTGGACCGCAGGCCAGGGGACGCCACACGGTGGTGGAGGTGCGTTGCAACACTACGCTGGCGCGATCGACGACGACCCGGGGCCGGGAGGCCGAGCAGTGGCGACGATCCGGCAGTTCTACGGCGGAGCCGGCGTCCCGGTACGCATCGACGCGGACGAGAGCGAGCCGGCGGCGGCGTGGCGGTCGCAGCGTGCCCGTGTCAGGGGGTGGCTCGACGCCCTCGACGACGGAGAGTGGACCAGGCCGACGCGTTGCGCCGAGTGGGACGTCACCGGGCTCGTCCGCCATCTCGCGTCAGGCTCGCAGTTCCTCGGGTACACCCTCCACAAGGCGCAGCGGGGCACGGCGACGACGCTGCTGCGCGACTTCGACCCGCACACGACCGTGCAGGCGGCAGCGTCGATGCTCGGCGAGTTGAGCCCCGCTGAAGCCCGGGAGTCGATCGCCGACATGGACGCGAACGTCGACGGGGAGCTGGCGTCGTTCGACGAGACGACCTGGCCGGCGCTGGCGGAGGCACCGCCGGGGCACCTCCCGGCGCACATCTGCGTCAGCCACTTCCTGTTCGACTCGTGGGTGCACGAACGCGACCTGATGCTGCCCCGCGGCGAGACACCTACCTGCGACGCGCTCGAGACCGAGGTCACGCTCCGCTACGTGCTCGCGCTCGCATCGCTCGCCGCTGCGTCGGAGACCGCCCTTGACGTCCGGGCGTCGGAGCCGGATCTGCGGGTAGGCCTGCACGTGGACGCGGAGACCGTCGTCGTGGCGGTCGGAGGAACGCCGCCCGAGCGCGCTGCCGTGATCGAAGGCCGCGCCGCCGACATCGTCGACCGTACGAGCGGACGCACGGCCGGGGAGGTCTCGGGTGACCCCGCGGGACTGGCGCTCCTCGACAGCTTCGGGGCGCTCCTCGCAGGCTGAAGCCGGCGTCGCCGGCGCGCGGCCATGTGTTGGATAACAGGTCGGCCAGCTGCCGACGTTGGATGACGAGAGGCGCGCTTTTGCGCGCTCTCGTTATCCAACCCCGGCCCGGTGCCTGCGCCCCTCAGGTGCCGGCGAGACGGGCGACGACCGGAGCGAGCGTGTCTGCCGCGCCACTCTGGCAGACGACGTAGGAGATCCCCCAGCGTTCGCGGCGGGCCTCGAGCTGATCGCACATCTCGTCCACCGAGCCCGCCAGCGCGAGCGGCACCTCGAGGGCGTCCTCGGGCGTGAGCCCGAACGCGGGGGCGATGTTCGTCGCGAACGCGAGCCTGTCGTCGGTCGCGGTGACGAAGAACAGGAGGCAGCTCAGCTCGAGGTCGTCGAAGCGTGTGCCCGCGGCCTCGCGCAGCACGGCGAGCTTGTCGTCGTAGGCCGCCGCCGTCGCATCGGCAGTCGTCGTCGTGTCCACGGCGCCAGATCGCAGCGACGGGTTGACGCCCACGATGTCGGCCTCACGTGCGGCGATGCGCAGCATGCGCGGGCCGCCCGCGCCGATGAGCACGGGCGGATGGGGCCGCTGCACCGGTTTGGGAAGACCGTCGAGGCCCGTGATCGAGTAGTGCCGCCCGTCGAACGAGAACGCCCCGTCGGCGAAGAGTCCCTTGATCACGGCTAGTCCCTCGACGAAGCGGTCGATACGTGTGCCGGGAGGGTCGTAGGTGATCCCCGACTTCTCGTAGTCAGTGCGCATCCACCCGGCACCGATGCCGGCCTCGACGCGGCCGTCGGAGAGGATGTCGAGCGTGGCGAGCTCCTTGGCGTGCACTACCGGGTGGCGGTAGTCGTTGTCGGCAACGAGCACGCCGATGCGCAGGTCCGTGGTCGCCTCCGCCGCCGCAGCCAGCGCAGGCATCGGCGCCAACTGGTCCTCGAAGTGGTCGGGCATGAAGAGGGTGGCGAAGCCCTGATCCTCGGCCTTGCGGGCGAGATCGCGCCAAGCAGCACCGCTCTCCGCCGCGGAAACCTGCAGCCCGAAGCGGAACTGTCGTGGATGCGCCAATGGGTCCCTCCCGGTCGCACGCGGCCGGGCCGAGGGTACCTAGTTCGGATCTTTGTCCGCCCGGCCGGGAACCCGAGCTCCAGGCAGGGCGGCCCAGTCGAGCCGAACGGCCCTACCGGTGCGCCTGTGCCTGCAATCAGACTCCGGGTGCGTGATCGCCGATCGACGCTCGAGGGAGGGTGGCCGATGTCTGAGACCGAGCCCGCCACGCTGCCACCGGCTTGGTTCAAGCACGCATTCTGGCGCGTGCACCGTTTGCTGCACCGCATTAGTGGCGGCAGGTTCCTGTGGACGCCGGAGAGCAAGCGCGGGTGGGGCGCGATGGGACTCACCACCGTCGGGCGACGCACAGGTCGGCCACGCACGGTCGTCGTCGGCTACATCGAGGACGGCAGCGACGTCGTCGTGCTGGCGATGAACGGCTGGGACGAGGGTCAGCCGTCGTGGTGGCTGAACCTCGAAGCGAATCCCGACGCGGAGATCCGCCTGCCGGGCAAGGAGACGCTTCGCGTTCGTGCCCGTCGCGCCGTCGGGGAGGAACGTGAGCGACTCTGGGCGCGCTGGCTCGAGATCGATGCCGAGAACGACGAGTTCGCCGGTCGGCGAGAGGTCGAGACCCCTGTGGTGATCTTCGAGCCTCGACCAGAGGCGTGACCACGAGTCGTCGCGGTGCCCGTCGAGGACCTCGGCGAAGGTGTCGGCATGTATGGCGGGTGTGATCTGGTGGTCGCCCACCCAGTAGAACGACCCGAGACTCGTTCTCGAAAGTGTTCCCGCGGAAGCGTCCGGTAGGTGGCGAGCTGGTCGAGGCCAGGCCGTTTCGGCTCAGAGCTCGCGGAAGTAGCGCGCGACGGGCCAGCGCTCGTACCCGGCGCTCTCGTAGGTAGTCCTCGACGGCTGGTGGCCGGGGTCGTCGCCGGTCTCCACCATCGCGATCGACATGCCGGCCGCGCGCATCCGGTCGTGGGCGGCGTCGATCAGCGCGCTCGCCACGCCTGTGCGCTGATGGTCGGGGTCGACCGCGAGGATGTGCAGCTCACCCATCGAGTCCTCCGGATGGATCCGCACCCCGACCCAACCATGCAATGCCCCTCCGGGTCCGACGGCGACCAGCACTTGAGTCGCGTCCTGGTCGAGCACCGCGTCGATGTCGTGTCGTTGCCGTTCCCACCATCCCTGCGGATAGAACGCGTCGTAGACGTACCGGGGCACGGCCTTCTTCATCTCGGCGAGCACCGGTGTCCACGCGCGGCGGGACAGCTCCAGGATTCCGGACCGGTGCCTCGGCTCGTACGGCACGACCTCGATGTTCACCGCGAACTCTTCCTCCGTTTCGGCCGCGTTCAGTCGGCGCCGTCGGTCATGGCGTCGACGGCGACCGTCACGGCAAGGATGAGGACCGGGTCGGTATCGGCGACAACCTCGACGCCGTAGGTCTCGCGGACGCGAAACCACTTCTTGGAGACCTCGGCCACCGTGTCGCCGCCGCGTTCGATCTCGTACTCGTGTTCGACGATGTTGCCGTGCACCTTCAGATCGTCCCCGCCGTCGACGTCCACGTGGAAGTGGTCGCGCAGGCCGAGTACCCGCTTGGTAACGGTCGCGCTGCGATCGCCGAGGTGGATCTTCATCTTGTCGCGGACCGAAAGCATTCGCTCTTTGATCTCGGCCACTTCGTTGCCGCCGGCGTCCTTGAGGATCCACGTTTCGCGGACCCTCATCGCCTTTCCGTCCACCAGGAACGCGTGCTGGCCGGACTCGTCGTCGATCCAGTAGTCGTCACCGATGCTGAGCAGACGCTCACGCATCTGGAAACGCCTCACAGGTGCGTCATCGTCGCGGTTGCGCAGCAATCCCATGGCTGTTCTTCCCTTGCTCAGGCGTAGGCGGGACGTCACCCTAGAACTCCCGGCGTGGACACGGCGGGCCTCGTCTCGGCGCGCTGGTGGACGTCCGAGCACGTCTCGGCGCGTAGGCGGCAACATGGTGCTCTACCCGCGCCGAGACGCCCTGCACCTCGCGGCGGCAAGCTCCGCAGGGCTGTGGGCCGCGGCCTGCACGGCGTACAGGGCACGCCGCCGAGCGGGCCCCAGCCCGGGGTCCACAGTCGAGTGGTTCCAGCGGCACCACTTCGAGCTCGGGCCAGACCACGCAGCCGAGTTCGAGACCCCCGCGTGAGAAGTCTCCCCGGTCCCAACGGGCCGGGGAG
>JAIBAC010000184.1 GCA_019695375.1 Acidimicrobiia bacterium
GGCCTCCGCCGACGTGTCGACGGCGACGATGCGGCCGGCACCCATCATGCGGGCGAGCGCAACCGCATGCAGGCCGAGCCCGCCGGTACCCACGATCACGACCGTCTCGCCCGCGCGGAGGTGGCCCACCGCGGTGAGAGCGTGGAACGGGGTGGCGATCGCGTCGGTGGCGATCGCGCCGATCGCGGCGTCGATGGAGTCTGGCAGCGCCACGAGGCTCGCGGCGGGGACGGCGACGCACTGCGCGAAGCCGCCCGGGCGGTTGACGCCGAAGACAGCGGGGCGGTCGCAGCGGTTCTGGTGTCCACCGGCGCAGGCGCTGCATGCACCGCAGTACACCTGTCCGCAGCAGACCACGCGGTCGCCCACCGCCCAGCCGTCGACACCGGCGCCGAGCGCCGCGATGCGGCCCGCCGTCTCGTGGCCGGGGATCATGCCCGCGGCGACGCCGAGCTCACCCGCCACGAGGTGGTGATCGGTGCCGCAGACGCCGGCCGCGTCGACCTGCACCACGACCTCGCCCGGCGCCGGTGCCGCGTCCGCGACCGTGGCGACCTCGATGCGGCCCGGACCCTGGTACACGAGTGCCCTCATCGAGCCTGATGTTGCGTTGGATCGCACTCTCAGCGCCACCGCGGAACCCGCACTGATACTTGACACGGAAACCGTCTCACGTATCGTGTCTGTATGACGTACTTCGGAACCCGCACCGTCTTCGACGCCGACAGCCACCTCATGGAGAGCCACGGGTGGCTCGAGCAGTACGCGGACGAGAAGACCCGCGCGCTGCTCGAGGCGCCCGGCCTCGCCAAGGCGGGCCGTGGTGCGGCAGCCGCGATCGAGGCGGGGCAGCGCCGCATCGAGGACAGCGCCGCGACCGCGCGCCTCGAAGCCGACGTGATGGGTTCGGAGAAGGGCTGGAGCGCGTTCGGCGCCATGTCGTCCCAGGAGCGCTCCGCTGCACTCGACCTGCTCGGCATCGACGCCCAGATCGTGTTCTCGACCTTCGCCGCCACGCAGTTCCTCTTCAGCGGCGATGTCGACCTCGCGTACGGCGGGGCAGCGGCACACAACCGCGGCACGGTCGAGTTCTGCGCCGACGACCCGCGGCTGCTGGCGGTGGGAATCGTCCCGCTCCTCGACGTCGATGCCGCCCGCGCCACGGCAGCCGAAGCGATCGAGCGCGGCTGCGCGGCGATCTGGGTCCCCCACGGCACGGCCGGCGGACACTCGCCCGCCCATGTGGACATGGACCCCTTCTGGGCGACGCTGTCCGAGGCCGGAGTGCCCGTGGTCCTGCACGTGGGCGGTGGGAAGCTGCTCAGCTCCCGCTTCCACGACAACGGACGCCCGCTGCCACCGGACATGCTCGGCGGCGGCGAGAACGTCCGCGCCAAGGACTTCATCGCGATGCACCAGGCTGCGGAGACCTTCGTCGGATGCCTCGTCCTCGACGGGGTCTTCGAACGCCATCCGGACCTGCGCTGTGGGGTCATCGAGCTGGGAGCGTCGTGGGTCCCCGGGATGCTGCACCGCCTCGACGCGGCCAGGGCGCAGTTCAGGCGCAACGAACCGCAACTCGGCGAGCTGTCGCTGGCGCCTTCTGACTACGTGCGCCGCCAGATCCGCTTCACCCCCTGGACCTTCGACGACGTCGGAGCGCTGATCGAGGCGTCCGACCCGTCCCTGTACCTGTTCTCCACCGACTACCCGCACCCCGAAGGCACCCGCGACCCGCTCGGGAAGTTCGAGGCGTCCCTCGACGCGCACGGGATCGACGAGGACTCGCGTCGAGCCTTCTACACGGAGAACTTCGAGTCGCTCTTCGGTCCCGGCAACCGCCGCTGGATCCCGAGGACCGTCGAGACCACAGGAGTGAGCAGATGAGCGACGTCCACCGTTCGAACCTCGAGATCATCGGCCGTGACAACATCGACGACGTCGACGCGATCCTCGCCGCGACCGACATCGCCGATCGCATCGACCAGGGTGGCGCCACCACGTTCACGTGGGACTACGAGCGCAGCCGCGACCAGCTGAGCCGCCTGTACGAGAAGGCGAAGACGTCGCAGTGGAACGCCACGACCGATCTCGACTGGGAGACACCCGTCGACCAGGAGGCGATGGGGGCCTTCACGACACAGGTCATGCCCGAGATCGTGGAGACACGCCGCCTCGCGCCGGGGGACCCGACGTGTCCCGTGCGCAACTGGGGTGACCGCGAGTTCGCACGCCTCGGGTTCGAGCTGCAGGCCTACTCGTTGTCGCAGTTCCTCCACGGCGAGCAAGGAGCCCTGGTCTGCACCGCCAAGATCGTCGAACAGGTCCCGTGGGTGGACGCCAAGTACTACGCGTCGACCCAGGTGATGGACGAGGCGCGCCACGTCGAGGTGTTCGCGCGGTATCTGCGTGAGAAGCTCGAGGGCGAGTACCCGATCAACGCGCAGCTCATGGCGTTGCTCGTGGACATCATCCGCGACGAGCGCTGGGACATGACCTATCTGGGCATGCAGATCATGGTCGAGGGCCTCGCCCTCGCGGCGTTCAGCCTCATGAGCCATGCCGTCGACGAGCCGCTCCTCAAGCGGCTCCTGCGCCTCGTGATGAGCGACGAGGCACGCCACGTCGCGTTCGGGGTCCTGTCGCTGCGCGAGGTCTACGACTCGATGACGTCGGCGGAGATCCGCGAGCGCCAGGAGTTCGCGTTCGAGGCGGGACTGCGCATGCGTGACCGCCTCGTCCCCGTCGCTCTGTGGGAGACCCTCGACGTCGATCCCGACGCGATGGTGCGCTGGTGGGTCGGTAACCTGCCGCGCAGCCACACCCCGATCCTGTTCTCCAAGATCGTGCCGAACGTCAAGAAGCTCGGGCTCCTCGACGCCGGCGTCGCCGAGGGCGAGAAGGGGTGGCTGCGGCGCAAGTACGAGGAGATGGGTGTGATCCAGTTCGAGGATTGGGCGGACACGAGCGTCGAGTACGAGCTCCTCGACGCCGTCGCAGCATCGGGGACCGAGGCGTGAACGCACCCGGTGCGGTCCGCGCGGACGGATCGGCGCCGCCGGACCCCCGACGGCGTGTCGCCGTCATGAGCGCCGCCGCGCGCTGCTTCCGCCAGTACGGGGTGTCCAAGACGACCGTCGACGACATCGCCGCCGAGTCGGGGGTTTCGCGCGCCACCCTCTACCGCACGATCCCTGGCGGCCGTGACGAGATCGTGCTCGAGGTCCTGCTGAGCGAGGCGAGTGAGGGGTTCGAGCTGATCCGCGCCGCGATCGAAGTGCTGCCCGATTTCGAGTCCCAGATCGTGGAGGGCATCGCGCTCGCGATCGAGGGGATCCGCGACGACCCCAACCTCGCGATGCTCTTCACCGGCGAATCGGTGACGGCGACGGTCGCGATCCCAGGGGCCTGGGACGCATTGCAACGCGTGACGGCGACCCTGCTCGAACCGTTCGTCGACGCCGCGCGTGCCAGGGGTGAGCTCGTCGCCGGTCTCTCCGACGAGGACGTCGCCGAGTGGGTCAACCGGATGATCGGTTCGCTCCTGGCCTTCCCGGGGCGGATCGCCACCTCCGCCGAAGAGCTGCGCACCTACGTGCGTCGCTTCGTGGTGCCCGCCCTTATCGCCGTGCCGGAGGCGAGGACCTGAGCGGCCATCGCTAGGCTGCGGACCCATGGACAGTGCCCGGTGTGTGGCCCGCGGCCTGCGCAAGGCATTCGGTGACCTCGTCGCCGTCGACGACGTGTCGTTCCACATCGACAGCGGCGAGGTGTACGGATTGCTGGGCCCCAACGGGGCGGGCAAGACCACGACCATCTCCCTCGTCGTCGGTCTCCTCGCCCGTGACGGTGGCGACGTGAGCATCTGCGGCGACGACATCGACGCGGGGGCGAAGGTGCGTGCCCACATCGGGTACGTACCCCAGGAGATCGCCCTCTACACCGAGCTGACCGCTGCCGAGAACCTGCGGTTCTGGGGCCGCATGTACGGCCTCGGTGGCTCCGAGCTGAACGCACGCGTCGCCGAGGTCCTCGATCTCGTCGGCCTCGCCGAACGTGCGGGGGACCGGGTGCAGGAGTACTCGGGCGGCATGCAGCGCCGCCTCAACATCGCGGCGGGGATGATGCACCGTCCCGAGCTGCTCATCCTCGACGAACCGACGGTGGGCGTCGACCCCCAGAGCCGCAATGCGATCCTCACGGATGTGGAGCGCCTCGGGGCATCCGGCATGGCGGTCCTCTACACGACCCACTACATGGAGGAGGCCGAGAGGCTCTGCGACCGCGTCGGGATCATGGACTCGGGCCGTCTCATCGCCGAGGGCACCCGCCGTGAGCTGATCGGGAGCATCGGTGAGGACGACCGCATCGTGATCGGCTTCGACCACGGCACCGACCTCAGCGCCGCCACCGATGTCCTGAACGCCGTCGCCGGTGTGCGCGGCGTGACGGTCGACGGTGCCGAGGCGACCGTGCTCGCGTCCGACGGTCGCGTCGTGCTCGCCCACGCCGTGCGCGACCTCAGTGCCGCCGGCCTCGGAGTCGCGGCCGTCGAACTGCAGGAACCCGATCTCGAGTCGGTGTTCCTGCACCTGACCGGCAGGGCCTTGAGAGACTGACGTGAGAGCGTTCCTCGCCGTCTGCGCGAACGATCTACGCCAGCGGATGCGCGACCGCACGATCCTGCTGCTCGGACTGCTCGGCCCCTTCGTCGTCGCGAGCGTCGTCGGACTCGCGTTCGGATCGGGTGCGAAGATCAACGCCGCAATCGTGGTCGCCGACCTCGACCACAGTGAGCAGTCGCAGCAGCTCGCCGCCGTCTTCCGTCAAGAGGGTGGCCTCGGCGAGATCGTCGACCTGAAGGAGGTCGACACCGAGGACGCAGCGCGCGACGAGGTGTCGGCACACAGTGCCGGCGCCGCGGTGGTCGTCCCCGCCGGCTTCGGCGCCGCCGTCGCGTCCCGCCAGAACACCCCCGTCACGCTGACCGTGCTCGTCGACCCTGCGAGCACGATCGAGGCATCGGTGGCCGAGGGCGTCGTGCGCCGGTACCTGGGCGGAATCGCGACGGTGCGCCTCGCCTACGCGACGGCCGCGTCGACCGGTGCGACCGCAGCCGAGCTCGAGTCGCTGCCGCCACCGGATCCGCGTGACCCGCTGGAGCTGGAGACCGAGAGCGTGTTCCAGCTCAGCGCCGTCGACTACTTCGCACCGGCGATGGGGCTCATGTTCCTCTACTTCACGGTGCTCTTCGGGGCGGCGACGTTCGTGCGCGAGGAGCGCACCCACACGCTGTCGCGCCTCGCAGTCTCGCCCTCGCGGTCGGTCGACATCATCGGCGGCAAGCTGGCGGCGCTCTTCGTGATCGGCCTGATCGAGATGGCGGTGCTGATCGCCGCGACCTCGATCGTGTTCGACGTGCCGTGGGGGGGCCTGCTGCCACTCGCCGCCCTGGTGGTCACGACCGTGCTGTCGGCGATCGGGCTCACCGCGCTCGTGTCCGCGGTGTCGCGCACCGAGGAGCAGGCGCGCTCGATCGGCTCGGCCGTGATCCTCTCCCTCGCGCTCTTCGGAGGGCAGTTCTTCATGACGGCCGGCGCGCCGCAGGTGTTCCTCGACATCCAGGCCGCGACACCGACAGGAGCGGCCCTGATCGGGTTCACCGACCTGATGATCGCGGGTGGGAGCGCCACCTTCGCGACCGTGTGGTGGCCGCTGCTCTACACGGGCCTCTTCGGACTCGCCACCGCTGCGATCGGCGCCGCACTCTTCGAACGCAGGATGCACAGGTGAGCGTGGCGCGCCGCCTGTGGGCCTTCCTCGTCGTGGACTTCACCGGCCTCGTGCGCGACCGCATGGCCCTGTTCTTCATCATCATCCTCCCGCTCGCGGCGGTCTTCGGCATCGGCCTGCTCACCGGCGGCGCCGCGGACGCACGCCTCCCGGTCGGTGTCGTCGTCGACGACACGTCGGCGCAGGCTGCTCAGCTCGCCGATCGCATCGCCGCCGACGATTCCCTCACGGTCACACGCGTCGACGACAGCGACCTGTTGCAGGAAGGGATCGCGCACGGACGCTTCGTCGCGGGCCTCGTGGTGCCGGAGGCATACGGAGCGAGGCTCGCCGCAGGCGACACGGTGACGCTCACGGTGTTCGAGGGCGCTGCCGGTTCGGCGCAGGTGGCGCGGGCCGCCCTCGGGTCGGCGGTGTCGGCGCAGGCGGGTG
>JAIBAC010000018.1 GCA_019695375.1 Acidimicrobiia bacterium
TCATCGTCGGCGGTCTCGGTGGGCGCCGCTCGCTCGCGGTCGCGGCCATGTTCGCCGACGAGTACAACACGATCTCCGCAACACCCGACGAGTGCCGGACCCGCCGTGCCGCGCTCTCCGATGCCTGCCGCGAGCACGGCCGGCCGCCGGGCTCCATCCGCCTCTCGCTGATGACCACAGCGATCCTGGGACGCGATGCCGCCGAGGTGCGATCGCGGGCCGCGGCAACAGCGGAGCGCATGGGCTTGGACGATCCGGCGCAGCTCACCGACCGCGAGCGGCGCAGGGGAGTGGTGGGCACGATCGACGAAGCCGCCGCCCGCCTCCGTGAGCTCGCCGACGCCGGGATCGAGCGGATCATGCTGCGGAACATGTGCCACGACGACCTCGACGCCGTCGGGCTGATGGGGGAGCTGCAACAGGAGGTGAACCGGTGACGAGCACCGGCGCTGTCGATGCATCGGCGTCGCAGCCGCGCTGGAACGGCCGGCGTGGACGCATGGAGGTCTGGTACGCGACCTGCACCGAGGAGGACGGGACGGGCTGGTGGTTCCACTACGAGACGGTGGCGCCCGTTGACGAGTCCGAGGCGCCCTTCGCCCACGGGTGGGTGGCGTGTTTCGCCCGGGACGCCGCACCGATCCTCGAGCGTTTCGGACCTGATCTGATCGCCGGCACCTCGCAGGCCGAGGCGCTGGTCTCCGTAGACGGCTGCCACATCGGGCAGACCGCGATCGCAGGGCGTGCCGGCCGCCTCGCATGGGACCTCGAGCTCGTGAGCAGCGCCGCACCGCTGTACACGTTCCCGCAGTGGGCGTGGGAGCGCGAGGTGCTGCCGGGTGCGCAGATCCTCGACCGCCCTTCGGCGACCATCAGCGGCCGTGTCGAGATCGACGGCCGCGAGCGCGAGGTCAATGCGAGCGGTGCCCGCGCCCACATCTACAGCCACGGCAGCGCCAAGCGCTGGGCGTGGCTCCACTGCGAGCTCGGCGGCACCGACGTGCTCGAGGTCGTCGCGGCTGTGTCGCACATGCCGGTGCTCGACCGGCTCGCCCCGCTGCCGTTCGTGCGCATCCGCGTCGGAGGCCGCGATCGGCCACGGGACCCCCTCCGCGCGGCGATCGGTGCGCGCGCGCAGGTCGGCATGCCCGCGTGGCGATTGCGCGCTGGGCTCGGCGGCCGTCGCCGCCTGCGGGTCGCGGTCGAGATGCCTGCCGAGCGATGTGTGCAGCTGCAGTACCCGAACCCCGACGGGACGAGCGCCTACTGCGCCAACAGCGAGCGTGCCGACGCCCGCGTCGTCGTCGAACAGCGTGTCGGGGGCAGGTGGAACGTCGACCGTGAGTGGCGGCTCGAGGCGACTGCACATGCGGAGGTCGGCGCCTGTGAGCCGTGGCCAGGCGTCGACGTGTCCCCGTTCACCGCTCGTTGACGAGTGACGTGGGGACGTGGATCGTCGTGTGAGCGCGTTCTGCGTCCCCACGTGGTGGGGGTCTACGGACGTGGGGACGTGGATCGGCGTGTGAGCGCGTTCTGCGTCCCCACGTGGAGGGGGTCTACGGACGTGGGGACGTGGATCGTCGTGTGAGCGCGTTCTGCGTCCCCACGTGGTGGGGGTCTACGGACGTGGGGACGTGGATCGTCGTGTGAGCGCGTTCTGCGTCCCCACGTGGTGGGGCTCGGGGGCTCAGGAGCGGAGGAGCTCGGCGACCTCGAACGCGAGGTCGAGGGACTGCAGCGCGTTGAGGCGCGGATCGCACATGGTCTCGTAGCGGGACTCGAGGTCAGCGTCGGTGACCTCCTCGCTGCCCCCGAGACACTCGGTCACGTCGTCACCGGTCAGCTCGATGTGGAGGCCACCAGGCCACGTCCCGGTGTCACGGCAAACCTCGAAGAACCCGCGGAGCTCCGCCATCACGTCGTCGAGTCGCCGCGTCTTGTAGCCGCTGGCATGGGTGAAGGTGTTGGCGTGCATGGGGTCACACGCCCAGACGACGGGGTGGCCGGCCTCGGCGACACCGCGCAGGATCGGCGCCAGCGCGTCACGGACGCGGCCGGCGCCCATGCGGGAGATCAGGGTGAGACGGCCCGGCTCACGGTCGGGGTTGAGCCGTTCGCACAGGGCGACGGCCTCCGCCGCGGTCGCGGCCGGCCCGAGCTTGCAGCCGATCGGATTGCGCACACCCGAGAGGAACTCGACGTGGGCGCCGTCGAGGCGGCGCGTGCGCTCACCGATCCAGAGGAGGTGCGCCGAGCAGTCGTACCAGTCGCCTGTGAGGCTGTCGCGGCGCGTGAGGCTCTCCTCGTAGCCGAGGATCAACGCCTCGTGGCTCGTGTACAGGTCGACCTCGTGCAGAGACTTCTCACGGTCGAGGTCGATGCCGCAGGCCGCCATGAACCTCAAGGCGCGATCGATCTCAGCCGCGACCTGCTCGTAGCGGGCACCTTCCGACGACGCGGCAGCGAACTCCAGGTTCCACGCGTGGATACGCCGCAGGTCGGCGAAGCCACCTTTTGTGAACGCACGCAACAGGTTCAGGGTGGCTGCCGCGTGGTGGTACGACTCGAGGAGGCGACCGGGGTCGGGGCGGCGAGCCGCGGCCTCGAACGCGATGTCGTTGACCATGTGACCACGGAAGCTCGGCAGTTCGACGCCGTCGCGGGACTCCGCCGGCGACGATCGCGGCTTCGCGTACTGGCCCGCGATGCGGCCCACCTTCACGGTCTTCACGCCGGCGCCGTACGTGAGCACGACGGCCATCTGCAGGATGACCTTGAGCTTGTCGCGGATCGCGTCGGCGCCGACCCCGTCGAAGCTCTCGGCGCAGTCACCGGCGTGGAGGAGGAATCCGCGGCCCGCGCACACGTCTCCCAGCGCCGCCGTCAGGTCCCGCGCCTCACCTGCAAACACCAGGGGTGGCCAGCGTGAGAGCTCGGCCATCGCCTCGTCGAGCGCGGCAGGATCGTCCCACGGCGGCTGCTGGTCCGCGGGCAGGTCACGCCAGCTACGCGGCGACCAAGGGGTCTCGCTCAGGCCGGGTGTGGTCTGTGTGGTCACGCCGGGACTCTACCCAGCCCGGCAACGGGCGCCGCAGGTGATTGCCACGGGACCCCGCGCGGCATCCGGTTCATGCCGGGGCGTTCCTCGAATCAGAGGCCGGGGTCGCTGTAGTCGGAGATCATCGAGCTCGACCCGGCCCAGCTCGCGGGCTCGATGAAGCTCGTGTCGTAGCTCGAGTAGCCGACCGAGGACTGGTAGGGGGTGTAGTAGCTGTCGACCTGCGGGCCGTAGGCGGGGTCCCACTCGGAGGGGTCGTCGGTGATCGAGCGGTCGATGCCGTCGCTCGCCCAGGTTGCCTGGGTGCTGTGCTGGTCGTAGGCGAAGTCCTGCGACCACTGGTCGGAGATGGCGCCGATGTCGGTGTCGGTGAAGTCGAAACCGGCACCCATGCCCGAGCCGACTACATCGCTCCAGCTCGACTCGTAAGGGTCGAAGCCGAATCCGAAGCCGTCGTCAACGCTGCAGTCAGTGATGTCGAAGAGGTCGTACACCGTCGGGTCCTTTCCGTACTGCTCCGACAGATGCGTCCGGGAGCGCGAAAGTTCCCTGGAGCGGAGACCTTGTCTCAGACCTTCGCCACCCAGCGGAGGAGGTTGGCGGTCAACTGGCGGATCTGCGGGCTGGCGTAGTTGAAGTCCTTGCCGCCGAGGCTGAAGTTGGTCAGGCCCCAGATCCAGTTGTAGGTGCCAGCGTTGAAGATCCGTGCCGTGCCGCTGGTGCCGACACGCTCGGCCACCACCGAATCCTGTTCCGCCGTCCAGCACGCGCCCGGCCAGTTCCAGCTGCACAGGAGCAGCTGCAGCCAGCCGCCGCTGCCCTGCCAGGCGGCAGGTTGGATCGTCGTCGCCATCAGCTTCCGCGTGCCCGGGATCTGGGGGTAGCGGTCCTGGACGGTGTCGAACTCGCCGCCGGTCAGCGCGTTGAAGGACTGTCCGGGCGCGATGCCGGTGCCGGCCATCGTCGGGTGTGACGTGTCCGACGCCGTCATCGGGACCCATCCGAGGCCGGTGGTGGTCGGTCCGCCGGCTGGTACCCCGGCGTTGATCCAGCTCCGGAACATGCTCCCGAGCACCGTCTGCTCCGGCCGGTTCACGAACGCGCTGCGGAACTGCGCCGACGCGAGCTGGGGATCGGCCGCCAGCGGATCATCGGGGTTGGGCTCGCCGTTGCTCGACTTGTAGCAGTTGTAGGTTCCTGCGTCGGTCGGAGACGCGCCCTCGATGCGGCAGCGCCAGTAGGCCTGGTTGGCCCCGAAGCTGGCGAGGCCGACGCCACGGTTCTCGGCCTCCTCGAGGTTGTCGCGCATGCGGCCGGTCCAGTACTCGGAGTGCCCGGGCAGGATCAGGGCCTTCACGCCCACCGGCACCGTGTTGGTGTCGAGGTCGTAGTCGGCCGCGTACCCGACGTCGAGGCCCTGGGATTCGATCCACTGCGCGAGCGGGTACTCGTGCGCCAGGTACTCACCGCTGCCGGCGCTGTAGCGCAAGCCCGGCGTGTACGGCCGCCGGAACGTCACCTGGTAAGCCGTCGGTTTCGTGCGCGGCAGCGTGGCCGACTGCTCCAGCTTCCAGGTGACGGGGTCGTTCCACTGGTACAGGCACCAGAACAGGAAGCAGTTCTTGCGCAGGTTCGGGAAGTCGGCGTTGCGCACGTATAGCGAGTTGCCACCGGCGTCGTTGTACGCCTGCCACGTCAGGTGCGCGTTGAGGAACTGGTACGTCGTCGGTGTCGCCGACCGCACGGTGAACGGCACGTAGGCCTGCCAGCCGTTGACGCTGGTGAGGCGCACGAGGTAGGTGCCGGTGACGTATCCGGTCGTGTCGACCGTGAACGCGGTGGGCCAGTCGGCCTCGATCCGCCCCGTGGCGACGTCCACCTGCGTGGGATCGGCGAGCGGGTTGCCGAAGCTCAAGGTCTTGGGCCCGAACCAGCGCCGCGCGCCGACACCGCCGTAGTAGCCCATCCGGTACACCTCGACGGTGTAGTCGTGGTTGGCCTCGGGCGCCTTGAGGTTGACGTGGACCGGCACGGGGTCTCCGGGGTCGACTGCCGGCTGGGTCACGTACCCGGAGATCTGGAACGACGACGCGACCTTCGTGATCTGCCACCCGGGCGTGCCAGGGCGTGAGTTCTCGTTCGCGATCGGGTTCGCAGCCGAAGCCGTCTGCGTGGGGATCACGACCAGTGCCGCCGCAACCGCGACGACAGCGAGCGCGGCGAGCGTGCGCCGCGAACGCCATTTCGTGAAGGTCCCAGCAACCCAGCCCATGTCCCACCTCTTGCACCAACTTCCCGCCAGGCACAACGCCGCCGCCGGGCAGGACGGCGGAACTCTAACAGAGGCGAGCTGTTTGCGCCGGTTGGACCGATTCCGGCCGCAGCTACAGTTGTGCGCCGTGGCGCTCCGAACCGACATCCGCAACGTCGCCATCGTCGCTCACGTCGACCACGGCAAGACCACCCTCGTCGACGCGATGCTCTGGCAGTCCGGTGCCTTCAGGGACAACCAGGACGTGCGTCGCCGCGTCATGGACTCCATGGACCTCGAACGCGAAAAGGGCATCACGATCCTCGCCAAGAACACCGCTGTCCGCTACGAGGACGTCAAGGTCAACATCGTGGACACACCCGGCCACGCGGACTTCGGCGGCGAGGTGGAGCGTGGCCTCTCGATGGTCGACGGAGTCCTCCTCCTCGTCGATGCCAGCGAGGGCCCGCTGCCGCAGACGCGTTTCGTGCTGCGCAAGGCGCTCGAGGCGCGCCTGCCGGTCATCCTCGTCATCAACAAGATCGACCGCCCCGACGCCCGCATCCCGGAGGTCGTCGACGAGTGCTACGAGCTCTTCCTCGATCTCGACGCCGACGAGTCCCAGATCGATTTCCCGATCGTGTACGCCAACGCCAAGGCGGGCCGCGCGACGCTCGATCCCGGAGTGGAGGGCGAGGACCTGCGGCCGCTCTTCGATGTGCTCGTCGACGCGATCCCGGCCCCCGAGTTCGACCCGGACGCGCCCCTGCAGGCGCACGTCACGAACCTCGACGCGGATCAGTACGTGGGCCGCGTGGCGCTCTGCCGCGTGCGCCAGGGCACGATAAAGCCCGGCAACGTCGCCTGGTGCCGCGCCGACGGCAGCATCGAGGCCGTGCGTGTCGCCCAGCTCTTCGTGACCGAGGCGTTGGAGCGCGTCGCCGCCGACGAAGCAGGTCCCGGGGAGATCATCGCAGTGGCGGGCATACCCGGGATCTCGATCGGTGACACCCTCGCCGATCCCGACGACCCGCGGCCGCTGCCCGTCATCCGCGTCGACGAGCCGTCGCTCGCGATGACCATCGGCGTCAACACGTCGCCGATGTCCGGACGTGACGGCGACAAGGTGACGGCACGTCTGGTCAAGGACCGCCTCGACGTCGAGCTCGTCGGCAACGTGTCGATCCGCGTCGGCAGGACCGAACGGCCCGACACGTGGGAGGTCCAGGGCCGCGGGGAGCTCGCGCTCGCCGTGCTCGTCGAGACCATGCGGCGCGAAGGCTTCGAGCTGACCGTCGGCAAACCCGAGGTCGTCACCCGCGAGATCGACGGCAAGACGTGTGAGCCGGTCGAACGGCTCGCGATCGACGTCCCCGAGGAGTACCTCGGAGTCGTGACCCAGATGCTCGCGCTGCGCAAGGGCCGTCTCGAGAACATGGTCAACCACGGCACCGGATGGGTGCGCACCGAGTACCTGATCCCCGCACGCGGCCTCATCGGGTTCCGGACCGAGTTCCTGACCGAGACCCGAGGTACCGGCCAGCTCCACCACGTGTTCGAGCGCTACGAGCCCTGGCATGGTGACCTGCGCAGCCGCCCAACCGGGAGCCTCGTCGCCGACCGCTCCGGCAGCGTCACCACCTACGCGCTCGTCAACCTCCAAGAGCGCGGAACGATGTTCGTGACGCCGGGCACCGAGGTGTACGAGGGCATGATCGTGGGCGAGAACTCGCGTCCCGACGACATGGACGTGAACCCGACCAAGGAGAAGAAGCTCACGAACATGCGGGCGGCCGGCAGCGACCACACCGTCGCCCTGATCCCGCCGCGCCAGCTCTCACTCGATGCGGCGCTCGAGTTCATCGCCGCCGACGAGTGCGTCGAGGTGACACCCACGACGGTGAGGCTGCGCAAGGCCGTCCTGCACGCCCAGCAGCGCCACAAACTGAGGCGCAAGGGCGTCTGAGCGGCGGGGCGGGCGTGTCACGCCGCCACGCGGTGCAGCACTAGCTTCGCGTCGTGGACTTCGTCATCGACCAGGCGGCCGCGACCTACGTCGCCCTCGTGCTCGCCACGATCGCGCTGCTCGTCGAGATCGCGCTGCCGACCTACGGCATCAGCGGCACGATCGCGCTCGTGCTCGCCGCGATCGGCGGTGCCGGGATCGTACGCCAGCACCTCGCGTGGTGGCCGCTGCTCGTCGCCGCCTGCGGTATCGCCCTCTGGGTGGTGGGTCTCGCACGACGCCGCGACAACGTCGTGATCCAGGCTGTGGCGGCGACGCTGTTCGCCACTGGCTCGGTGCTCTTCGCCCTGCTGGCGGCCGACGCGCCGGCGGTCATCGCCGCGGTCGTGGGTTCCATCGCGGTGCCCGTCATCTACCCCGCGCTCCTGCGGGCGACACGACGGTTGATGGACATGCCGCCCGATGTGGGCATGGAGGCGATGGTGGGTCGCACCGCCGAGGTCGAGGAGTGGTCGGGCACGTCCGGCAGCGTCCGCCTCGACGGCTCCTTCTGGAACGCCGACGGTCCAGCGGGCCTCGAGCGCGGCGCCCACGTCGTCGTGCGTTACGTCCATGGGATGCGCCTCGCAGTCGGTCCGCAACCGCAGTCACAGGAGGAGCTGACGTGAAAGGTTCCGGCGCCGCCGTCATCGGCGTGGTCATCGTGGTCGCGGTTTTCGTGATCATCCTGCTGAGCAAGTCCGTGAAGATCGTCGCGGAGTACGAACGCGGTGTGATCTTCCGGCTGGGACGCTGCGTCGGTGCGCGTGGGCCGGGGATCTTCTTCCTCATCCCCGGCCTCGAGAAGATGATCAAGACGAACCTGCAGATCATGGCCGTCGCCGTGCAACCGCAGCAGGTGATCACACGCGACAACGTGACCGTGTCAGTCGACGCGGTCGCGTACGTCCAGGTCGTCGACGCAGCGGCGTCGATCGTGCGCATCAACGACTGGTTCTCGTCGGCGCAGCTCGTCGCCCAGACCTCGCTGCGTTCGATCGTCGGTCGCCACGAGCTCGACCAGATGCTGTCCGAGCGCGACACGATCAACCTCGAGCTCGCCAAGGCACTCGACGACCAGACCGAGCAGTGGGGCATCAAGGTGCACCGTGTCGAGGTCCGCGACCTGGTCCTGCCGGAGCAGATGCAGCGCGCGATGGCGCGCCAGGCAGAGGCCGAGCGGGAGCGGCGGGCCAAGATCGTCGCCGCCGAAGGTGAGCTGCAGGCGTCGGAGAAGCTCGCGCAGGCGGCGACGGTCATCGCCGCGAGCCCCGGAGCGCTCCAGCTCCGCCAGCTCCAGACGATGGTGGAGATCTCGTCGGAGAACAACTCGACGATCATCTTCCCGATCCCCGTCGAGATCATGGAGGCCGTCCAAGCGGTCACAGGTGCCCACGCGGCCACGAGGTGAGGCGCGGTATCGCCCGAATCGGACAGCCGTCGCGTTAGGTTGACCCTCCAAGAGCACGAGCCGGAGGGCGGGACGCAATGGAGATGTCGCTCGGGAGGCGCCTCGGCGCCGAGTTCATCGGGACCTTCACCCTCGTGTTCGGTGGATGCGGGAGCGCCGTGCTCGCCGCGATGTTCCTCGTCGACAAGGAGCCGGGCCGTGGCACGCAGCTCGGCATCGGCTTCCTCGGCGTCGCGCTCGCGTTCGGCCTCACGGTGCTCACGATGGCCTACGCCCTCGCGCACATCTCGGGTGCGCACTTCAACCCCGCGGTCACCGTCGGGGTCTGGCTCGGCAAGCGCTTCCCCGGCCGCGACGTGCTTCCCTACATCGTCGTGCAGGTGGTCGCCGCGATCGCGGCGGCCGGGGTGCTGCTCGCGATCGCCAACGGCGCACCAGGGGGCTACGACGCTGCCGAGAAGGGCCTGGCCGCGAACGGCTACGGGGCTCACTCGCCGGGCCTGTACAACCTCGGCTCGGCGTTCGCGATCGAGATCGTGTGCACGATCATCTTCGTCGTCGTGATCATGGGCGCCACGCACAAGAACGCACCGCGGGGCCTCGCGGCGCTCGCCATCGGGTTCGCCCTCACGCTCGTGCACCTGATCAGCATCCCGGTCACGAACACGTCGGTGAACCCCGCCCGCTCTACGGGGCCCGCCGTCTTCGTGGGAGGCTGGGCGCTCACCCAGCTCTGGCTCTTCTGGCTCGCACCGATCGTGGGTGGGGCGATCGCAGGGCTCGCGTACCGCTTCCTCGCTCCCGACGAGGAAGCGGAGCTGACCGAGACCGCGGCCTAGCAGCCTCAGGCGCTCGCATCCGGCCAGTCGTAGACCGCGGGACGGCGGTTCGCGAGCACCGGCATGCGCCTGCGGGCCTCGTCCACGGAGTCGAGGTCGAGGTCGGCGCACACATAGCCCTCGCCGTCGGCGGCGACGGCCACGACTGTGCCCCAAGGGTCCACGATCATCGAGTGGCCGTAGGCCTGCACGGCGCCGTCGGTCCCGGCAGCCAGCGTCCCGACCTGGTCGGCGGCGACGAGGAAGGACGCGTTCTCGATGGCGCGTGCGCGGACGAGGGGCTCCCAGTGCGCTCTGCCGGTGACCGCCGTGAACCACGACGGCAGCGTGACCACCGTGGCGCCCTTCAACGCGAGGATGCGGAACAGCTCGGGGAAGCGGAGGTCGTAGCAGATGGCGAGCCCGACCGTGGCGCCGCATGCGGGTGCGGTCACGATCTCAGCGCCGGGTGCCATCGTCGCCGACTCCTCGTACGCGGCGCCGGGTACGTCGTTGTCGAAGAGGTGGATCTTGCGGTAGGACGCCAGGCGTGCGCCGTCGGGGCCGTAGAGGCACGACGTGTTGTGCAGCAGCGGCGAACCCGGCACCGATTCAGCGATGGAGCCCGCCAGCAGCCAGATCCCGTGGTGAAGCGCGGTGTCGGCCGCCCATCCGGAGGTGGGCCCGTCGAGGGTTTCGGCACCCTGGCGCAGGACATCGGGAGACCCGAACACGTTCCAGAGCTCGGGTAGGACGACGAGCTCGGCGCCGTCGCCGACTGCAGCACCGACGAGGGCCGTGGCGACCTCGACGTTGCGGTCGCGGTCGGCCGTCGCGGTCGTCTGGACGGCTGCCGCCCTGAATCTCATCGCAACACCCTCCCCTCGTACAATTCTTTGCACGACCTGTCGAAGACGAGACAACGGCCGGGGGTAACCGACATGGAACTGCGCGACGCCGTCATCTGCGAGGCTGTCAGGACCCCCGTCGGCAAGCGCAACGGGATGCTACGCGGCTGGCACCCCGCCGATCTGCTCGGGTACGTGCTCGAGCGCCTCGTCGACCGCAGCGGCGTCGACCCCGAGCGCGTCGACGACGTGATCGGCGGGAACGTGACCCAGTGCGCCGAGCAGGGATGCAACGTCACACGCAACGGCTGGGTGTCGGGCGGGTTGCCGTGGACCGTGCCGGCGACGACGGTCGACCGCCAGTGCGGCTCGTCGCAGCAGGCCATGCACTTCGCGGCCCAAGGCGTCATGTGCGGTTCATACGACCTCGTGATCGCGTGCGGTGTCGAGTCGATGACGCGCGTGCCGATGTCGATGAACGCCTGGGGCGGCGAGAGCCCGTTCGGGCCCGGCTTCCTCGACGCCATCGACGGCCGGCTCAAGGTGCAGTTCGAGGTCGCGCAGGAGATCGCACGCCGCTGGGACATCACCCGCGAGGAGATGGACGCGTTCGCGCTCGCCTCGCACGAGCGTGCGGTCGCCGCATCCGACGCCGGCGCGTTCGAGCGTGAGATCGTGCCGATCGAACTGCGCGACGACGAGCAGAAGCCGACGGGGGAGTGGGTCGCCCGTGACGAGGGCCCGCGTACCGACACCTCCGCTGAGCGGCTCGCGTCGCTGCCGTCGGCCGTGGACTGGGACCCCGAGCTCGCACCCGACATCACCGCCGGCAACTCGTCGCAGATGAGCGACGGCGCGGCGGCGATGCTGATCGCGTCACGAGAGACCGCCGCGGAGCTCGGCCTGCCCGTGCGCGCGCGGTTCAGCCACTTCGCGGTCGCCGCCGAGGATGCCGTGTGGATGCTGACCGCACCGAACCCGTGCACGCGCAAGCTCCTCGCACGCTCGCACATGAAGGTCGGTGACTTCGACGCGATCGAGGTCAACGAGGCGTTCGCATCGGTCGCGCTCGCGTGGGCTCGGGAGTTCGCGCCCGAGCCCGAGCGTCTCAACCCCCGCGGCGGCGCGATCGCGCTCGGCCATCCGCTCGGCGCCTCGGGCGTCAAGTTGATGACCACGATGCTGCACTACCTCGAGGACACCGGTGGGAGGTTCGGCTTCCAGGTGATGTGCGAGGGTGGCGGCCAGGCGAACGCGACCGTGATCGAGCGCCTCTAGGCGTTGGATGACGATCCGGCCATCTGGCCGGGGTTGGATGACGAGAGCGCGCAAAAGCGCGCTGTTCGTCATCCAACGTCGCAGCCGGCCGATCTGTTATCCAACAGGAGGCGCCCGTTATCCGGCCACGTCGACGACGGCGGCCTCGATGCGGCCGCTGCGCGCCTTGATCGCGTCCTTGGGCAGCACCGTGGCCGACGTGCACACGTAGAGGGTGCGCCCATCGGCGCCCCCGAGAGCACATGCGATGGCCTTGTTCGGCGGGTTGACGTGGACGCGGTCGAGAACCTCGCCACCTTCGGCGACACGTACGACATCACCGCCACCGGGGTCGGAGACCCAGATGCAACCCTCGCCGTCGAGACAGATGCCGTCGGGCAGCACGTCGAGCTCAGCCCACACCCGGCGGCCGCCGAGCGATCCGTCGTTGGCGACCCGGAACGCGGTCAAGCGACGTGCCATCGTCTCGGCGACGACGAGCGTGGCACCGTCGGGCGTGATCACGGTGCCGTTCGGGAAGTGCAGATCGGCAGCAACGACCCTCACGTCGCCCTTGGGCGAGACCATGACGAGGCCGGTCGTGCAGGGCTGCCCACCGCCGAAGAGGTCGAAGCCGAAGTTGCCGACGTACGCACGGCCGTGGGCGTCGACGACCATGTCGTTGGCGGTGCCGGTCATGTGCCTGCTGCAATCGGCGTACTCGTGGATGCCGTCGGTGTCGACGCGCATGATCCGGTGGTCTTCCATCGAGACCACGAGGAGCGTGCCGTCGGGCAGCCATCCGATGCCCGATGGGCACTGGGGGATCTCGGCGACGACCTTGAGGTTCCCGTCGAGATCCAATGTGGACACGGTGAGGTCGTGTTGATCGGAGAACCAGAGCCGGTCCTCGCGCCACCGCGGGCCTTCGGGGAACACGAGGTTCTCCTGCAGGATCGTCGTCGTCCACTCGGCCATTCGGGTGCCCCTTCCCCCAACACCAGGGTCATCCGCGTCGTCGCGGTCCTGGCGCTCGTGGTCCTCGCTGCAGCCTGGTCTTCGTGTGCCGCGAGCCTAACCACGACTCGGTCCACCGGCACGCCGCAGACCCTGCCGGCGACGAGCGCGGCCACCACGTCGCAGGCGCCCGCCACCGCGGCGCCATCACCGCCGGCCGGTGCAGCGGCGTCCGTCCCGGTGCCGTACCGGATCGAACGGCGTACCGCCGACCCGGCCACCGCCGACTTCGAGACCGTGGTGCGAGCGACGCTCGCGGACACCCGCGGCTGGCGCCAGGGCGGCTTCGACATACGTGAGGACCGCGCCGCCGAGTTCACCGTCGTCCTCGCCGAACCCGACGACGCCCAGCAGATGTGCCGGCCGATGGACGTCTACTCGCGCTACTCGTGCCAGAACGGCCCGCTGGTCGTCATCAACGCCGACAGATGGCGCACCGCGACACCTGAATGGACCGCTGACCTGGCGTCGTATCGCGAGATGCTCGTGAACCACGAGTTCGGTCACCTGTTGGGGCGGCGGCACGTGCCGTGCGGGCCCGCGGGCACTCCGGCTCCGGTCATGTGCCAGCAGTCCACGGAGCTGCGCGGCGCCCTCCCGAACCCGTGGCCGCTGCCTGCCGAGATCGTCGCCGCCGCGGCACACGACCGTCCGCTGGCGCCGCTTCCGGGTGAGTGACCCGATCCCGGCGAGGCAGTCAGCGCAACAGGGGAGCAAGATCGCTCGAGATCGCGGCGAGCAGGTCGGCATCGTCGCGCACGAACGGAGTCACCACCACCTCGTCGGCGCCGAAAGCAGCGATGGCCTCGGCGCAGCGCTCGGGCGTCCCGGTCACGATGCGGGACTCCACGTCGGCGAGGCGCAGGCCGGACAGGAAAGAGGCACGGCCAGCCACTGCAGCGACAGACGCCTCGCAGGCTGCACGGGTCTCGCCGACGAGGACGGTGACGCCGGTGCTGCGCCGCACATCGCGCGGATCGCGGCCGGACGCCTCGCACACGGCGTCGAGCCTCGCGGACACCGCCCGGAACGCCTCGGGCGGGACGTCCCAAGCGAGGTTCCACGTATCGGCGAGACGGGCCGCGACCGCCAGCACCGGCTCCCCCCATCCGCCGACGAGCAGCCGCGTCCTCGGCTCGAGGCCGCGTACCAGCGCCGCGGTCGTGCCGAGGCGTCCCGCCCTGTCCGTGTAGTCGCCGAGGTGGATCCCCAGCGCGGCATGGGTCACGGGATTCCAGCCGGCACCGATGCCGCACGTCGCTCGTGGGCCTGCAACGGAACGGATGGCCGCCGCGATCGCGGCGGTCTCCTCCGGCGAGCGGATCGCGCACGAGAGCACCAGCGTCCCGACCTCGATGCGAGTGGTGCGCGCCGCGACCGCGGCGGCGAGGGGCGCGGCATCGACGGCGCCGGCCGCGCACGCGCCCGTCGCGACCGCGAACGCGTGATCCGACAGCCAGACCGAGTCGAGCCCCGCCTCTTCGGCAGCCAGCGCGTAGTCGATCGCGGCGGTGGCGTCCACGTGGCCGTGCGCGAAGTCGACGTCGTACTGAGCGAGCGCGACCCCGACGCGCACGGCTGTCAGTTCGTGGTGGGCGGCGACTTCGTCGTCGACGTGGTCGTCGTCGACTTGGTCGTCGTCGTGGTGCGTGATGTGGTCGTCGCCGGCTTCGTGGTGGTCGTGGTCGACTTCGTCGTCGTCGGCCGCTCGGTCGTGGTCGTCTCGTGAACGGTCGTCGTGGTCTCAGGTGCCACCGTGGTCGTCGCCTCGGTCGTGGTCGTGGTGGTCGTCGTCGACGATCCGCTGGTTATCGCGTACGCGATCCCGCCCACGAGCAGGACTCCAACGAGCACTGCGATCGCGATCGCGATGTTGCGCCGCCGGCGGTCGGTGTCGTGGTCGGGTGCCGGCGGTGCGACCTCCGCCCCTGTGCTTCCGGCACCGAGGACCTCGGTCGCGGCCGCTCCCGCACCGCCTGCTGCCACGCCTGCAGCGACGCCGAGTGCCTCCGTGGCCCCTGCATCGGGTGCCATCGCCACCGTCTCATCGGCCGCGAGCGCGGCGAACATCGGCGAGAGCGTCTCGGCGAAAGGACGCGAGAGCGGGTCGCGCGATGTCATCGCGGCGAGGATCTCTCCCCAGTTGCCTGGCAGGCCCTGCGGTATCTCGGGGTCGCGTGTGAGCCGCGCGACGACCGCTTCGGTCGCGGTGCCCTCGAACACCCGCTTCGCGGTCAAGGCCTCGATGAGCACGAGACCGAGGGAGTAGATGTCGGTGGCGGGGCTGATCTCCTTGCCCTCGGCCTGTTCGGGCGACAGGTATGCCGCTGTGCCGATCACGGTGCCGGCCTGGGTCAGATCGCTCTGGCTGCCGGTCATGCGCGCGATGCCGAAGTCCGCGAGCTTCGCCGACCCGTCGCCTGTGACCATGATGTTGGCCGGCTTCACGTCCCGGTGGATGATCCCGGCACCGTGGGCCTGAGCCAGTCCCTTGGTGATGCTCGCCGCGATCGTCGCTGCCCGGCGCGGCTCGAGCGGGCCCTCCGCGAGCAGGTCGGCGAGGGAGCGACCGCGGACGAGCTCCATCACGAAGAAGGCGTGGCCTTCGTACTCGTCGGCGTCGTAGAGCGCGACGACACCGGGATCGTTGAGGCGCGCCAGGGTGCGCACCTCGTCGGCGAAGCGGCGCGACAACCCGGGATCGCTCGCGCGCAGGACCTTGATGGCCACCGCACGTCCGAGGCGCTCGTCCTGGGCCTCGTAGACGTCCGCCATGCCTCCGCTCGCGATCGACTCGACGAGGCGGTAGCGGCCGCCGATCACTGTTCCAGGAGCAAGCATGGGCCAGGATCCTAGTGGTAGGCCTCCGCGCCACTGGTTGGGCGCGGAGGGCGTCAGTCGGGCTGCACGACCGCGCGACCGTCGATCTCGCCCGCGGCGAGGCGCCGGTAGACGTCGGCCGCATCCGCGAGCGCGAAGCGCTGCACACGCGGCTCGATCAGGCCTGCCTCGGCCAGCGCGATGACCTCGACCAGCTCGGGATGGCTGCCCCAGTAGGTGGTCGCGAACGAGACCTCGTACGGTGCGCTGAAGAAGCTGAACGGATACGAGCCGAGGCCGATGCCGACGAGGGTGACGTGGCCCATTGGGCGCGACACCGACGCCGCGAGCGCCAGGGTCGGTTCGACCCCGACGAGGTCGAGGACCACGTCGGCGTTGCGGCCCTTGGTGAGCTCGTGGATCTGAGCCGCTGCGTCGCCGCCGGCGCGCACCACGTGGTGGGCTCCGGCCGCGTCGGCCGCGGCGAGTGCAGCGTCACGCTCGTCGACGGCGATCACCGTCGCCGGGCAGACCGCCCGCAGTATCTGGATCGCGAGGTGGCCGAGGCCACCTGCGCCGATCACGACCGCTGCCGAACCACCTACCAGCAGGCCCTGCGAACGCATGATCGCGTGGTACGGCGTGAGGCCGGCATCGGTCAGAGGTGCCGCGTCGACCGGGTCGAGCCCGTCGAGCGTCACGAGATAGCGTGCCGACGGGACGAGCATGTACGGCGCCATGCCGCCATCGCGGCCGAGGCCGCCACCGTGACCGGAGATCTGAGCTGCACGCTCGCAGTAGTTCTCCAAGCCGCGGCGGGACGATCGGCAGTAACCGCAGCCCCAGGCGCCGTAGGCCGCCACGGGCTGGCCGGTCTCGAGGTGGTCGACCCCGGCTCCGACAGCATGTACCCATCCGGCGTTCTCGTGGCCGAGCGTGAACGGCACCTCGTAAGGGAGCAGCCCGGGCGGAAAGTCGTGCAGCAGGTGCAGGTCGGAGTGGCACGCTCCGGCGCCACCGACACGGACCACGACCTCGCCAGGGCCAGGGTCGGGTTCGTCGACATCGCACAGTTCGGGTTCCTGCTGCCAGCCGACCTGCCGGAGTGCCTTCACACCGCCTCCTGTTCAGCCGCCGAGCGGGTCGACCACCGTCGGCGCCTCGTCCGCGAGACCGCAGGCGGAGTAGATGGCGGTGTTGAGAGCCACCATCCGTTGCGACGCGCGCTCGAACCCTGCGAGGCCGTTGGTGACCACCACGACGGCGAGGCCGTGCTCGGGATCGCAGTACCCGATCGACGACGCGTGCCCGGCGTGGCCGACTGCACGGTGCGAGGCGTGCGGACCGAACTCCTGGCTCGCCGGGGCGAAACCGAGGCTCCACGGGATGTCGACGCCCCATTTCGGGTCCTCGCCGGTCATGGTTATCAGCATGTCGGGGATCCCGATGCGCGAGACGGCCGTGAGCGCCTCGATCGTCTGCGGAGACGCGATGCGCACGCCGTGGCGCTCACCGCGTCCGAGGATCATCTCGTAGAACTTCCCGAGGTCGTGGGCCGGGCCGCGTCCGCAGCCACCCGGGGACAGCCACGTGAGACCGGCGTCGGTGTTGAGGTGCGGGAGGTCGAAGATCATCCTCGCGGGATCGTCGGCTGGGACCTTGCACGCGATCTCGGCGCATTTGGGGCGCAGCTCGTCGAGCCTGCCGGCAGGGATGCCGAGCCAGGTGTCGGCCATGCCGAGCGGTTCGCAGATCTCCTCGCGCACGAACTGGTCGATTCGGCGCCCGTCGACGCGGCGCACGAGCTCGCCGAGGACGACCCAACCGGCGGTGGCGTGGTACATCGCAGCCGATCCCGGCGGCGTGTTCGCCGGTGCAGCCATCACACGTTCGACGAGCTCGTCCCACGACCCCGTCTGGCCGAAGTCGGCGAAGGGGAAACCGCCGCGGTGGGTGAGGACGTGGCGGATCGTGGCGGCCTCCTTGCCCGCCCCGAACTCCGGTATGTAGGTCCGCACGAGGTCGTCGAGGGCGATGGCACCGCGCTCCCACAGGATCCCTATCGCGACCGCCGTCAACGGCTTCGTCGACGAGAACCACAGCGTGAGCGTGTCCGTGGTCATCGGCGTGTCCGGCCGCGCATGGCCGCCCGCGGCGTCGATGACGGGCACACCGTGGCGCGAGACGTAGATCTGGAACCCGTCGTGCAGGTCCGGGATCCCGGCTTCGAGGACGTCGACGACGCGGGAGATTCCGGCCGCGGTGAAGCCGGTGTCGACGTCGCGGGCGGTGGACGCGGAGGTGGTGGTGTCGGTCACAACACCGATTCTTGCCGCCCGTGCTCGGTGGTGCCCAGGGCAGGCGATCCGGATGCGGGCTCGCGCTGCACGCGTGCCCGCAAGGCGCGCCCGAGCCGGCGGCCCAGGTGCAGCCAGACCGGGTAGGTGGCGAAGACGACCGCGGCCACCACCTCGCGGCGTCTCCCGCGCTTGGCGGCGTCGAAATGCAGGGGGACGCCGAGGTTCAGCTTGCCCGAGTTGAGCATGAAGTCGCGGCCCGACTCCGACCCGAGCAGGGGTGGCGCCCACGCGATCCACCGGCGGTCCTGCCACAGCGACGTGCTCACACCCCAGAACAGCGCCATCGTGCCTGCTTCGGCGACGCTCGCGCTGGTCTCGTCCGGTGCAAGTGCTCCGATGCCGACACCGGTGGCGACCAGCAGGCCTGGGTCGAGGAGGAAGCTCATGTGTGGTCCTTTGCGATTCCGGACGCGATCGCCAGCGCGATGGCCATGATCGTGACCTGGGGGTTCACTTCCGGGCAGGTGGGGAGGACCGAGGCGTCCGCCACCCACAACCCGTCGATGCCACGGAGACGCCCGTCGCGATCCACGGGGTGGCGCTCGGGGTCGGAGCCGGCAGCGGCCGTCCCTGTCGGGTGGAACGCCGCGACGTGAAGCCCATGGCGGTCGACCCGCGAGCACGCCGCGTCGAGCTCGTCGACGTCGTGTGCGACGGGGTCCCTGGGGAACCCGGTCAGCACCTCCTCTGCACCGGCGGCGAACATCACGCGCCCCATGATCGAGACCGCCTTCACCAGGCGCGCGGCGTCGTCCTTGGCGAGGTTGTAGGTGAGGTATGCACGGCGGCGCCCGAGTACGCGGCCACGTGGGCGGTCGGCGATCATGGCGCCGAGCGTTGCGTAGCGATCGGCGGACTCGAGCAGGGCCACGAGGTCACGGCCGTAGCCGGGCATCATCATCGACCCGAGCCCCGGCGGTGTCGACGTCGCCTCGACGAGGATCCCGTCGGACTCGTGGTACTCGTCGATGCCGACGCTCTGGAGGACGCCGTGCCACGCGGTGACCGGCTCCGGGAAGCGTCCGGCGACGCCGATGCCCGGATGCACGGCGAGGTTGCGGCCGATCCTGGGATGGCGGCCGAGGCCGCTGCGCCGCAGCAGGAGCGGGGTCTCGGTCGCGCCGCAGGCGACGACCACCCGCGGAGTCTCGATCGTAAAGCGCGACCCGTCGGGGCGCCGCGCCGCCACCGCGTGCACCCGGCCGCCGTCGTGGAGGATCTTCGTCACGGTCGCACGTTCGACGATCCGCGCACCAGCAGCGCAGGCCTGCGGTAGGGCGTTGAGGTGGACTCCGCCCTTGGCGTTGCGTGGACAGCCGATCGAGCACTGGCAGCACCCGCCACAGCCGGGCGCGTTGCGCAGCAGCGGTCCTGCCGCCCATCCGAGGGCCTTGGCGCCGGCGAGGGCGAGCTCGCCGTTGCGGCCCATCACGCCGGCGGGCACAGGGGCGACACCGATGGTGTCCTCGACGTCATCGAAGTGCCGGCCGATCGCGTCGGGATCGGCGACGCCGAGGCCATGGGAGTCGCGCCAGCGCTCGAGGACCGCACGCGGCGTGCGGAAGCAGGTGCCCGAGTTGACGAGGGTCGTGCCGCCGACGCCGCGGCCGATCGGCATGACGACCGGAGGCGAGCCGAGCAGCATGGTCGTGCCGGCGCCGCGGTAGAGGTCGCCGAAGCGCTGTGCTGGATGGCCGTTGCGGAACTCGTCGACACGGAAGCGGCGGCCTTCCTCGACGACGACCGTGTCCATCCCGGCACGGGCGAGCGTGCGCGCGACCATCGCCCCACCCGCGCCCGAGCCGATCACGACGACGTCGGCGCTCGATCGGGACGGCCACCACGCGGACGGCGTGCAGTCCAGCGGCGGATCGGTCCTTGCCGGCGGCTCGCGGTTGGAGTGCTCGCGCAGCTCAGCCGAAATGGCTTCGCCTCCAGCGACGAGGCACACGACCGCCTTGAGTCCGTCCATCGCGAGCGCGCCCGACGTCGTGGCGGTCAAGCGGCGTATCACCTGCTCGCGCGCCGCTGGCGTCAGCTCGCTGAGCGGACCGCCTGCGGTGCGCCGTGCGAACGTGTCGACCCCGCGGAAGCCGAGGCGCAGGACAGAGCGCGACGGCTCGGGGACCCCGGCGACGAAGCGATCCACGAGTCGCGCCACCGCTGCGGGGTCGGGGCCTCCGGCGTCGGGAGGCAGCAGCGCGGCGGTGAAGCCGCGGATCGCGTCGATCATGGGGACCACCCTGACACAGCGGGGGTCTGGTGGTCAAGTGGTCAGACCAATATTCTCGGTGGATTGCGGGACCGCTGCCGTAGGGGAACGCTGGTCGTCAGCGGGACGCGAGGTACGCCTGGCGCAGGACGGCGCTGTCGGCCTGCATCGACTCGAGGCGGCTCTTGACGACATCGCCGATGCTCACGATCCCGACGAGCGCGCCGTCGCGCATGACGGGGACGTGGCGGGTGCGGTGCACCGTCATCCTCGCCATCACCTCGGCGACCTCGTCGTCGGGATCGCAGGTGACCACGCGGCGGGTCATCGCGTCGGAGACCTTCACCTCGCTCACGTCCCCCGCGTGGGAAGCGACGGCGTACACGATGTCGCGCTCGGTCAGCAGACCGTGGACCTGGCCCGACTCGCCGCAGACCACGAGCGCACCCACGCCGAGGCGCTTGAGGTCGTGGGCGGCCGCGAGGAGGGTGCGCGCAGGGCCGACCCGGTGGACCGCGGACCCCTTGTCGGCGAGGATCGACTTCACCTTCATCGTGCACCCCCTGGTGTGACGCTGCCACCTACGACCATGATCCACCCGCACAGGTGCCACGGCAAGGGCAGGCGTATAGGGTGCGCCGATGAAGGACCAGCCTCGCATCACACCGATCGCGCTCGACGAAGCAGACGAGTCCGTGAGGCCGGTGCTCGTCGGGCTGGAACGGCATTGGAGCGGGTTGCCCAACGTGTTCGGGACGCTCGCGCGCCATCCGCAGCTGTTCGGCAAATGGCTTCCGTTCGCGAGCCATGTCCTGGTGACGACGTCGTTGCCGCCGCGCGAGCGCGAGCTCGCGATCCTGCGGACCGCGCAGCAGTGCAGTTGCGAATACGAGCTCGGCCACCACCGTCACATCGGCGTCGAAGCCGGCCTCGACGCCGCCGAGGTGGAAGCGACCGGCGCCGACCTCGACGAGTTCGACTGGGCTCCGCGCGAGCGCGCACTGCTGTCCGCGGTCGATGCGCTCTGCGCCGACCACGACCTCGACGATGCGACGTGGGCAGAGGTGTGCGCCCACTTCGACACGATGGAGGTCTACGACCTCGTCTTCTGCGTCGGTGCCTACTCGATGCTGTCAATGGCGTTGAACAGCTTTCGCGTGCAACCCGACGACCGCGACTCGGGTTGACCCGAGGTCGGCTCACCCGATCGTGTCCGGCGCCCGGTAGCTCCCGAAGTACTCGTCGATCCTGCGCCGCGCGTCGGCGCCGAAGAGGATGTCGGCCGCCTCGGTGAGGCCATCGGCCTCGCACACCTCGTCGTGGCGCATCACCTGGCTGATCTTGGAGCGGCGACGGAGGAAGTCCTCGAGACGTGTGACCATCTCCGTGGTCGCCGCGAGGTGCAGCTCCGCCCGGATGTACTGAGCGCCCTCGATCACGTCGTCTGCCATCGACGGGTCGTCGCGCAGCGCCTCGAGCATCGCGAAGGCCCGCAGCCCATAGCGGCGCCACAGCCGCGTCGTCAGCGGTTCGAAGCCGGGGCTGCGCCGCAGGCGGTCGAGCTTCATGAGCCGCGTCTGGCGCAGGTACTCCGCCTGGGTGGCGGCGGGAGGCTCGCCGTACCAGTCGCGCCTGTACGCGTCCAACGGGACGCCGAGTCCCCCCACGAGGTCGTAGAGCTCGCGTCCGACGTTGAGGCAGTCGGTGAGCTTGCCGCCGAAGACCGAGATCAGCTTGCGCTCGGCGTCGACCTCGATCGCGTGCTTGCGCGAAAGAGACGTCCAGTCGGTGTCACCGCTCACGCCGGTGGCGGCGTCGACGACGAGGGGGCGAACCCCGCACCGCGTCGAGATGACGTCGGACGCGGTGAGCGGCTCGGGTAGCGCAAGGCGCTTGTTGATCTGAGCGAGCAGGAAGTCGCGGTCGGCGGCGGTCACCTCGGTCGTGGGTTCCTCGACGCGTGTGTCCGTGGTGCCGATCACCGAACGCATGCCCATCGGGATCACGTAGAAGAGGCGCTGGGTGTCGTCGAAGAAGGCGAGGACACGCTCACGGCGGCCGATGCGGGGGACGATCAGGTGGATCCCCTTGGAGCACACGATCCGGTGGCGCGTGCGCACGCCGAGGTCGCGGTTGAGGCCGTCGACGAAGGGGCCGGTGGCGTTGACGAGCACGCGTGCTTCGACGTCGTGTTCGGTGCCGGAGTCGACGTCGCGGAGGCGGCACCGCCACACGTCACCGCCGTGCTCGGCAGCGACGAGCTCCACGTAGTTCGCCACCGCCGCACCGACGTTGAGGGCCGAGCGCACGAACCCGAACACGAACCGGGCGTCGTTGTCGACGAGATAGGCGTCGCTGTACTCGATGCCACCACGCACCTGCGACACGTCGATGGTCGGCTCCTCAGCGGCGATCCGCTCGGGTGTGAGGTGGCGCGGCGGCCGTGTGGCGCCGTTGCCGATCAGCCAGTACGCGGCCGCGCCCGCGGTCGCGAACCACGGCGAGTACGGCGCGCTCGCGTCGAGGGCGGCGAGGAAGCGGATCTCCTTGATGTTGGACGGGTACGCCCGGATGAGCCGGTTGCGCGAGCGGCACAGGTGGCGCACGAGGCCGAACTCGTAGTTCTCCAGGTACTTGAACCCACCCCAGACGAGATTGGACGACTCCTCGGACGTGAACCCGGCGAAGTCGCCGCGGTCGATCAGGCACACCGACGCACCCCGCGACGCGAGCACGGCGCCCGCGACCGCGCCGTTGATCC
The DNA here is from genome assembly GCA_019695375.1 of Acidimicrobiia bacterium. Taxonomy (GTDB): domain Bacteria; phylum Actinomycetota; class Acidimicrobiia; order UBA2766; family UBA2766; genus JAIBAC01. Next base: position 22,819 of record JAIBAC010000018.1, read on the forward strand.
CGGCGCCGACGACAAGCACGTCGAAGGTGGAACCCGAGATGCGGTCGATGTTCGTCGATCGCAGTGTCATCGGTGCCTGACACTACCGCCGCCGGAGGAGCCGTCAGCCTGGGCAGCGGTTGGGGCGGGCGCAGGCGATCGGCATAGCCTGCTGGCCTCACCAGCAGATGCGAGGGGGAGACGTGGGCAGCGTCGGTGTCGAGGTCGAGGAGTCGGGCGAGGCCGTCGCCGTGCGGGAAGAGGCGCGGGCCTGGTTCGAGGCGAACTGGGACCCCGAGCTCTCGATCGGCGAGTGGTGGAAGCTCCTCGCCGCGTCCGGCTGGGGTCTGCCGACGTGGCCGCGGGAATGGTACGGACGTGGCCTCCCGAGCCACCTGGCCCGCGTCGTCGGCGACGAGGCGAAGGCCGTCGGCACCGCCCCGGCCCCGACGGGGGTCAGCATCATGCTCGCGTGTCCGACGATCGTCGCGCACGGCACCGACGAGCAGAAGCGCCGCTTCGTGCCGCCGGCGGTGCACGGCGAGCAGATGTGGTGCCAGCTCTTCAGCGAGCCGGGTGCCGGCAGCGACCTCGCGAGCCTGCAGACGCGGGCGGTGCGCGATGGCGACGAGTGGGTCGTCGACGGCCAGAAGGTGTGGACGTCGGGTGCGCAGTACAGCGAGTGGGGCATCCTCATCGCCCGCACCGACCCCGACGTGCCCAAGCACAAGGGCATCACGTTCTTCGTGATCGACATGCACCAGCCCGGTGTCGAGGTGCGCCCGATCGTGGAGATGTCGGGCGGGAAGACGTTCAACGAGGTCTTCCTGACCGAGGCACGGGTCCCGAACGCGAACGTGATCGGCGAGGTCAACGGCGGCTGGGCGGTCACGATGACGACGCTCGCCAACGAGCGCCAGAGCCTCGGGGCGCAGTCCTCGAACTTCATGGGTGGCGGTCGCCTCTTCGACAAGGCCGACCTCAGCGTGTCCGCGGGGGAGTACGCGAAGCCGGCCGGTGGCGAGCTCGGTGGGCTCGGTGCGCTCCTCGGTGGCGGAGCGGGCCAGGTCCTCGCGATGGCCGCGCAGATGACGGGTAAGGCCGGCGACGCGATCACGCGCCAGAACCTCATGCGTCTGCTGAGCCTCGTCGAGATCAACCGCTACACCGGCCTTCGCGTCACGGCGGCGACTTCGCGTGGACTCGCTCCCGGGCCGGAGGTGTCGACAGGCAAGCTCGCCGCGTCCCAGCTCGTCCGGGAGGCGCGCGACGCGCTCATGGCGCTCTTCGGCGGTCCAGCGATGCTCGCGGGCACCGACGCTCCCTTCGGCGGGATGCTGCAGATGCTCACCTTGATGAGCCCGGCCGTCTCGATCGCCGGTGGCACCGATCAGATCCAGCGCAACATCATCGGCGAGCGCGTGCTCGGCCTCCCCGCCGAGCCGCGGGTCGACAAGGACGTGGCGTTCAAGGACACGCTCGTCAACTGACGTCGTTGCCCCCACCCCAATCGCGGGCAACCTGTCCCGCTCGTGCGACGTCCTGCCCGCGTTTGGGTGTGGCACGGCGCCAAACGCGGGCAACCTGTCCCGCTCGTGCGACGTGCTGCCCGCGTTTGGGTCAGGCGGCGGAGCGGACGGCGTCGACGAGGCGGGCGCAGCAGGTCTCGATCGCGGCGGGGGAGTCGACGTGGCGGGAGATCGCGAACGACGCGTGCGTGACGCCGGCTCGCGCCCACGCCTGCAGCGTCTCCGGGTGGTCGTCCGGTGGCGATGCGCGCACCCGCAGGGGTAGCGGCGCACCGGCCGCTGTCAGTGCCTGCACGCCGTCCTCGATCTCCGTGAGCGGCGTGCCCGCTATCGGGAGCCATCCCGCGTCGTTCTCGACGATGCGCGCCAGGTTGCGCCCGGCGGCGGGGCCTGCGAACCACAGCGGCGGCCCGTCCGGTTGCACAGGCGCCGGCAGGCACCAGAGATCGTCGAAGGTGACCGTCTCCGACGCGAACGACGCCGGCGCCGCCGACCACAGCGCCTTGCACGCACCGACGGTGTCGTCGAGGACGCGCGAGCGGAGCGAGAACCCGTTCGCGGCACCGGCGAACTCCTCGGGTTGCCACCCGAGGCCGAGGCCGAGGTCGAGGCGTCCGCCGCTGAGGGCGTCGAGCGTCGCGGCGGTCTTGGCGAGCAGCAGCGGCGGCCGCAGCGGCGCGACGAGGATGCCGGTCCCGAGGCGCACACGCCCGGTGACGCCCGCGGCGGCAGCAAGCACGGTCAACGGTTCCGGCCACGGCTCCTCGGGGCCGTACGGGAACCGTCCGAAGGGGTAGCGGTCGGTGCGCGCGCCGATGGCGACGTGATCGGCGAGCACGACCTGGTCGACCCCGGCGGCCTCGGCGGCGGCGAACGCATCGACCACGGCGCCGAGGTCGCCGCCGAAGAGGCGACCGAGACCCGAGATCGTGATCGACGTGTGCACGCGCAGCGCCCCCGTGGAGACCGGTCGAGGGACCTATCCTGGCAGGCCATGCCGTCCATCACCGTCTTCCACAACCCCAACTGCAGCAAGTCGCGGGGCGCGTGCCAGATCCTCGGCGAACGCGGCGTCGACTTCGACGCCGTCCAGTACCTCAAGACCCCGCCGGCGCGGGACGAGATCCTGGCGCTGATCGACAAGCTCGACGACCCGCCGGCAGCCCTCGTGCGCAAGGACCCCTACTTCAAAGAGCTTGGCCTCGACGCCGGCGACTACGAGACACCCGAAGCGGTCGCCGACCTGCTCGTGGAGCACCCGCGCCTCATGGAGCGCCCGGTGGTCGTCAAGGGCGACACTGCGGTGATCGGGCGTCCGCCCGAGAAGGTCCTCGAGCTCCTCGAAGAGGACTGATGGGTCCCGAGGCGCGCTGGCACATCGAACCCGTGGGGCCGCTGCACGGCGACGTGACCGTGCGCGGCTCGAAGAACGCGGTGACCAAGCACATGGTCGCGGCGCTCATGGGCGACTCGCCGTCGACGATCACGAACACGCCCGAAGTGGGCGACGTCGAGATCACGGCAGGGATGCTGCGCGCGCTCGGATGCGAGGTCGGCGTCGACCCCGGCCGTGTCGTCGTCGAACCCGAGAAGATCGAATCGGGCAGGGTGCCGATCACGTTCACGGGCCTCAACCGCATCCCGATCCTGATGGTCGGACCGCTGCTGCACCGCACCGGAGAGGCGTTCGTCCCGATCGTGGGCGGTGACGAGATCGGCGCGCGACCCGTGGACTTCCACGTCGACGCGCTGGCGCGCATGGGTGCCGAGATCGAGCTCACGCCCGACGGGCTCGAGGCGAAGGCAGGCCGTCTCCAGGGCACGCACCTGCGCCTGCCGTACCCGAGCGTCGGCGCAACCGAGACCATCCTGCTGACCGCGTGCCTCGCCGAAGGCCGCACCGTTCTCGAGAACGCCGCGATCGAGCCCGAGGTCATCGAGCTGGCGCTGTTCCTGCAGCGCATGGGCGCACGCGTCGAGATGCGGCCCGACCGCCAGTTCATCGTCGAAGGCGTCGAGCGGCTCGTGGGAGCCGAGCACCGCCTCCAGGGCGACCGCATCGAAGCCGTCAGCTACCTCGTCGCCGGCGTCATCACCGGTGGGCGCATCCGTGTGCACGGTTGCAGCCAGGACCGCCTCGTCACCGCGATCTCGACGCTGCACCGCATGGGAGCCCGCTTCGAGATCACCGACGACTGGGTGGCGGCGTCGGCCGAGCCGCGGACGTTGCGGTCGGCCGCTGTCGAGACCGGCACCCACCCCGGGTTCATGACCGACTGGCAGTCGCCGCTCGTAGCGCTTTTCACTCAGTGCGAGGGGCTCAGCGTCCTGCACGAGACCGTCTACGAGGGACGCTTCCCCTACGTGCACGCCCTCAACGACATGGGCGCGCAGATCGAGGTCTTCGACACGTGCCTCGGCGGCGCCGAATGCCGCTTCCACTACTCGAGCGCCGGTCACTCGGCGGTGGTGCGCGGACCGACACCTCTGCACGGTGCCGAGATCAGGGTGCCCGACATCCGCGGCGGGTTCGCGTACGTGCTCGCGGCAGCGGCCGCCGACGGCGCCACGACTTTGCTCGGCACCCATCACCTCGACCGCGGCTACAACCGTCCGGTCGAGAACTTCGCAGCCCTCGGACTCGACATCGTCGAGACCGTGGCGTGACGAGCGTCGTGAGCGGCGCCACGAGTGAGAGCGCCGCTCGCGCACGCCTCGGGATCCCGCCCGATGCAGAGCGGGTCCTCGTCATCGGCGAGTCGACCCACTGGGACCCCGACTGGATGCTGACGAGCGAGGGCTACTGGCGCTGGCGTGTCGAGCGCACCCTCGACCGCGCCCTCGACGAGCTCGCTGCCGACAAGAGGCGCGTGTTCGGCATCGAGTGCGTCTTCTTCCTCCGCATGTACTGGGAGCGGAAGCCACATCGACGTGACGAGATCCGCTCGCTCGTCGCCGAGGGCCGCCTCCGCATGAGCGGCTCCGGCGTCACGACACCCGACACGCTGCTGCCGCGCACCGAGGCGGTCCTGCGCGACTACCTGGTGGGACGCGAGTGGATGCGCGACCGCGGCCTCGACCAGGAACCGAGGGTCGCGTACTTCCCCGACAGCTTCGGGCACAGCCCGGCGCTGCCCGAGCTGCTCGCTGCGATCGGGTGCGACATGGCGGCGATCACGCGCATCGACGGGATGTTCTTCCCCGGCGCTGATTGGGAGCTGCCACGCCGCTTCCCGCGGCCGGGTTCGTCAGCGGCACATCTCGTCGCCGAGCGCGCAGCCGACTTCGTGTGGACCTGCGGCAGCGGTGCCGAGGTGCTGTGCCACTGGAACACCTACGGCTACGGGATGGGCGAGCTGCTCGCACACCGCGGCATCACGCGGGTGAGCGGGTACCCGCTCGCGGCCCCGGCCCGCTCCGACGCCCACGTCGCGAAGCGCATCCGCAGCTACGTGGCCAAGCTCGAAGCCGTCTCGTCGACCCCTTACCTGTTCTGTCCGGTGGGATACGACTTCGCGGCGCCGATCCGCGACCTGTGCGGGCTCCTCGACCGCTTCAACGCCAACCACTTCGCGACCACCGGCATCTGGGCCGTGTGTGCGGCGCTCGAGGACCACCTCGAGCTCGTCGGCTTCCACCGCGACCGCCTACCCCGGGTCGCGCTCGACCCGAACCCCTACTGGAGCGGCTTCTACAGCTCACGCCCGCGTCTCAAGCAGGCTGCCGCGGACCTCGTGACCGAACTGCTGGCGTTGGAGGCGCTCGCCGTCGCGGCCGGCGACGACGGCTGTGGCGCCGCGCTTGGCGATGCCTGGTACACGGCGTGCGTCGCCAACCACCACGACTTCGTGACCGGGACGTCCCCCGATCGCGTGGTGAGGACCGAGCAGCTCCCGTGGCTGTACGAGGCTCGGGCCGCGGCGTCGGCTGCGCTGGCGCGGCTGGCGGTCGCGGTCACGGCGCCGCCGCGACCGAAGCCGGTGGTCGCTGATGTGTCGCCGGCCGCGCCGCGCACCGTGTCAGCCACCACATGGGCCGACGCGGGAGGGCTGTGGCGCATGGGCCAGGAGTTCGCAGGAGGACGCTTCGACCGTGTGGCCTCGGTGCCGCTGCCGGAACCGGCGGGGGAGGGGGGCGGGCAGGTCGAGGTCGACGTCGACGTCGGCGGATCGAGTCTGAGCGCTGCCTTCGGCGGCGTCGACGGCGGCTGGCGTGCACACGTCGAGACCACGGTGCCGCCACGTCACACGACGACGTTCGACGTGTCCTGCGGTCACGACGTGGAAGGCATCCTCATGGATGCCCCCGGGGGAGTAGTCGAGCGGCCTCTGAAGCGCTGGTACGAGCCGACCTACTGGCCGCTGCAGCGCTGGGCCGTGCTCTCAGGCGGCGGCCGGCGCACGCTCATCCTGACCCGCTACCCGACAGCTCTGTCGGTGGACGCGGGCGGCACGGCGCGGGTCGTCTGCGGCCGCAACGCGACCCACGAGCGCGCGTGGGGGTGGCTGCCGATCCCGGGAATGCCCGCGGCGGGACACGAGCCCGCGGTGCAGGTCTGCGAGATCGCGGTCGTCGAAGGCGCGGGCGCGACCGCGACACGCAGGTGGCACGCGCTGTGGCCTGACGCCGGCGTCGACCCCGGAGGACGCGCCCTCGTGGACGCCGCCGGCGTGGTCGTCGTCGAGGACGACCGTGTCGAGGTGCTCGCTGTGAAGCACGCGAGCCGCGGCGGGGGAGTCGTGGTCCGCCTGATGGCGCCCTTCGCCGTCGGGGAGGGCGTCCGCGTCCGCTGCACCTTCGGCGAGATCGTGTCCGCGTGCGAGTGCGACGTGCTCGAACGCGACGGCGACCCTGTCCCCGTCAGCGCCGGTGCCGCGCTCGTGACCATGCACCGATCGATCATGTCGGTCCGCGTCGACGTCGACCGCCGGCCGGCAGCTGCTTCGTGATCAGGTAGCGCGGATCAGGTCCACGACGACGCGGGCGAGCTCGGGGCCGCGCTCCTCCTGCAGGAAGTGGCCGGCGCCGGTGATGGTCGTGTGTGCCATCCCTGCGGCGCCGGGCACCTCCGTCTGGAACACGGCGTCGCCGCCGCGGGTGATCGGGTCCGAGTCCGAGAACGCCGTCAGGAACGGCTTGTCCCACCGGCGCAGCACCTCCCACGCCGCACGGTTCGGTCCTGCCTCGGGATCGTCGGGCGAGATCGGGACGAGCAGCGGGAAGGCCCGTGCGCCGTCCTTGGCCGCCTCCTCGGGGAACGGTGCGTCGTAGGCGGCGATCGTCGCCGCCGGGAGGTCGGTGACGCAGCCCATGTTCACGATCGCGCCGACGGGGAGCTCGGGCACCTCCTGGCTGAACTTGCGCCACGTCAGGAACGCGTCGCCGGGGTGGCGGTCGCCGGTGGGGAGGAAGGTGTTGGCGACGACGACGCGGGCGAAGCGTTGCGGCTCGGCGGTGACGAGGCGGAGCCCGATGAGGCCACCCCAGTCCTGGCACACGAGCGTCACGCCTGTGAGATCCACAGCACGCAGCCACGCGAGCATCCAGTCCACGTGGCGGGCGTAGGTGTACTCGCCGGTGCCGACGGGCTTGTCGGAGCGGCCGAAGCCGACGAGGTCGGGTGCGATAGCGCGCAGGCCCGCGTCGGCGAGGACGGGGAGCATGTGGCGGTAGAGGTACGACCACGAAGGCTCCCCGTGCATGCATAGCACGGCGGGGCCGGCGGGCGGGCCCGCCTCGACATGGGCGACGCGGAGGGTCTGGTTGCCGTCGCCGGCGGGCACCTCGGTGAAGACGGGCTCCCACGCGAAGTCGGCGAGGCCGTCGAAACAGGAGTCGGGTGTGCGGTAGACATCCATGGCTGCCACCGTAGACCGCGCCAGACTGGCCGGATGGCCGACACCGATGCACTCGACTCGCTCTGGCGCCGCAGCGAGGCGCTCACAGCCCTCTACGCGACGCTGGAGCTGACCGCGCCGCTGCCGCCGCTGGGCGACTGGGCGATCGACCCGCTCTTCGCGGTGTGCCTCGTCAACGTCGTGCTCGACTGCCGGCCCGGCCCGCGGGTCGTCGTCGAGTGCGGAAGCGGAGCGTCGACGGTGGTCACTGCCGCGGCCCTGCGCCGGTACGGCATCGACGGCCACGTCACGTCGCTGGAACAGGACCCGGACTTCGCCGACGTGACGCGGGCGTACCTGCGCCGTCACGAGCTCGACGCCTTCGCGACCGTGCACACCGCGCCACTCGTCGACGGCGACCACGGCTTCGGCGTCTGGTACGACACGTCGGCGCTCGAGACGCTCGCCGGCGACGTGGACCTGCTCGTCGTCGACGGCCCGCCGACGGCAGGGACGTCACCGCTCGCACGCGGTCCCGCCCTCGACGTCATGGCCGGGCGGCTCGCGCCTGGCGCACGTGTCCTCGTCGACGACGCGATGCGCCCCGGCGAGCAGCAGGTCCTGCAGCGCTGGTCGCATGATCACCCCGAAGTCGACTTCTCCCTGCTGCTCACCGGGAACGGCGCCGCGTTGGGCCTGAAACGCTGATTCAGCGCCTGTTGGAGCACGTGGCGGCC
>JAIBAC010000019.1 GCA_019695375.1 Acidimicrobiia bacterium
GGCCAGTCATGAGCGAGTCGTGGTCCTCTCCCTCGAGTGCGCGGCGGCCGAGCTCGGCGACGGTGCGCTGGCGTTCGGCCATCGTGGCGAGCTGCGCCTCGTGGTGGCGCTGCGCAGTGACGTCGCGTGCGTTGGCCACGTAGCCGCGCACGGTCGGCTCGGACAGGAGGTTCGCGACGACGACCTCGAAGAGGCGCTCGCTGCCGTCGGCGGCGCGCACACGGATGTCGAAGGAGCGCGCGGGGCCCGACGTCGGCGCCAGCGCGCGCATGCGCATCAGCGCCGCGTCGTCGGGGTGCACGAGCGTGAGGATCGAACGTCCGAGCAGGTCCTCGTACCGCCACCCGAGCAGGCGTGTGATCGACGGGCTCAGATAAGTGAGCGACCCCGCGGCGTCGGTGACGACGATCAGGTCCGAGGAGTTCTGCACCAGCGACCGGAACCGCGCTTCGCTGTCGACGAGGCGCGCCTCGAGCGCTTTCGCGTCGCTGACGTCGCGGGCGATTATCGACACGTACTCGACCGACCCGTCGGCGTCGAGGTGCACCGTCGCCGCCACCGATGCCGGGATCACGTCGTCGCCGGCACGGAACGTGAGGTCTCCCTTCCATGAGCCGTGCGCTAGCAGATGGGTGAGCACCGCCGCCTCGTAGGTCCAGCGCGACTCCTCGGCGAGCAGGTCGACGAGCTTGGGCAGCACCGAATCGGTGGCGACCCCCAGCGCGCGTGCCGCGGCACCGTTGACGAAGGTGATCTGCCCGTGGGCGTCGGCCGTCACCACGAAGTCGGTCGTGGTCTCGAGGATCTCGTTGAGGCGGGTCCGCTCGGCCTGGCCCGCGACCTGCGGGGTCACGTCGGCGAGGCTTCCCACGAAGCCGACCACCCGACCCGACGCATCGGGGTCGTGCACCGGCGCCGCACGCCCGTGCACCCACAGGTAGGCGCCGGGGCCGCAACGCATCCGGAAGCGGGCGAAGAACTCCTCACCCTCGGCGAGCGCCGCCAGCCGGCCGCTCACCTCGACGAGGTCGTCGGGGTGCACGCGGTCGAGCCAGCCCGAGCGCTGTGCCCGCTCCCACGTGAGCCCCGTGATCTCGAACCAGCGCGGGTTGGCGTACAGGAACCGCCCTGCGGAGTCGGTGTAGAAGATCCCGACCGGTGACGAGTCGGTCAGGACCTCGAAACCGACGCCGGACCCGCCGGCTAGGGCGACCTCGGGGGTAGGCGGATGCTGCACCGAGGCACGAGGGTAGATCGCAGGCTCCGCAGCCTCGTGCATACCCGGGCGGCGCGCCCCGCGTCCGCGACGGCCGCCGGCGCCCGCTACGCCGATCGGGCGGCCCACAACTAGCCTCGTCGCACCCGCCAAGAGCCGGCCTGCCTCACCCCGCGCCGCGCTCGGCGGGGCGGAACGCCGAGCCAAGGGGATCCTCGTTGACCACGAAGCCGTACGTGCCACCGAACCGTGACACCGAGTACAGGCCCGAGCAGCTCCCGCCTGCGAAGCCGTGGTTCGCGCGACGTCCGGCCGAGACCTCCGCCGATCCGTATGCACCGACCTTCGGCGCGATCGGGCCCGACATGGGCTACGCACGTTCCCTCCTGACCCTGTTCAGCCGGCGGCTCGTGCCCGGCGGTTGCAACCGCGACGACCTGCTGGAGGCGGGCGTCGCGGTCGCGATGCGCCGCGCGACGATGTTCGGCCGCGCGCCGATCCCCGAGGACCTCGAGGTCGCCTTCCTGCTCCTCGGTGCCCTCGACGGCGTGCCGGGTGACTGGTCCCGCGCCGGCGGTTCCGTCGCCGCGCACGTCGAAGGTGTCCGCTACAAGCCTGCTCAGGCAGCGCATCTGGCCGCGTCGATGCCCGACAGCTGGCTGTGCCGCAAGCCCGGCGGGGTGCGACAGCAGCTCCTCGAGGAAGGCCCCGACGCTCTCTACGGCGCCCTGGAGCCGCATTGACGGGTGCGGCGTTCGTCCCGACGCCCGACCAGCGCGAGTTCCGGGACGTGGTCAGGGCGCTCTGCGCCGACAAGGTCGAACCCAACGCCGAGGCCGCCGACAGGACGGGACGTTTCCCGCAGGCGTCGTGGCAGGCGCTCGCGGACGCCGGCATATGCGGCGTCGCCCTGCCCGCGGAGCACGGTGGCGGCGCTGCCGACCTGACCACGTGGTCGATGGTGGTCGAGGAGGTCGCGCACGCATGTGCCGCCACGGCGGTCACGTTGCTGGTGCACGCTGGTGCCGCGGCGGCGCTGGCGCGCCTCGGGAGCGAGGCGCAGCGGCGCGAGTGGCTCCCGCGGGCGGTGACGGGCGAGATCGTGATGGGATACGCGCAGTCCGAATCCCATGCCGGATCCGACGTCGCCGCGATCACGACGCGGGCCGAACGCGACGGTGACGCGTGGCGGATCACCGGGGTGAAGAGCTGGATCACCAGTGCGGGCGTCGCGGCCGCCTACCTGGTGCTCGCCAGGACCGAGGCCGGGCCCGGCACGCGGGGCATGACGATGTTCGTGGTGCCTGCCGATGCCGGCGGGCTCAGCGTCGGCAAGTACGAGTCGAAGATGGGCTTGCGCGGTAGTCCCACCGGCGAGATCATCCTCGACGGCGTGCGTGCCGGTGCCGATGCCGTCGTGGGCGAACCCGGCGGTGCGTTCGGGATCGCGATGGGGTTCCTGAACCGGTCGCGACCGATGGTGGGTGCCCAGGCGATCGGCGTCGCGAGAGCCGCGTTCGAGGTCGCCCGAGACTACGTGGCCGAGCGTGACGCGTTCGGCCGCAAGGTCGCCGACTTCCAGGGCGTGCAGTTCATGCTCGCCGACATGGCGATCGGCCTCGAGACCGCGCGTGCCATGGTGCGGCGGGCGGCAGCGATCGTGGATGCAGGCGGGGTCGACGGGGAGCCCGAGCCCGCGGTCGCCGCCGCGATCGCCAAGGCGCACGCGACCGACGTCGCGATGGCGGTCACCACCGACGCCGTGCAGCTCCTCGGTGGGGCCGGCTACGTGACCGACTTCGCGGTGGAACGGCACATGCGCGACGCCAAGGTGTTCCAGATCTACGAGGGCACGAACCAGATCCAGCGCTGGATCGTCGGGCGCCGCCTACTCGGGCGCTGAGCTGATCGCGCGGGCGAGGGCCCACAACCGGTCGGCACGTTCGTCGAGTCCGAGTCCGCGGAGACGCTGTACGGCGCAGCCGAGGTGGAACGCGACGGCGGCCTCGTCGTCGCCGGACCGCGCGAGGCAGGCGCGCACCACGTCGCAGAGCACGAGGTCGGGACCGAGGTCGTGCTGCTCGAAGACGTCCACGGCGGTATCGACGAGCCTCGCTGCGGCAGCGGTGCCGTCGCGGTGGGCGACCGCGAACGCGAGGTCGCGGTCGGCGCGCGCCACCTCGATCCCACGGTCGAGCTCGACGAGCACGGCACGTGCGTCGCGGTAGTGACCGAGCGCGGACTCCACGGCGTCGCATGCCTCCGACTCGAGGCGTGCGAGCTCGGCGAGGGTGACGGCGGCCTCGACCGCGAGGCCCGCCTCGAGGAACAGGGCGCGGGCGCGGCACAGCTCGCCTCCGGCTGCCTCGTGGTCGCCAGCGGCCTCGAGCGCGACGGCCTCGTCGAGCGCCGCGTGCGCCCCGACGAGCGCCCGCATCGCGGCCATCGCGCCGTTCGACGCCGCGCCGGTGGCCGCGGCATCGAGCGCCTCGGCCAGCGCTGCACCGTGGCGGCTGCATTCGAAGCGGCCGGTGAGACCGCCGCCGACGTCCATCAGGGCGGTCGTCGCCGCCAGGATGCCCACCCGGTCGGCATCGTTGCCGCACTGCTCGACGACCCCCTCGACCGAGCCCACCACCCGCGGCACCCATCCAGCGGCGACGGTGGGCGACGCCGACGCTGCCGCACCGCGTTCCAAGTGCGAGCGCAGACTCGCCGCGATCACCGCGGCATCTGCGTCGGGCGCAGGCACTGGCGCCGACGCAGCCGCTCCGACCGCGTCGAGGATCGCTGCCACGAGCGCGGCGCCGACGTCGCCGCCGGTGGCCAGGGCGCGCCGCGCGGCCTCGACGGTGCGGCCGGCGAGCTCGCGGACGAGCGCGTCGGCCCGGCCCTCGCCGATCGCTGCCAGGCAGGCGGCGATCACCTCACCCACGTCCGTACCGGGCTCGGGCGGCGCCACCACCCAGGTGGCGGACTTCGTTCGCGTGACCGACGTTCCCACGGGACGCTCCTCCTGCTCGGCGGCCGGTCGCGGTCGACCGGCCATGCGTGTGGGGAAGGGCATCCGGCGGGGAGGTCCGGACGCGACCAACGTAGCGACGACGTGTGACGGAAATCGCCTGCAGGTCTCCGTGCCCGTAGAGGCGCGGACCCTCAAGACCACCGCCCGGAAGCGGGGCCGCCGTCGAGCTACCGTGAAGCTGACGCGCGCGTCAGGGTCACGACACGGGGGATGCCATGGAGACTCGATTGCAGGGGCGCAGAGGTGTCGTGCTGCGCGGAGCGACCCTCGTCGACGGGACGGGGTCGCCGCGCGTCTCCGGCACGGACGCGACGGTGCGCATCGACGGCGACACCATCTCGGCGGTGGGTGAGGCCGCTGCCGTGGACCGCTGGCCCGACGACGAGGTCGTAGACCTCGACGGCCTCGTCCTCGCCCCGGGTTTCGTCGACGTGCACACCCACTACGACGCGCAGGTCCTGTGGGACCCCGACCTCACGCCGTCGTGCTGGCACGGGGTCACGACGGTCGTGATCGGCAACTGCGGGTTCGGGATCGCGCCGACACGACCAGCCGACCGCGACACGATGGCACGCATCCTCGAGAACGTGGAAGGCATGTCCGTCGAAGCCCTCCGCGCCGGGATCCGGTGGGACTTCGAGACGTTCCCCGAGTACCTCGACGTGATCGACGGCCTGCCGCTGCGGCTCAACGTCGCCGCCCTCCTCGGTCACACGCCGGTACGTCAGTACGTCATGGGTGACGACGCGTCGGAACGCGAGGCGACCGCGGACGAGGTCGACCGGATGTGCGCAATCGTCACCGAGGGGATGCGCGCCGGCGCCGCCGGGTTCGCGTCCAGCCAGCTGATCACACACGTGGGTGACGCGGGCAAGCCGGTGCCGAGCAGGCTCGCCGGCGCCGGCGAAGTGCGGCGCCTCTGCGACGCGGTCGGCGCGCACGGCAGCGGTGTGCTGATGACGACGATCGGGGCGCCGCTCGACTTCGAGGACTTCGCCGCGATCGCGGCATCGACAGGCAGGCCCCTGATCTGGAACTCGCTGCTCACGCGCAAGGGGGCAGACGGGCAGGCCCTCGCGTTGTTGGAGCGGCCCGGTGCAGCCACCGGTGGCGTGTGGCCCCAGATCGCGTGCAGGCCGCTCGTGTTCAGCTTCAACCTCGCCGACCCGTTCCCGGTGGGGGCGCTACCCGTCTTCGCCGAGGTGCTCGAACGCGCGCACGCCGATCGCGCCACCCTGTACGCGGACGCCGGGTGGCGCGAGCGTGCCCGCCCCCAGATGGAGGCTGCCTGGTCGGGCCGCTGGGGCGACGCGATCGTGGACGAGTCCCCGACGCGGCCCGAGGCCGTGGGGCGCAGTCTCGCCGACCTCGCCAACGCGGACGGCAAGCGGCCCTTCGACGTGCTCGTCGACATCTCGCTCGCCGACGGCCTGCAGACCCGGATCCGGTTCGTGCTCGTCAACGACGACGAGGACGAGATCGCCGCCCTGCTCGCGGATGACCGCACGGTGCTCGGCCTCAGCGACGCCGGTGCGCACGCATCGCAGCTCTGCGATGCGTGCTTCTCCACGCATCTGCTCGCGCGGTTCGTGCGCGAACGCGGCGATCTGACGCTCGAGCGCGCGGTGTGGCACCTGACCGGCCACCCCGCGGCCCTCTACGAGCTGGACGGCCGCGGCGTCGTCCGCCCCGGCGCCAAGGCCGACCTCGTCGCCTTCGACCCCGCGACCGTCGCACCCGCCGCGCTCGACCGCGTGTGGGATCTCCCTGCCGGCGCAGACCGCCTCATCGCAGGGTCCGAGGGAGTCGAGCACGTGTGGGTCGGAGGCGTCCGCATCCGCCGCGACGGCGAGGACGTCGACCCGGAGATGCCCGCTGGTCGCCTCCTGCGCGGCGGAGTCTGACCTCATCGGAGCATGCGGCGGCCACATGTGGCCGCCGCATGCTCCAACAGGCCGCCAGGTACGCTGACCGCAGTGGGACCCACGCGCAACCCGACCCACGTGACGGTCCGGCGGACCGTCGCCTTCGTAGCCGACTTCCTGCTCGCCGAGGCCGGCTTCCTGATCCTCGTCGCGGCGTTCACCCCCGATCAGGCCGTTGACGACGGCTGGGCCGCGGTGCTCGTGCTGATCGGGATCGGCCTCGTGTTCGTCGTCTACAAGACCCTGTGCGAGTGGGCGTTCGGCGCCACGCCCTTCAAATGGCTCCTCGGCCTGCGCGTCGCGGACCTCGACGGCAACGGCATCGGCGCCGGAGCCGCAATCGTGCGCAACGCCCTGCTCGTCGTCGAGTTCTACCTGGTCGTCTTCATCGGCCTGTTCTCGGTCCTCGCAGACGGCACACGCCGCCAGCGCGTCGGCGACGTGGCCGCCGGGACCGTGGTCGTGGCGGCGTCGGCACCGGCGCCCCTGGTGCTGGCGGAGCGCCGCGAGACCGGCAAGTGGGTACCGCCGGTGCTGGCCGGGATCACGGTCGCGCTCGGCATCTGGACAATGCTGACCGCCGTGCCGTTCTGGTGGTTCCGCCTCCGCCTCAGCCCGATCGACCTGATCGCCGACGCGGACGTGCGTGGCATCACGTTCACGGCCTCGGTCGTGATCGGCTTCGCGTTCGTGTTCCTGGGCCTGCAGCTGCGCAAGCGCAAGCGGCGCGCGCGGCAGGTGGCCGTGGTGCTGCTGCTCGTCGTCACGGTCGTGCACGCCCTCAAGGGGTCCGGCCTCGTCGCCGGGATCGTGTCGGCCGGTCTCGTCGCCGCCCTCATGGCCGCCCGCGGGCAGTTCCGGGCACCGGGAGACCCGCCGTCGCTGGTGGGCCTCGCCCGCGGAGTGCCCGTCTACCTGGCGCTCGTGCTCACGTTCGGGATCACGGCACTGTGGCTCGACCGCCACCGCCTCGAGCCGGCCTTCACGGTGCCGCGTGCCGTCGAACAGACCCTCGCCGGCCTGATCGGCCTCGACGGACCCTTCGTCCTGCACGGCGTCTTCGGCCGCTTCTTCCCGGTCGTGCTCGTCGCGCTCGGTGTCGGCGGGATCACCGCGGTGCTGATCGCGCTGTTCCGCCCGCTCATCGCGCGGCCCACCCACAGCGCAGCCGACTGGGAGCACGCCCGCCGGCTCGTGCGCGAGTACGGCACGGACACGCTGTCCTACTTCGCGCTCCGCCCGGACAAGAGCCTCTTCTTCGCGAGCGACGGCGAGGCGATGATCGCGTACGCGTACATGGGCGGCTACGGCCTCGTGAGCGGCGACCCCATCGGGAGGCCCGGATCGGTCGAGCTCGTCCTCGACGAGTTCGCGGCGTTCTGCGAAGAGCGCGCGTGGGGCATGGCCGTGCTCGCCGGGCGCGAGGCGAACGAGGCCATGTACGCGGCTCGCGGGCTGAGCCCGTACTACCTCGGCGACGAGGCTGTGGTGGACGTCGCCGGGTTCACGCTCGAGGGCCGCGCGATCCGCAAGACGCGCCAATCCGTGAACCGCATGGAGAAGCGCGGCTACAGCTTCGAGCTGATCGCCGACTCCGACGTGTCAGAGACGCTGCGCGGGCACCTCGAGTCCCTGAGCGCTGCCGACCGCGGCAAGGAGCCCGAGCGCGGCTTCACGATGGCGCTCGGAGAGGACGTCACCACCGGGGACCCGGCGTGCCTCGTCGCGCTGGCGCGTGACAGCGAGCACGTCCCGGCCGGCTTCCTGCACCTCGTGCCGGTCCACGGCGACGAACCCGGCTACTCGCTCAACCTCATGCGCCACGCGCCCGGCTCGCCCAACGGCCTCACGGAGTACCTCGTCTGCATGACGCTGATCGGCCTCAAGGAGCGAGGGGCGCACCGGCTCTCACTCAACTTCGCGATGTGGTCGCGACTCCTCGACGACGACGCCGACCTCGACCTCTTCGAACGCATCCAGCGCCTCATCGTGCTGCGCCTCAACCCCTACTTCCAGATCGAGTCGCTCAAGCGCTTCAACGAGAAGTTCTTCCCCGAATGGGTCCCGCGCTGCATCTACTACGACGACCGCGCCAACCTGCTCCGCATCGGTCTCCTCTACGCCGAGGTCGAGGCGTTCGTGCGCGTCCCGTTCCTGCGCCGCACGCTCGCACCCCGTGCCGGCGACGTGCAGGGCGCCGCCCCGCACCTCGCGCCCGCGGCGAGATGACACCGCGGCAGGGTCGAGGGTGCGGACCCCCGAAGTCTGGGTAACGGCACGCGGCGAACCCGGGTCACAAGGCCCGACCAGTGACGCTCGAGGGACGCGGTCCCGGCGACACCGAGGAGTCCATGGCGCGCGAGATCACCCGCCTGGCGATCGTGAACCGGGGCGAACCCGCCATGCGGCTGCTCCATGCGGTCGCCGAGCTCAACGGCGCTCACGGCGCGGGTCCGCGCCCGATGACGACGATCGCCTTCTACACCGACCCCGACGCCGGGGCGCTGTTCGTGCGGGAGGCCGACGAGTCGGTCGCCCTCGGGCCCGCCACCTTCCGCGACCCCGTCGACGGGTCACCCAAGTCGAGGTACCTCGACTGCGACCTGCTGGAAGCCGAGCTGCGGACATGCCGCGCCGACGCGGTGTGGGTGGGGTGGGGCTTCGTCGCCGAGGTCCCCGAGTTCGCGGCGATGTGCGAGCGCATCGGGGTCACGTTCGTCGGACCGCCCGCCGCGGTGATGGAGCGCCTCGGCGACAAGATCGAGGCGAAGCGCCTCGCCGAGGCGGCCGGCGTCCCTGTCGCGCCGTGGAGCGGCGGGCCGGTGGAGACAGCCGACGCCGCGCGGCGACACGCGGAGGCGCTCGGTCTGCCGGTCGTGGTCAAAGCCAGCGCCGGTGGCGGTGGCCGTGGCATTCGGGTGGTACGAGACCTCGCCGGCGTCGAGGCCGCGTTCCGGTCGGCACGGGCGGAGGCCGGCGCCGCGTTCGGAGACCCGACCGTGTTCGTGGAGTCGATGCTCCAGGACGCACGCCACGTCGAGGTGCAGGTGCTCGCGGACGAGTACGGGACCGTGTGGCCCCTCGGCGTGCGTGACTGCAGCGTCCAGCGGCGCAACCAGAAGATCGTCGAGGAGTCGGCGTCGGTGGCGCTGACACCGGAGGAGGAGGCGGACCTCGCCGCTGCCGCCGCCCGCCTCTGCGCCGACGTCGGCTACGTCAACGCGGGAACGGTCGAGTTCCTGTTCCACGAGCCGACGCGGACGTTCGCCTTCCTCGAGGTCAACACGAGGCTGCAGGTGGAGCACCCGGTGACCGAGCTCGTCACCGGGTTCGACCTCGTGAAGGCCCAGCTCCACGTCGCCGCAGGCGGCGCGCTGGAAGGCGCCCCACCGCAGCCGGCCGGACACGCCATCGAGGTGCGTCTCTGCGCCGAGGACCCCGACCGCGACTTCGCCCCCGCGCCAGGACGGATCGAGCGGTTCCGCCTGCCGACCGGGCCGGGCATCCGCGTCGACACCGGCTTCCGCGAGGGCGACGAGATCCCCGCCGACTTCGACTCGATGATCGCAAAGGTGCAGGCATGGGGCGCCGGCCGCGACGAAGCACTGGCGCGCCTCCGCAAGGCGGTGCGCACATGCCAGGTCGTCATCGCCGGGGGCACCACCAACAAGGCGTTCCTCTCCGACATCCTCGCGAGCGACGCGTTCGCGGCGGGTTCCGTCGACGTCGGCTGGCTCGACCGCGGCGCCGGCCTCGCCCGGCGGCCCCACGCCGACGTCGCGCTGGTGGTAGCGGCAGTCGAGGCCTGCACCCTGCACCAAGTGCAGGCGCGTGCGCGCTTCCTGGCGTCCGCATCGCGGGGGCGCCCGCAGGTCAGCGACGAGCTCGGCTGGTCGGGCGAGCTCCGCGTCGGTGGCGAGGCCTTCGACGTCGAGGTGCGCCGCGTCGGCCCCCAGTCCTACCGCGTCGCCGCCGGCACGTCACCCGCAGGACGTGTCGAGGTCGCAGTCGAGGTGCGCCGCCTCGACACGTACGAACGCCGGGTCGCGTTCGGCGGGCAGGCCCATCGTGTCGTCGTGGCCCAGTCCGGGCCCGACATCCTCGTCGACGTCGACGGCGCCGTGCACCGCGTCAGCCGCGACGACGGCGGTGTGGTGCGTGCGCCTGCGCCTGCGGTCGTCGTCGATGTGGTCGTCGACGTGGGCGACGCCGTGTCCGAAGGCGACCGCCTCGTGGTCGTCGAGTCCATGAAGATGGAGACGGCCGTGGTGGCACCGTTCGCGGGAACGGTCCGTGCCGTCAACGCCACCCCGAACACCCAGGTCGACGCAGGTGCTGCCCTGGTCCAGCTCGAGGCGACCGGTGCCGGCGACCGTGGCGGTGGTGGCGCCCGCGCGGGCGCCGCCGAACCTGTCGATCTCGGCGTCCTCGCAGCCCAGCGCGATCGTGGCGAGCTGGACCGCCTCGATCTGCTCCGCGCACAGGTCCTCGGTTTCGACGTCCGCTCCGACGACCTGCC
This sequence comes from Acidimicrobiia bacterium, assembly GCA_019695375.1. Taxonomy (GTDB): domain Bacteria; phylum Actinomycetota; class Acidimicrobiia; order UBA2766; family UBA2766; genus JAIBAC01. The sequence goes on from JAIBAC010000019.1 coordinate 10,686, forward strand.
GGCGGCTGCGGTCGGGCGGGCCGGCGAGGATCGCGACCGCGTCATCGAGCTCGAGGACGAGATCCTCGCGGTCTTCGCCGACATCGTCGCGCTCGGACGCCCCCAGCGCGATGCCGACGGCGGTGACGCGGAGGAGCGATCGAGCCAGCAGTGGCTGTTCACGTACCTGCGCTCGATCGAGACCGAGGGTGCAGGCCTCCCGGACGCAGCTGTGACGCGCATCGTCGCGGCGCTCGCCCACTACGGCGTCACGAGCCTGGCACGTACGCCCGAGCTCGAGGACGCCCTGTTCTGGATCGCGACATCGCACCAGCGCGCCGACGCGCAGGCACCCTCGATCGCCGCGATCCTCGAGCGTCGCATCGCGCTCGCCGACGAGCTGGGGGACCACGACGAACCCGACGAGTCGTTCCGCCTCCTGATCGACCGCGTGATCCACGCGACGCAACGCTCGTTCCCGTCGCTGCGTGAGCTCGCGCGTGAGGTGCGCTACCGCTGGTTCGACGAACCGCTCGTCAGGAACGCACGCGCCGAGGTCTACGCGGAGATGGACGTGCACATCGCGGCGCTCGGCAGCGGGTGCGCCGATGCCGAACGGGCCGGGCACGTGGCCGCCCTCGTCGACTGCCCGCTGCCGATGCGGGCACGCCTCACCGCCGCCGTCTGCGCCTCCGGCACGACGGCGCCGGAGGCGCTGTGCGAGGTGCTCGTCCGCCGCTACTACCGCGAGCGCGAGCTGAGCCCGTTCGAGGCCCCACGCGACGGTGACGCTGTGACCGTCACCACCGCCTATCCGCATGCGGGCCGGCGCGTGAACGTCCTCGCGACCGTCGCCACCGACACCGGGTTCTTCGAGGCGGCGCAGGCGCTCGTGCCCCTGATCGACTCCGTGCCCGCCGACGAGGACGTCGTCGTCGACTTCCACCTCGTGCGCACACGCCGGCGCAGCCTGCCGCCTCCGCGGGTGCGCGGCTACGTGCGTCGTGTGCTGCGCACGCTCGATCTGCCACGCCCGCTGCGGCGCATTGTCGTCATGGTCGCGCCGGCCGATCCGGACGCGGGAGGCCAGCAGTACCTGACGTTCCGGCCGGCGGCCGAACCAGGCCGCGACGGCGCCATCGTCTACGAGGAGGACGAGCTCACCAGAGGCCTGCACCCGATGGTCGCCAAGCGCCTCGACCTCTGGCGGCTCGCCAACTTCGACTGTGAGCGGCTGCCGTGGCGTGAGGACGTCGTCGTGTTCCGTGCGACCGCCAGGGAGAACGAGCGAGACGTCCGCCTCTTCGCGCTCGCAGAGGTCCGCGACCTGACGCCGACGCTCGTCGAAGGCAGCGATGCGATCGACGGACTGCCCGAGCTCGAGCGCCTGCTGCTCGACTGCCTCGAGGCGATCCGCCACCACCAGACCGCCGTGCCGGTGCGGGAGCGCCCCGTGTGGAACCGGGTCATCCTCCATGTGCTGCCGCTCTTCACCGGCGACGTGACGGCAATCGACCGCGTGGCGCGCCGCATGGCCGCTGCGACCGAAGGCCTCGGCCTCGAGTCGGTTCTCATCCACGGCCGCATGGCCGACCCGAACCAGCCGGACGGCGTCTTCGAAGGCGTCCTCCGCCTCGCCAACCCGACCGGCGGCGGGTTCGAGTTCGAGATCACCCCGACGCCGACGGCACCGCTGATGCCCCTCGACGACTACACGCGCGAGGTCGTCGAGTGGCGGCGCCGCGGCTTCCTGCACACCTACGAGTTCGTCAAGATGCTCACTCCCCGTGTGGGCAACGGCATCCCGCGCGGTGACTGGACCGAGCACGACCTCGACACGACGGGCCGGCACCTCGTTCCCGTTGACCGTCCGCCGGGCGCCAACACCGCCGGAATCGTGGCCGGCACCATCCGCAGCTACACGGCGGCGGTCCCCGAGGGGATGGAGCGCGTCCTCCTCGTCGGTGACATGACCCGCAACCTCGGCGCGATCGCCGAGGACGAAGCATGCCGGATCATCGCCGCGATCGACCTCGCCGAGGAGCTGCAGGTCCCCCTCGAGTGGTTCACCCTGAGCTCCGGCGCCCGGATCGCCATGGACTCGGGTACCGAGAACATGGACTGGATCGGCCGTGTGCTGCGCCGCATCGTGGAGTTCACCCAGGCCGGCGGTGAGATCAACGTGGTCGTGTGCGGGATCAACGTCGGCGCGCAGCCCTACTGGAACGCCGAGGCGACGATGCTCGCCCACACAAGGGGGATCCTCGTGATGACGCCGGAGTCGGCGATGGTGCTGACCGGCAAGCGCGCCCTCGACTTCTCCGGCGGCGTCTCGGCCGAGGACAACCTCGGCATCGGCGGCTACGAGCGCGTCATGGGCCCCAACGGCGAGGCCCAGTACTGGGCGCCGAACCTGCGGCGTGCGGTCGAGCTCCTGCACCGCCACTACGCGCTCACCTACGCGGCGCCGGGGGAGCGCTTCCCACGCCGGACCCGCACCGCCGACAGTGCCGGCCGCGACGTGCGCGACGCCCCTCACGCAGCTACCGCCGGCACGACGTTCACGAACGTGGGCGAGGTGTTCGACGAGGCGCTCAACCCCGACCGCAAGAAGCCCTTCGACATCCGCACCGTGGTGGCCGCCGTCGCCGACAGCGACGCCGACCGTCTCGAGCGCTGGGCCGCGCTCGACAAGGGCGACACGGCGGTCGTGTGGGACACGCGCCTCGGCGGCAACGCCGTCTGCTTGATCGGCATCGAGTCGCGGCCACTCGTGCGCCACGGCTTCGTCCCTGCGGACGGGCCCGACCAGTGGACCGCCGGGACGCTGTTCCCGCAGTCGTCGAAGAAGGTGTCGAGAGCCATCAACGCCGCGAGCGGGAACCGTCCCGTCGTCATCCTCGCCAACCTCGCCGGCTTCGACGGCTCACCCGAGTCCCTGCGGAACCTCCAGCTCGAGCACGGTGCCGAGATCGGACGTGCAGTGGTGAACTTCGACGGGCCCATCGTCTTCTGCGTCGTGTCGCGCTATCACGGCGGCGCGTTCGTGGTGTTCAGCGCCACGCTCAACGACGAGATGCAGGTGATCGCGGTCGAAGGCGCCAAGGCCTCCGTGATCGGTGGCGCCCCGGCTGCCGCCGTGGTGTTCAGCCAGGAGGTCGCCGACCGCACGCGAACCGACGCACGCGTGCGTGCTGCCGAGGAGCTGCTCGAGAGCGCCACACCCGACGACCGCGCGATGCTGCGGTCGCGACTCGAGGACGTCCTGCGCGAGGTCCGCTCCGAGAAGCTCGGCGAGGTCGCGTCCGAGTTCGACGCGATCCACTCGATCGAGCGGGCGCAGAAGGTCGGCTCCGTGCACGACATCGTCCCGGCACAGGACCTGCGCCCAGCGCTCATCGAGGCGGTCGAGCGCGGCATGCGCTCGGCGTCTCACTGAGCGGCAGGGTAGGGAAGCGGCGATCACCTGCGGGCGGGGCTGACCCGCGTTCCAGAGGAGGAGCGCCGCCAGGCCTGCACCAGCGCACGCAGGCTCACGACGGCGTCCACGAGGCCCCGACCTCGTCGGACGCCTGCGGTAGTGCCGCTCGCTCAGGAGGGGAACCAGTCCGCGGTGACCTCGCACCACAGCGCGAGGCCGCACCAGCGGCCGAAGCGCCGATAGCGGCGTGCGATCTGGCGGTCGTCGAGGCGGCGGCCGACCAGCCGGGCGAGCTTCGCGCGCACCCACGAGTCGAGGCCGAGGCCGTCGTAGTGGTCGACGAGCCTGCACATGTGGTCCGCGACGTAGGGGCCACAGCCCGGCAGTGCGAGGACCTCGGCGCGCAGGTCAGGGCTGGGGATGGCGGGATCGAGCCAAGACTGCGGATCGACGTCGCCCGCATCAACCCTCCGGGCGATCTCCACCACCGCCTGCGCCCGATAGCCGAAGCTGCACGCGCGGAGCCCGTCGGCGCCGAGCGACACGACCTCCGCCGGCGTCGGGAACCGGCCGGCACACGCCTCCACGAGTGCCTCGCACATCCGCGCTGTCAGCGACCACGAGCAGTTGGTCGTCGCCACCAGCTTGAGGAGGTCCTCGAACACGGTGGGGGAGCGCAGGAGGCGCCCGGCTCCCGCCGCCGGCACCCAGCGCAGGTCCGGCCCCCTCTGGCCGCTGTCCCGGCAGAGCCCGTAGAAGTCGCCGAGGTCGACGTCCACGTGGAGCATGTGCGCCACCGCTGCGGCGTCCACCTTGCGGCGGGTGCCGCGCAGTCGCACCCCGTCGCGGTCCTCGGTCATGGTCAGAGGCCCGTACCGCAGCGTCCACGTGTCCTGATCGAGTGAGAACGGCGCAAGCGACGACCACCCGTGGCTGCGCACGGTGCGCCGGAAGTCGAAGTCGTCGGGCACCGCGATCAGCATCGCGGCAGCGTAACCGCGTGGCGGATCGCGGTGGAGCGTGAGCCGCGGCCGGACCTAGCGGCGCCGCAGGCCGGCCGCGCGCAGACGCCGCACGAGCGTCTTGGCGTCCACGGGCATCGCCCCGGCCGCGACGACGTGCGGTCGTGCATGTGCGGGAACGTCGTAGTGGTCGCGGTGGAAGGCGCGCTCGGGCAGGCCGGCCCTGGCGGCGAAGGCGTGCAGTTCGTCGATCGAGGAGTCCGAGGCGACGTGGCAGAAGCGGGTGCCGGGGCGCCGCGCCGAACGCCAGATCGCGCTGTCGACGTAGATCGTCACTGCGCCTCCCAGCCCGCGAGGATCTCGTCGAGCGCGGCGACCAGCGCCTCGGGATGGTCGAGGAGGACGTGGTGGTGGGCTCCGTCTACGACGACGTCGGGCACCTCGCGCCCGAGCAGTTCGCACACCGAGCGGTGTGTCCGCTCCGACACCGAGACCGACAGCGACCCGCGCACGAACGCGAACGGGCATGCGACACCGGCGAGCGCGGCGGCCACCCCGCGGGGGAAGTGGCGCCGGTAGATCTCCGGATCGAAGCGCCACGTCCAGCCGCGAGGGGACTCCACGACCGAGTTGGAGGCCACGTGCTCGAGCACCCACGGGTCGACGCAAGGCTGCGGCGGGATGAGGCGGAAACGGGCGATCGCCGTCTCGCGGTCGGCGTAGGCACGCGCCGTGCGCAGCGCCCGCCGCCTGCTACGTGCCTCGGCGGTCTCGGGGTCCGCCACCCCGATCGGGGTCTCGACCAGGACGAGACCGCCGACCGCGTCAGGACGGGATTCCGCCGCGAGCACGCAGACCATGCCACCCATGCTGTGGCCGACCAGGACCGGTGCGGAGCGGGCACCGGCGTCTTCGAGGACCGTGAAGACCTCCTCGGCCCAGACCTCGCGCGGGTACTCGTCGCGGTGTTCGCTGTCGCCGTGCCCGGACAGGTCGAGAGCGACCACGAGTCGTTCACGTGCGAGTTGCGGCGCGATGTGGCACCACCAGTGCGAATGCGCCCCACCCCCGTGCACGAGCAGCACCGGGGCTGCGGCGGGATCACCCCACGCCAGATAGGCCACGGCCGCGCCGCGCACACGGACCCGTCCCCTGCGCGGCTCGTGCGCAAGGGCGTCGCGGAACCATCGGGGGGCCTCGGTCGTCATCGAGTAGGACCGGGGCCGCCGCTGGTGGCGGGAACTCCGGTCAGCAGAGCGTAGAGTCGTGCCCCTGTCCCGTCGACATCGAGGTTTGCCGTGAGCGACCAGATACCACCCAACCCACCCCAACCTCCCCAGCAGCCTGGCGCGCAGCCGCTTCCACCGTCCCAGCCGACGACGCCGATGCCCGCCCAGCCCGGTGCCGTTCCGCCGGTCCCACCCGGCTACGGCACCCCGGCGCAGCCCACGCAGCAGATGCCGCAGGCGCCGGCCGGTCCCGGCATGCCGCCTCCCGGATTCCCCCCCGGTCCCGGAGGGCCCGGCGCCCCCGGCGGACCGGGCCAGCCCGGCGGACCCCAGAAGTCGCGCACAGGCCTGATCGTGGGCGTGATCGTGGCCGCAGTCGTCGTCGTCGCCGGCCTCGGCGTCGGCGCCTACTTCCTCTTCGCGAACAAGTCGGAGACGGTCGCCCCCGAGACGAGCCAGACTACGTCGACGACGAAGGGCTCGATCCTGTCGTCCACGACCAAGCCCAAGAACGGCAACACGAACACGACGGACCCCCTCGGCGGCCTCCTCGGCGACACGAGCGGATCGAGTGACACCGAGGGGATCAGCCAGGACGAGATGAGCTGCGTGGAGTCCACACTGCAGAACACGCTGTCGACGTCGGAGATGCAGGACCTCCAGAGCGACAACACGTCCACCGCCACCTTGCAGAAGGTCGCCCGCGCCATGGACAAGTGCATGTCGACGCAGTCCCAGGAGGCGTTCTACGCCAAGTACATAAAGCAGGGCCTGCAGCGGACCAACATCGCCGTCACCGACAGCCAGGCGGACTGCATGGCGCGGACACTCGTGAGCCAGAACGTGTCCTTCGCCGACTTCGTGGGCGGCGGCAACGCCACCACCACGCAGCAGATCGCCGACGCCGCGACCACATGCGGGGTCAGCCGCTGATCCCTGATCGCGGCGCCGTCGAACGTCGCGGCGCCACCGGCCGAACGCGGGCGGGATCACCCGCAGGCGGGACGTTCTGCCCGCGTTCGACTCAGACGGCGGTCCAGCCACCGTCGACGACGATGGTCTGGCCGACCATGTACGAGCTCGCATCCGAGGCCAGGAACAGCAGCGCGCCGTCGAGCTCGTGAGGACGTCCGGGGCGGCCGGCGGGGCAACGCCGGTCGAGGCGGTCGCGGAAGCGGCTGTCGTCGAGGCCGTCGCCGGTCATCTCCGACGGGAAGTACCCCGGCGCGAGCCCGTTTACGCGCACGCCACGGCGTGCCCACTGGGCGCCGAGCTCACGCGTCAGGTTGACGACGGCGGCCTTGGTCGCCGCATAGCTGGCCGCGCCGGGGATGTCCCAGCGGGCCACGAAGCCGTACATGGATGCGACGTTCACCACCACGCCGCTGCCGCGCTCGAGCATCCCCGCCCCCGCCAGCAGCGCGAGGCGGTGCACGGCGGTGACGTTGACGGCGAACGTCTCCTCCCACTGCTCGAGCGACTCGCGCTCCATGCGCACCATCTGGGAGACACCGGCGTTGTTCACGAGCACGTCGACACGGCCACATTCGCGCTCGGCCGTCGCGACAAGGCGCGCGCGGTCGGCCTCGGACGCCACGTCGCACTCGACGGCGACGGCGCGGTCCAGCCTGCTGGCGAGGTCGTCGAGGCGCTCGCGCCGGCGGGCGGCGAGCACCACGATCGCACCCGCTGCGTGCAGCACCTCGGCGAAGCGGGCGCCGAGGCCTGACGACGCCCCGGTCACGATGCAGGCACGCCCGTCCATCCGGAACATGTCGACGGCGGTGCCGGCGGGCGTAGCGGTCATGGGCGGCGATGGTACCTCCAGCGGCGACGTGGCTAGCTTGGCTTGCCATGCCGAGCGTCGCGACCGAGACCACGACACTGCCGGTGGCGGGTCTGCAGGTGAGCGCCCTCACGGCCGGCCCCGCCGACGGCGAGCCGGTCGTCCTGTTGCACGGCTTCCCCGACACCAATCGGACCTGGTCGCGCCAGGTTGCCGCCCTGTCGGACGCCGGATTTCGCTGCATCGCCCCGATGCTGCGCGGCTACGAGCCGTCGTCGCAGCCCGACCCGCACGCCCCCGTCACCACTTACAGTCCCGTACGCGCGGCCGACGACCTCGTCGAGATCGCCAGGAACCTCGGGGCGCCCGTGCACGCGGTCGGCCACGACTGGGGCTCGGTCGTCGTGCAGCTCGCCACCGCGATGGAACCGGCCGCGTTCACGACGGCCACCGTCGTCGCGGTGGCGCCCTTGCGCGAGAGCGCCGCCCGCATTCTGCGGACACCGGGGCAGTTCGTGAACTCCGCCTACATGGCGCTCTTCCAGCTCCGTGGGATCTCCGAGCACATCGTCTCCCGCGACGACTTCGCCTTCGTCGAAGCCCTCTGGCGGCGCTGGTCGCCCCGTTGGGACTTCGACCGCGACGACCTGACCGCTGTCAAGGCAGTGCTGTCCGAACCCGGGGTCCTGCGTGCGGCGCTGTCGTACTACCGCTCGATGACCCTCGTGCGCAGCCCCGAGATGCGCCGCATCGGCAAGCTCGCAGCGGCTCCCGTCGCGGTGCCGACCCTCGCGGTGACGGGACGCACCGACCGGTGCATGGACACGCGCGTCTTCGACGGCCTCGACACCTCGCGGTACGAGGCGGGTCTGCGCGTCGAGCGCCTCGACGGCGGCCACTGGACCCACATCGAGGACGCCGGCACGTTCGGCGCGCTCGTGCACGACTGGATCGCCAACCACGGAAAGGACGTGTGAACGTGACGAAGCCACGCATAGGCCTGGTGCTCGGCGGTGGCGGGCCCGTCGGACACGCCTATCACTGCGGCGCCCTGCGCGCGATCGAGGAGTCCACCGGCTGGGACCCGCGGACCGCGGACGTCGTCGTCGGCACGTCGGCAGGGGCCCAAGTGGCGGCGCTGCTGCGCGCAGGGATGGGTGCCGCGGACCTGTTCGCGCGCGTCACAGGTGGCGAGATGAGCGCAGACGGCGCCGGCATCGCACACCACTACACACGCCCCGAACCAGCCAGGGGTGGTTCCGGGCGCGGCTGGCGGCCGGCATCGTCGCAGCGGCTCCTCCGAGCGCTGCGGCGACCGTGGGAGGCGCACCCGGGCACGATCGTCGCCGCCCTCGCACCGGAGGGGCGCACCGCGCTGGCGCCGATGGCCGACGGCATGCGCGAGGTCTTCGGCGACGCCTGGCCCGCGGACGCGACCTGGTTCGTGGCCCTCCGCCTCGACACCGGCCAGAGGGTCGCGCTCGGACGCGCAGGTGCGCCTCACACCGACGTCGGCCACGCCGTGACGGCTTCGTGCGCGGTGCCGGGCATGTTCGCACCTGTCGAGATCGAGTTCAGCCGCTACGTGGACGGCGGTGCCGTGTCCCCGACGAACGCGGACCTCCTCGAGGACGAAGGCCTCGATCTCGTCCTGGTCCTGGCCCCCACCAGCGCTCGAACCGGCGCAGGGGTCCGTCCCGACACCCCGGTGCGCCACCTCATGCGAGCGGTCCTCGACTCGGAGGTGCGCAAGCTCGCCAAGGCCGGCATACCTGCGTTCGTGGTCCAGCCCGGCCGTGCCGAGCTCGACGCGATGGGTGTCAACGCCCTGGACTCGGGCCGCATGGAGCCGGTCGCGCGCGCCGCTCGCGAATCGACGGTCGCGGTCCTCTCGAGCCCGGACGAAGCGGGCCAGCTCGCTGCGCTGCGCACGGTGGCCCAGTCGGCTCAGTAACGGGCGCGCAGCCACTCGGCGACGATCTCCATCGCGGCGGGGCGGTGGCCCTCGAGGTAGTGGGGTGCCCCCTTCATCTCGTGGTAGCTCACGTCCGCGGCTCCCGCCGCGTCCCGTATCGCACGCGCCTCCGGGACGCGGATCTCCGTGTCGGCGGTCGGATGCACGATCAGAGTCGGCACCGTCACCTCAGGCAGGGTCGCGTCGAGGCGTGCTGCCGACGACAGCGACGACCACGTCGAGAGCCAGCCGCGGGCGGTCATCGTGCGGCCGAGCCCGCCGCGGCCGTAGTTCGCCACGAACGGGTCCGGGAACGCGAACAGCGAACCGAGCGGACGGTCGTCGGGATCGATCGAAGGGTCGAGGTAGGCGGGATCGGCGAGCGTGCGGTAGATCGTGAGGATCTCGCCGTGGACCTGGCGCTTCTTGGCGTCGCGCCAGGCGTCGGTGCCGGCCGCGAGGCTGTGGGCCAGGTCGCGTGCGGTCTCGTTCGACGCCACCGCAGCCCGTGCGACCGCGTCGATGCGGGCGATCCGCTCGGTCTGGGCGCTGCGGTACCGGGCGAGCCACTCGCGGTCGTAGGTGCTCGGCTGCGGCCACGGCCGCCAGCCGTTCGCGGGGTCGTACATGTCGAGCTCCGCCACCGCCGAGAACGGGTCGTGCTCGTCGGCCACCGACGGGTCGATGACCTTGCCCATGAAGACACCCTCGCCGGGGTGCGCCGCGCACCCGATCCAGCCGTCGCCGCATCCGGTGCGGGCCTGCGCGAGGGCCATGAGCGACCCACCGCCCGAGTTGCCGAAGAGCACCACCGTCTCGGCGCCGCGCTCTCGCATCTCGGCGACGGCGGCGACGACGTCGGTCACACACGCCTCGTGCAGGCAGTCCTGGTCGTTGTTGAGGTAGCGGGTCGTGAACCCGAGCACGGCGAAGCCCGCCGCTGCGAGCAACGGGCACGCGTAGTGGACGCTGAAGTCGCCGCGCGGGTGCGCGAGGACGACGGCCGTCTTCCAAGACGTCCCCGCCGGTGGCGTCCACAGGACGCCGCGCACGAGCGCGAGGTCGTCGGTGACGATGCGGACCTCCTCGGTGCGCACGGGCACCCCGGGGTCGTCCTCGGCGAGCGGCCAGTAGCTCATGCCGAACGGGCGACGCTGCCCCATCATCGTCGGGTCGGGATCGAACATGTGTCGGCCTCCATCGCGAAGTCGGGCCACACTATCGGCCACGATGCCTGTCGAACCGCAGCCGACGACGTGGGTGATCCCACCGGCCGAGACCGCCGGCACCGGCGACATCGTCGGTGTCGGCGCCGACCTGCTGCCCGGGACCATCCTCGCCGCCTATCGGAGCGGCATCTTCCCAATGCCGTTGCGGCGCCGCGTGCTCGGCTGGTGGAGTCCGGCGCGGCGTGGGGTCCTCTACCCGGCCAGGCTGCGGATCACGACCTCGCTGCGCCGCTCGCGGGCACGTTATGAGATCCGCGTCGACACCGCCTTCGCGGACGTCGTCAGCGCCTGTGCCGATCCCGCCCGGCCGGGCGCCTGGATCGACGCGTCGATAGCGGCGGCATACGAGGAGCTCTTCGATCTCGGCTGGGCGCACAGCGTGGAGGCCTGGTCGCGCGACGACGGATCCCTCGCCGGCGGCCTCTACGGTGTCGCCATCGGAGGCCTCTTCGCCGGCGAGTCGATGTTCCACCACCGCCGCGACGCGTCCAAGGTCGCCCTCTGCGGCCTCGTCGATCTCCTCGACGACGGTCGCGCGGGCCGCGTCATCGACTGCCAGTGGCAGACGCCGCACCTCGCGTCGCTCGGCGGCGTCGAGGTCGACCGCGACGACTACCTCGGCATCCTCGCCGCCGCTCTCGACCTGCCGCTGCCTCCGGTGTTCGGGGGCCGCCGCGACGGCTAGGTTGGCAAGTGGCCCTGTCCTGGCTCCAAGCGGTCGAAAGGATCTCGAGGGTGGCCGACGACTACGCGGTACTGCGCCATGGCGACACGGAGGCGAAGCTGCCCGTCGTGGTCGGTACCGAGAACGAGACCGCTGTCGACATCTCGAAGCTGCGCTCCGACACCGGCCTCATCACACTCGACTACGGCTACGGCAACACCGGCTCGTGCGAGTCGGCGATCACCTACATCGACGGTGACGCCGGCATCCTGCGATACCGCGGGTACCCGATCGAGCAGATCGCCGAGCATGGCAGCTTCCTCGAGACCGCGTACCTGCTCATCGAGGGTGAGCTCCCCGACGCCGGGCAGCTGCAGCGGTGGCGTCGCCTCGTGCGCCGCCACACGCTCCTGCACGAGGACGCCAAGCGCTTCTACGACGGCTTCCCCAAGGACGCCCACCCGATGGGCACCCTGGCGTCGGTCGTCGCGGCGCTCTCGACCTTCTACCAGGACGCCATCGATCCCCACGACGAGGAGCAGGTCGACCTCTCGATCATCCGCCTGATGGCGAAGGCCCCGACCATCGCGGCGTACTCGTACAAGAAGTCGATCGGCCAGCCGTTCCTGTACCCCGACAACAGCCTCGACCTCATCGAGAACTTCCTGCGGATGATGTTCGCGGTGCCGTCGGAGCCGTACGAGGTCGACCACGACGTCGTCGTCGCGCTCAAGAAGCTGCTCATCCTGCACGCCGACCACGAGCAGAACTGCTCGACGTCGACGGTGCGCCTCGTGGGGTCGAGCCAGGCGAACCTGTACGCGGCCGTCTCGGCGGGAATCAACGCCCTGTGGGGGCCGCTCCACGGCGGCGCGAACCAGGCCGTGATCGAGATGCTCGAGCGGATCCGCGACGACGGCGGCGACGTCTCCCGCTACGTGGCGATGGCCAAGGACCCCACCTCGGACTTCCGCCTCATGGGCTTCGGTCACCGCGTCTACAAGAGCTACGACCCGCGGGCGCGCATCATCAAGGCGGCCGCGGACACCGTCCTCGCCAAGCTCAAGAGCCGCGACGAGCTCCTCGACATCGCCTTGCAGCTCGAGGACGTCGCCCTCCACGACGACTACTTCATCGAGAAGAAGCTCTACCCCAACGTCGACTTCTACTCGGGCCTCATCTACCGGGCGATGGGCTTCCCCACGCGGATGTTCACCGTGCTCTTCGCGCTAGGGCGCCTGCCGGGGTGGATCGCGCACTGGAAGGAGATGATGGAGAGCCCCAAGACCAGGATCGGGCGCCCGCGTCAGGTCTACACCGGTGCCGTCGAGCGCAACTACGTCCCCCTCGACCAGCGCTGACCCCCACCCGAGGTGCCACGAACCGGCGCCTGAGCTTGGATAACGGGTCGGCCAGCTAGGGGGTTGGATGACGAGAGGCGCGCTTTTGCGCGCTCCTGTCATCCAACGTCGATCAGGTGGCCGCTCTCTTATCCAACGGGAGGGTGGTGGAGGGCGGCGAGGTCGTCGGGATCGAGGGTCTCGTGCTCCAACAGGGCGTCGGTGACGGCGTCGAGGAGCTCGCGGTGGGTGGAGACGAGCTCGCGGGCGCGTCCGAGAGCGGCGTCGAGCTCGGCACGCACGGCGTCGTGGACGTCGGCGCCGGCGCCGCCCACGTGCACGTCACGCTCGTCGAGGTACGCGAGGCCGAAGCCGGTCATGCCGAACTCGGTCACCATGCGACGTGCGAGGTCGGTCGCCGTGCGCAGGTCGCCCATCGCGCCGTGGCTCACGTCGCCGTCGAGGACGAGCTCCTCGGCGGCACGCCCACCGAGAGCCAGGACCAGCTGCGCCTGCGCCTGGCGCAGCGTCACGAAGTCGTCGTCCGTGCCCGCCGTCCACGTGACCCCGCCCGCCTCGCCACGCGGCACGATCGAGACCTGCACCGGGTCGGGCGCTTCGGGCTGGCACAGCGCGCACACCGTGTGGCCCGCCTCGTGCACGGCCGCGATGCGCCGGTCCCGATCCGACGGGACACGGCTTCTCCGCTCCGGCCCGATCGTGACGACCGCGATCGCCTCGACGATGTCGGAGCTGAGCACCTCGTCGTGCTCGTGACGCACGGCGATGAGCGACGCCTGGTTCATCACGTTCGCGAGGTCGGCGCCGGTCATGCCCGGTGTGCGCTTGGCGAGCGCGGCCCAGTCGATCCCTTCGGCGACGGCGTATTCACGTGCGTGCAGCTCGAGCACCTCGCGCCGGCCCGCGGCGTCGGGCACCCCCACCGCGATCGTGCGGTCGAAGCGGCCCGGCCGCGTGAGGGCGGCGTCGAGGACGTCGGCGCGGTTGGTGGCTGCGAGCACGAAGACGGACTCCGAGCGCGAGAAGCCGTCGAGCTCCACGAGGAGCTGGTTGAGCGTGTTCTCGCGCTCCTCCGACGCGCCGTTGGAGTGGCCGGTGATTCGGGACTTGCCGATCGCGTCGATCTCGTCGATGAAGACGACGGCACCGTCCTCGGAGCGGGCGCGGTCGAAGAGACGGCGCATGCGGCTCGCGCCGACGCCGGCGAACATCTCGACGAAGTCGCTGCCCGCGATCGACAGGAACGGGACGCCCGCCTCGCCGGCGACGGCGCGGGCGAGCAGGGTCTTGCCCGTACCAGGGGGGCCGGTGAGCAGGATGCCCCTGGGCACGTGGGCGCCGAGGCGCGTGAAGCGCTGCGGCTCGCGGATCGCCCACACGACCTCGCGCAGCTCGTCGACGACCTCGACGTTGCCCGCGACGTCGTCGAAGGTGACGTCGGGTACGTCCTCGGACGCGCCGCGGCCGTTGCGGATGTTGACGTACTGGCCCAAGAGTCCGCCGCGGCGCAGGAGCAGCCATGCGAGCAGTCCGAGGATCAGCAGCGACGGCACGACCCGGATCGCGACGTCGGCGACGGCGTTGGAGTCGCCGCTGCGGGCCGCCGCCGACACCGGCACGTGCGCGGCGAGGAGCTTGTCGGTGAGGGCGGGGCCGTAGTCGGCGGGGTAGGCCACCGTGTAGGTGCCGCCGTCGGTGCCGGTCACGGTCGCGGTGCGGGTGGCGTCGTCGATGCGGGCGTCGCCGACGCGTCCTGCGGCGATGTCGGCGTCGAGCTCCGACAGGGACCGCTCGGGCGGCCCCTCACCGCCGGAGCGGAGGCGCACGACGGTGAACACGACGGCGACCGCCACGATCGCGGCGGCGACCGCGGCTGCGATCGCGAACCATCTCGTGCGCTGGCGCGTCCCGCGGCGCTGCTCTGGCATCACACCACCTGTGTCGGCCCCCCGTCTGCCGGGCTGTAACGGCCAAAGCTACCCCGGCCGCCACCGCCGCGGTCCCCCTTGCAAACGCGGGTGGTTTGGCGTCCTGGTGGGACAGGTTGCCCGCGTTTGGCGTGGGTGGTCCCCCCGAACGCGGGTGGTTTGGCGTGCTGGTGGGACGGGTTGCCCGCGTTTGGCGTGGGGCTAGGTGCCCTCGTCCGCGGTGAAGGTCACGCGGACGTCGCGTTCGGACTCGCCGCGGACGACGCCGAGATCCAGGTCGTCGCCGGGGCCGGCCGCATCGAGGGCAGCGTGCAGGTCGTCCACCGACGACAGATCACGCTCACCGGCGCGCACGATCAGGTCGCCCTCCTCGATGCCGCCCCGGGCGGCGGGCCCGTCGGGGTCGACGTCGCGCACGAGAAGGCCGTCGCGCTCGCTGAGGCCGACCGAGCGGCGCAGGTTGCGGGCGACGTGGGGGGGCGCCACAGCGATCCCGAGGCTGCGACGTGAGGGAGAGCTGCCCGCAGCAAGGGAGTCGACGCGGCGGCGCAGGTCGGCGCCGGCCGCGATCGCGAGGTAGAAGCCGTCGCCGACGCGGTGGGTGTTGAGGCCCACGAGGCGGCCCGCAGCATCGAGCACAGGACCCCCCGACGATCCCCGCGCCAGGGGAGAGGTGTGCTCGAACCCGTCCACTACGCGGCCTCGTGGTCCACGGAACCTGCGGCCGGTCGACGACACATGTCCACTCGTCACGCGCAGGGCGGCGTCGGGAGTTCGCGCCAGTGCCCAGACCTCGGCTCCGAGGCCGGGTGCCTCACCCCACTCGGGTGCACGCGCTCCTCGGGTGTCGACCCGCAGCACCGCGAGGTCACCGTCGAGGTCGACGCCTGCGACCGTGGCGACGGCGGTGGAGACCCCGGCGCAGGTGACCGTCATCTCCTCACCACGGAGGTTGTGCGCGTTCGTGAGCACGAGCCCGTCGCCGACGACGACGCCGGCACCGCGCACCCCGCGCCCCACACCGACGACGGAGTCCCCGAGGTCGGCTGCGATCGTTGCCGTCGTGGTCTGTTCCGGTTCCATGCCTGTTCCCCGTTCCTAGTCACTAGCAAATACATAGTTACTACGGATCGGACCGGAGGCGACGAACTTCTGCAAGGATCGTTCTCATGACACCGAAGCCCCCCGATCCACCGAGCGGACTCGCCGCCGCGGCAGGCCTGGTCGGGGACCGCTGGACGATCCTGGTGGTGGACGCACTTCTCGGCGGGCCCCGCCGCTTCGGCGAGCTCCAGCAGGCCCTGGCGGGCACCGCCCCGAGCGTTCTATCGGCGCGGCTGAAAACGCTCGAACAGGACGGCCTCGTGATCGCGGTGCCCTACCAGCAGCGCCCTGCCCGCTTCGCGTACCAGCTCACTGCCGCAGGCGCCGAGCTCGCAGGGGCCCTGCGGCTGCTCGCGCAGTGGGGCGCACGCCATGCCGACGGGACCACGCCCGTGCACCCGGTGTGCGGCACACCGCTCGAGGCACGCTGGTACTGCCCGACCTGCGGCGTCGTCGTCGACGACCCCGGCGACGACGACACCCATCGCGTGTGACGTCGATGCGGCCCGACCTCGAGCTCGTGCGGGCGGAGCGCATGGTGAGCGGCGGCGCGGCGCTGTGCCGCGACGCCGGAGGCGAGGTGATCCTGGTCGAGGGGGCGCTGCCCGGCGAGACCGTGGCAGCCGCCGTCGACAGGTCACGCCGCGGGGTGAGGCGCGGCCATGTGGTCGAGGTGACCGACACGGTCCCCGAGCGCGTCGCGCCGCCGTGTCCTGCCGTGGCTCGTGGCTGCGGTGGCTGCCGCTGGCAGCACGCCGGCACCGACGCGCAGGTGCGCTACAAGGCCGGGATCGTGGCCGATGCCCTCGTCCGCATCGGCGGCTTCGCACCCGGCTCGCCCACCGTGGAGGCGCTCGCGCCCCTACCGGCCCTCGGGGCGCGCACCACGCTGCGGCTGGCGATCGAGACCGGACGCGGGGGGTTCCGCCGGCACCGCAGCCACGGCGTCGTCGCGGTCGACGCGTGCCCGGTGGCGCACCCGCTGCTCGACGACCTGATCGCGTCGACGGACTTCGGGTCGGCGCGTGAGGCGACGCTGCGCTGCGGTGCCCGCACCGGTGAGCGGATGGTGGTCGCGGCGCCCGACGCGGTCGACGTCGTGGCCCCACCCGACGTCGTGGTCGTGGGTGACGACGAGGTCGACGCCGGTGCTGCCGCATGGATCCACGAGGAGGTCGCCGGACGGCGGTGGCGCATCTCCGCAGCGTCGTTCTTCCAGGCGCGGCCCGACGGCGCCGAGGCCCTCGTCGACGCGGTGGCGGCGGCATCCCTCGACGTCCGCACCGGCTCTGCTGCGCTGCTCGACGCCTACTGCGGTGTAGGACTGTTCGGTGGCGCGCTGGCGGGGGTGGGCCGCGTGGTCGGGGTCGAGGCGAACCCCGCGGCAGCGGCGGATGCGGCCGTCAACCTCGTCGCGGTGGACGCGTCGGTTGTTTGCGCTGACGTGGCCGCGTGGGCTCCCACGGAGGTCGACCTCGTGGTCGCGGACCCGGCGCGCTCGGGGCTCGGGCGCGACGCTGCCGGCGTGGTCGCGGGGACCGGGGCCACCGTCGTGGTCCTCGTGAGCTGCGACGCCGCAGCATGTGCACGCGACGCGCGCCTGCTCGCCGATCAAGGCTACACACTCGAGTCGGTGACCCTCGTCGACCTGTTCCCGCACACGCCCCACGTCGAGGTCGTTTCGCGCCTCGTCGCGTGGCAGCGGTAGCGGAGTGCAGCACGAGGCTGTCTCCTCCCGGCGCCCACGGCCGGCGAGCCACCGCGGTAGCGTGCCGGCCATGGACGGTGACGAGGTGCCTGCGACCGTCGTCTGCCACGAGTGCGGCGGCACGGCGCACCTGCTCGTGGAGATCGGCGCTGATGAGGTGCTGTGGCCGGGGCAGTCCCTCCCGTACCGCTGCGAGGACTGCCTCGACCGCCTCGACGTGGTCGTCGGTCCCCCGGACACCGACTAGACCGGCGGCCTTGGAGCACGAGACGGCCACGACCGGGGGTTTGGAGCACCGTGTGGCCACATGTGGCCACACGGTGCTCCAACGGTGGGCGTCAGCGGTAGCGGTCGCGGAGACGCCGGGCGAGGGAGACGACCGCTGCGCGGGCCTCCGGTGGAGCGACCACCTCGCAGCGGGGGGTGAGCGCCAGCAGGGTGGGCGCGAGGCGGTCGACGTCGCCGGTGGGAAGGACGAGATAGTGCCCACCGTCGGCAGCGACCGATACCGCGTCGGTGCCGTAGCGGCCGGTGGCCCAGGCGACGTGGTCCGCCGGGATCGCGACGACGACCTTCACGTCACCGGGGCCCACGATGCGGTTGGAGTCCGGTGCGATGTCGACGTCCTGGGGGTGGCAGATCTCCTCGTCGAGCACCCGCACCGACGCGATGCGGTCCACACGGAACATCCGCACCGCGTCGGTGTCGTGGTCGAAAGCGCTCAGGTAGAGGCGTCCGCGGGAGTTGCCGAGACGCCACGGGTCGATCGTCCGCGCGCGTGCCGGTCCGCGACCGGGAGTCTCGTGCACGATCTCACAGCGCCTCTCGCCCCGGATCGCCGTCGCGAGCGCACCCGCCGACGTGCCGTCGGCCGCGACCACGTCGACGTGGGGGTTGCGGACCGGGAACGCGTCGGCCTCCACCCCCAGCGCGTCGAGGATCCCCGCTAGCAGGTCGCGGACACCGGTGTCGGGCTCGACCTCCATCGCGAGGCGCGCAGCCGCGGCGAGGGCGGCGGCCTCCCACTCGGTCAGCGATTCGACCAGCGGAAGGGACGCGCTCACGAGGCTCACCTCGCCGCGCACCTTCATGGCGCTCACCATGTCGCCGGCCAGGAACGGCGGCACACCGCACCAGTGCGTGAGCAGCGCCATGTCGTCGCGAAGCGTCTCCGTGCTGCACTGCAGCACGCGGCAGAGAGCGTCGGGATCGAAGTGGGCCGCCTCATCGCCGGGCGCGTGGGCGATCCCGATCAGGCGCAGGAGCCGTTCGGTGCGGGCGAGGTCGTCTGCGGCGGACGGCCGATCCTGCACGTGCGGCGACAGCTCGGGCACCGGTGCCGCATCGCCTCGGTGCGTGGCGACGGCGGCGTCGAGACGGGACGCGACCGCCTCCCGCGTCACCGCGGGAGCGACGACGGTGACCCCTTCGCCGAGGCGCATGACCGTCGTCGCGAAGTTGTCGTCGTCGCGCACCAGCACGCGCGCCGGCGGCGCCTCGCCGTCGACCTCGTCGTCGAGGACGGCCCCCTCGGGGAGCAGGCGATCCGGCCGGCTGCCTTCGAGGCGGAGAGTCACCTCGTGAGGCTCGGCGTCGCCCCACTCCCACGGGCTCGACTCCAGATCCGAGACAGCCGACGCGAGGTCGTCGGGCGCGACCACCGCGGTTGCCGGACCCAGCAGTTCGGGACCGGGATCGATGCGGTCGAGCTTGAACGTCCTCGCCGAGTCCGTGCGCTCGTCCCACGCGCGCACGTACCAGCAGTCCTCGGTGCAGCGCACAGCCCACGGGTGCACGACGCGGGTGCTGTGCTCGCCGGCGGCGTTCGTGTACCCGATGCGCAGTGCCCGCGTGCGGCACGCGGCGAGGACAGGCAGCAGCGTCGCAGGCGCGGGAACGCGCGACTCCCACGGCGCCGCGTCGAGCGACGCCGTCGCGCCGATCTTGGCGAGGCCGACGCCGAGGGCACGGCGCACCTCGGCCGACACGCTCGGGAGAACGCGCTTGCACGCGAGGGCCACCGCCGTCGCCTCTTCGGCGGTGAGGCGCCGCATGGACCGCGTCGTCGCGCTAGGGATGCGGTAGGCGTCGTCGCGTTCGACGACGTCGATGCCCAACGCCCGCAGCTTGGCGCAGTCGCGGCGGAACTTCTGGCGGGCCGTGTTCACCGAACCGCGGTACTCGCCCATCGCCGCGAACCGCTCGCGGATCTCGTCGAGCCGGCACTCCTTGCGCGACAGCAGGAAGACGAGGTCGACGAGCCGGGCCGCCACCACGGGCTTCGGTTCCGGCGGCACCCACTCGGGATCCCCGAAGTCCGCGTCCACCCAGTCGAGGTCGTCCTCACCGGGCTCGGTGCCGCTGTCATCGAGGCCGTGGTCGTGCTGCACGCAGCGAAGCTACCCGTGACGAGGTGGCAGCCCTCACGTCCGGCGCCGGATGTTGGAGCACGAGGCGGCCACGACGGCGGGTTTGGAGCATGCGGCGGCCACATGTGGCCGCCGCATGCTCCAACAGGGGCGCCTACGCGACGACCCAGCCGTCGCCGCGGGCGTGTGACGCGACGGCGCCGACCCACTGGTCGAGGATCGCGCGGTCTTCGAAGCACACCTCGTGGCCCGACGCGAGCGAGACCGTCTCAACGGCGACACCGGTGCGGCGCTCGCCACGGGCGGAGACGACGTTGTCGTGCATCGGCAGCGCGACACGGCGGCGG
>JAIBAC010000185.1 GCA_019695375.1 Acidimicrobiia bacterium
CCGATCACGACGACGTTCTTGAGCGTCTCGACACCGTCGATCTCGGACAGGAGCTGAGGCACGATCGTCGACTCGATGTCGGAGCTGATGCCCGAGCCGCGCGTGCGGAACAGCGAGTCCATCTCGTCGAAGAACACGATGACGGGTACGCCCTCGTTGGACTTCTCCTTCGCCCTCTGGAAGATGAGGCGGATCTGGCGCTCGGTCTCACCGACGTACTTGTTGAGGAGCTCCGGCCCCTTGATGTTGAGGAAGTAGCTGCGGGCGTTCTCGTTGCCGGTGACCTCGGCGACCTTCTTCGCGAGGCTGTTCGCGACGGCCTTCGCTATGAGCGTCTTGCCGCAACCGGGGGGGCCGTACAGGAGCACGCCCTTTGGCGGCTTCAGGTGGTGCTCGAGGAACAGGTCGTGGTGGATGTAGGGGAGCTCGACCGCGTCCTTGATCTCCTCGATCTGGGCCGCGAGGCCGCCGACGTCGGCATAGCTGATGTCGGGCACCTCCTCGAGCACGAGCTCCTCGACCTCGGGGCGCTCGAGCTTCTCGAGCAGCAGGTTGGCGCGCTGGTCGAACAGGAGGGTGTCGCCCGAGCGCAAGGACTCGCTCGCCTCCATCAGGGCTTCGCCGAAGTGGGCGACGCGCTCCTCGTCGTGGCGCATCACCACCAGCGCGCGGCTCTCGTCGAGGATCTCCTTGAGCGTGACCACCTCGCCGATGAGCTCGAAGCCCCGCGACTCGATGACGTTGAGGGCCTCGTTGAGGACGAGCTCCTCGCCGCGCTGGAGCGCCTTGAGCTCCACGGTCGGGTGCACACCGACGCGCATCTTGCGGCCCGCCGTGAACACGTCGGCGGATCCGTCCTCGTTGGCCTTCATGAAGATCCCGAAGCCGTTGGGCGGCTGGGTCAGCTTCTCGACCTCGTCGCGCAGCTGCGAGATCTGGTCGCGGGCCTCGCGCAACGTCGAGGTGAGCTTCTCGTTCTGCGACGCTGCCTGCGCGAGCTGGGTGCGGCTCTCCTGCAGGCGCTGTTCGAGCACGTGGAGGCGACGCGGCGAGTCCTGCACACGCCGGCGCAGGACGGAGAGCTCCTCCTCGAGCGTCTCGAACCGGGCGGCGTCTTCCGTCCCGGGTCCGTCGTCACCAAAGGTGCGGTCGCCGTCGGTAGCCATCTCGACCCCCGTGGGGAGAGGCGGTTCCCGAATCGAGAGACCGCCCAGCCCGTCGTGTTCCCACGATATCGGCCACTTCGTGCTGAACTATAGCGACGGTTCGCGGCCTCCGGACGTGGGTTGACGAAGTCCCGCGGAGGGTGACATTGCTGTGTTTTCGCACTACGCAGCGTGAGTTCGAGGGCGCCCCGGAGACCCATCACAATTTCACGGGAATCCTCGTGTAAATTGACATGGAGTGACGCGTGCTACTAGTGTTCGGCGACCCTGGAGAGGCCCCCCGTCTCTTCGCTCTCCGGTGGTCAGGAAGCACCAGATGGATCCCGAAGGAGACTGACGGGAATGAAGGTCTGGATCGATCAGGACCTGTGCACGGGCGACGGACTCTGCGAGGAGATCGCGCCTGACGTGTTCGTGCTACTCGACGACGGGCTCGCGTACGTCAAAGAGGGCGACCACGTCTTCAGCGATCCCGGCGGCGCCGACGGCATCGCCACCGTGCCCGACGGGCAGGAGGAGGCCACGATCGAGGCCGCCGAGGAGTGCCCCGGGGAGTGCATCTTCATAGAGCCGTGACGGCGGGCCCGAAGCCCGCGTCCGCGCCCCCGGTACCCGAGTCGCTCTTCGAGGAAGCCGTCGGACTGATCAGGCGCGCCGGCGTGGCGACGCTGGACTGGTTCGCGAAGCCCGACCTCGGTGTGGAGTCGAAGGCCGACGGCACACCGGTCACCGCTGCGGACCGCGAGGCCGAGCGGTTGGTGCGCGAGTACCTGGCAGACCGCTACCCCGAGGACGCCGTCGTCGGCGAGGAGGAAGGTGCTGCCGCCGGGACGAGCGGGCGCCGCTGGATCGTCGACCCGATCGACGGCACGAAGGCGTTCACACGCGGCGTCCCCCTGTACTCGAACCTCCTCGCGCTGGAGGACGAGCACGGCTGGGCCGTGGCGGTCGTCAACCTGCCCGCACTCGGCGAGACCGTCGCTGCCGGCCGCGGCCTCGGCTGCTTCCACGACGGGACGCGGTGCGAGGTGAGCGACCGGTCCTCGCTCGACGGCGCCTACCTGACGACGAGTGCGTTCGAGTCGTGGGACGAGGGCTGGCTCGCCGCCGCACACCGCAGCGGTGTCGCGATGCGCACGTGGGGGGACGGGTACGGCTACGCGCTCGTCGCGACCGGACGCGTCGACGTCATGGTCGACCCGGCGGCGGCGATCTGGGACGTGGCGCCCATGCCGCTCCTCCTCGCCGAAGCCGGCGGGCTCTTCACCGACCTGCGAGGGGACGCGACGGTGTCGGGTGGTTCGGGGCTGGCCACCAACGGCCTCTTGCACGAGGACGCCCTCGCGCTCTTCGCCTGATCCCGGGGCTAGTCGCCGAGGAGGCGTGCCACGGTCAGGAACCCGGTGTGTGCGACCATGCGGTGGTCGGGACGCACCGAGAGGCCGTCGATGTTCCAGCCCCGCTGCATCACCTCGAACGTCTCCCGGAACCCGAAGCCGTGCTCGTCCATCGCCGCGACGGCCTTCTGCACCTGCGGAACGCTCGGCAGGTAGGAGAGCAGGATCCCTCCCGTGCGCAACGCCGCGGCCGCCGCGGGAACAACCGTCCACGGCTCCGGAAGATCGAGGAGGACGCGATCGACGCCGCGCTCGACGATGCCGGCGGACACGTCGCCGATCCTGAGCTCGTGGTTGGGGACCTCGCCGCAGAAGGCCGCGATGTTCGCTCGTGCCTGCGCAGCGTGGTCTTCGCGCCGTTCGTAGCTCGTCACGTGCCCGTCGGGGCCGACCGCACGCAGCAGCGCCATGGTGAGCGCGCCTGAACCGATGCCGGCCTCGACCACCTTCGCACCTGGGAACACGTCGCCGTAGACGAGGATCGGCCCGATGTCCTTGGGATAGATGACCTGCGCACCGCGCTTCATCTTCAGCACGTAGTCGGCGAAAGTGGGCCGGAGCACCACGAGCTCGGCACCACCTGAAGTGCGGAGGCGGCGGCCCTCGTCGCCCCCGATCAGCTGGTCGTGGTCGAGCGTGCCCGCATGCGAGTGGAACGTCTTGCCCGACGCGAGCGTGACCAGGTAGCGGCGCTGCTTGCGGTCGACGAGGAGGACGAGGTCACCGTCCTCGAGTGCTCGGCTCACCCGCGCCGCCGTTTCGGGCCACGTGTGAGCGCGACCGCGACGCGCTCGGGGTCGGTCGCCTGCTCGCGGAGCCGGCAGAACGCGCACACGTCGCTCGTGGTCGGTGCGCCGCAGCGAGTGCAGGGGTGCACGTCAGGTGGGTCCTCGCCCTCGCGTGGCTCGAAGCGCGGCGCGCCGTGCTCGAGGAAGCCGAAGTAGAGCTGGTGCTTCGTCCCCGGCGAGGTGCGCTCCATCTCGTTGAGGGTCTCCTTGTACCGCAGGCCGGTGTTGCCGGCGACCATCGGGCACTCCTCGACGATGTAGTCGATCCCGCGCATGACGGCGTAAGCGGCGGTCTCGCGCTCGGCGAGGCGGATCAGCGGCTTCACCTTCGACACGAACCCCGCGGCGGCGGGAAGGACCGGCTTCTGGCGTGCGAGCGCCTCGACGTTCCAGTGGACGAGGTTGCCGAAGAGCACCGCCGCCTCGTCGTCGAGGTTGTGGCCGGTGGCGAGGACGTCGAACCCGCCGCGCAGCGCGACATCGTTGAGGATGTAGCGCTTGGACAGCCCGCAGGTGGCGCAGGTGGCACGACGCGCAGCGGCCGCACCGGTGGGTATGTCGTAGCCGTACTCGGAACCGAGGTCGACGATGCGCAGGTCGAGGTCGCGGCCCTGCGCGAACCGGTCGCACGCCTCGCGGGACTCGTCGGAGTAGGCACCGATGCCGAGGCCGAGGTACACGCCGGTCGTGTTGTAGCCGAGGTCGGCGAGCACGTCCCACAGCATCAAGCTGTCCTTGCCGCCCGACACCGCGACGAGCACGTGCGCGTCCGGCCTGAACATCCAGTGCTTCCTGATCGCGCGTGCAACCTGCTCGCGGCAATGCGCGATGAAGTGCTCTGAGCAGAACGCCGCGTTGTGGCGCCTGACCTCGATCGCTGCCCGCTCGCGGCAGACCCGGCACCTCATCCGCCCGAGATCACCGGTCTCAGCTCGATCTCGTCCTCGTCGGCGATCTCGACGTCGCCGGTCACGAGCTCGTCCGCGCGTATGACGATCACACTCTCGGGGTTGACCGAGAGGTGGTCGAGGACTTTGGACACCCGCATCGGCCCGGCGATCTCGACCGTGCGTTTCGGGTTGCGCAGGAGGACCTTCATCGCTGGCCGAGCCTAGTGTGGCGCCTCTGACGCTCCGGAGGAGAACGGCAGAATTCCGAGGATCGGGGCCGTCGACGGCTACTCTTGGCGCCTGTGAAGCGTGCCCGGACCCTGGTGTCGGAGGGGCTGTCCCAGAACGACCACTGGCGCCTCGGAGCCGGCGTCGCGTTGGGCCTCTTCGGATTCCTGAAACGCGCACGCAAACCGCAGCCCGAACCGGTCCGAACACTGAGGCTCAGACCCGGTGAGTCGGTGACCGTGACCACGAGAATGCCAGCGCCGACGCGGCGGCAGTTGCGCAAGGCGGCACGTCGCCGCCGTTGAGCTTCGCCGGCACCACTCGACGCACAGATCCGAAGAAGTTCTTGCCCATCCTGCACTGTCCGGCCGGCTCGGTCTTTGCCAGCCGTACGGCAGTGCCGTCCTGCGGAGGTCGACAGAGGTGACCGAACCCGAAGGTGGCGCAGGTGCGACCGTCCCGCCGCCGCCGCCGTCGGCGGCCCCGGCAGCACCTGCTCCGCAAACCGAGCCCGAGTCCCCCGACGCTGCTGCACCGGCGGTGCCCCCGGCGGCAGGCGACGCCACACCGGCGGCCTCTGCGACCCAACAAGGGTCGACGGCGGGCACGCTGGGCTCCGGCGGCACCGTCACCCTCTCCGTCTCATCCGGAGGTCCGCCTCTGCGTACGGCGCCGGCACAGGCGGTGTCGCAGGTGTCGACCCAAGCCGGCAAGCGCAGCAAGAGGCCGCTGCTCATCGTGGCTGTCGCGCTGGGGCTGGTCTGTGTGGCCGCCGTCGTGCTCGCGGTGATCCCACGCGGTTCGGGATCCGCCGCCACATCGCCCGTGGAGGGCCAGTTGACACAGGTGGGCGACGACCAGCCGCCCCCGCCTGACGAGACCCAGCCGACGTCACCGCCGTCCACGGCACCCCCCACCACCCAGGCACTGCCGCCCGCGCAGGTCGTGAACCACATCACCACGACCGACAACGTCGTCTTCATCACCATCGACGACGGCTGGCACGTCCCGCCCGAGGCTCGCGCCCAGCTGATGTCGGGCACCTTGCCGATCACGACGTTCCTGCTCGACCAGGTGCTGCAGAAGGACCCCGAGCTGTGGAAGGGGCTCGACCAGGCTGCAGGCTCGGTCGAGAACCACTCGATCTCGCACCCGGCCTTCGCCAAGCTCTCGCTCGAACAGCAGCAGGAGCAGATCTGCAAGACCTCGGAGGACATCGCCGCCAGGATCGGCCACTTCCCGACTATGTTCCGGCCCCCCTACGGCTCCACGAACGCGAACACCGCCGTCGCGGCGGGCAACTGCGGGATCAAGTACATCGTGATGTGGGGTGCGTCGGTCAACGGTGGCAAGGTCACCTTCGCCAGCGGCGACGCGCTGCGGCGCGGCGACATCGTGCTGCTGCACTACCGCCCCGAGCTCGCCGGCGACCTCGCCGCGGTGCTCGCCGCTGCGGAGTACGCCGGTCTCAAGCCAGCGCGCCTCACCGACTACTTGACCTGATCCGCGCTTTGGAAGCGCCGAGCGCCTCGGTGGAGTAGCAGGCCGAGGTGCTTCCTCCCTCGACGTCCACGAGAGTCGGGGCGTGGTTGTCGACGCCCGTAGGAGGAAGCGCCGAGCGCCTTTGTGGATCAGTAGCGCTTGACCTCGACGATCGCCGAGCGCTTGGTGCCGATCCGGCGGCCGAACAGGTAGGCGATGATCACGACG
>JAIBAC010000186.1 GCA_019695375.1 Acidimicrobiia bacterium
CGCTCACCCCGGGCACTGCTGCGAGCTCGCCGGGCGACGCGGCGGCGAGCGACGCCAGCGACGGGTACGCCTCGACCGCTGCCGCGATCACCGCACGCGATACGCCCTTTGGCCGCAGTGCCTGCACCACGGCGGCGATGCGTCCCGGGTCGTCGCTGCGTGCGTCGGCGATCACGTCCGCGGCCGGACGCGACGCGAACTCGCGCAACCGCGTCAGGTCGGCGGCGTGCAGGTGGAAGAGGTCGCCGGCGTCGGAGATCACCCCAGCGTCGAGGAGGTTCGCGACCGTCTTCTCGCCGAGGTGGTCGATCTCCATCCCGTCGCGCGACGCGAAGTGCACGATGCGTCCCAGCACCTGCGCGGGACAGTTCCACCCACCCGTGCACCGGTGGTTGACCTCACCTTCGGGTCGCTCCACGGGGCTGCCGCACACCGGGCAGCGGTGCGGGAAGACGAACTCGCGCTCGCTGCCGTCGCGGCGTTCGACGATCGGCTTGACCACCTCGGGGATGACCTCGCCGGCGCGGCGCACGAGCACCGTGTCGCCGATGAGCACACCCTTGCGCACCACGTCGTCGGCGTTGTGCAGCGTCGCGGTCGTCACCGTCGCGCCCGAGAGCCGCACCGGCTCGAGCACCGCGAACGGGGTGATGCGGCCCGTGCGCCCCACCGACGGCTGGATGTCGAGCAGCTTCGTGGTGCGCTCCTCGGGCGGGAACTTCCACGCGATCGCCCAGCGCGGCGCCCGCGCCGTCGATCCCAGCTCCTCACGTTGGGCGTGGTCGTCGACCTTGACCACGACCCCGTCGAACTCGAAGTCGAACTCGTGACGGCGCTGCTGGAGGTCGGTGCAGAACGCGACGACGGCGTCGACGTCGGTCGACGTGAACACGGGCGCCGTCACCGGCAGGCCCGCGCGGGCCAGCCACGCGAGCGTCGCCGTGTGGCTGCCGAGGCCGAGCTCACCCGGCTCGCCGATGTCGTAGGCGAAGATGCCGAGCTTGCGACGCGCTGTGACACGCGGGTCCTTCTGGCGCAGGCTTCCTGCCGCCGCGTTGCGGGGGTTCGCGTAGAGGCGTTCGCCCGCTTCGGCCTGGCGCCGGTTCATCTCCTCGAAGCGCGACACCGGCAGGTACACCTCGCCACGGACCTCGACCAGCGCCACCGCGAGGTCGGGCGGCAGCGCGTGCGGAACCCCCACCACCGACATCACGTTGGCGGTCACGTCCTCGCCCTCGACGCCGTTGCCGCGGGTCGCGCCCACGTGCAGACGACCGTCCTCGTAGGTGAGCGAGATCGAGAGGCCGTCGATCTTGGGTTCGCACACGAACGTCGCTTCTTCGCCGTCGAGCATGCGGGCGATCCGCTCGGCCCAGGCCGAAAGGTCCGCGGGGTTCATGGCGTTGTCGAGCGACTGCATCGGCGTGCGGTGACGCACGGTCGCGAAGTCGGTGACGAGCGGAGCAGCCCCCACGGTCTGCGTCGGCGAGTCTGCGGTGACGAGGTCGGGATGCGACTCCTCGATCGCGCGCAGCTCGCGCTCGAGCTCGTCGTACTCGGCGTCGGAGAGCGTGGGGTCGTCGAGGACGTAGTAGCGGTAGCGCGCCTCGCGGATCAGGTCGCGCAGCTCGGATGCCCGTGATGCGGGCCCGCGTGTCGCCATCGGTGTCAGGCAGCCGGTGCAGGCGTGAACACGACAGGCAGCTCGTCGATGGTGCGCACCAGGCAGTTGGGAACCCGCACGGGTCCTGCGCCGGGCGCGACTCGCAGATCGGGGAAGCGTCGCACGAGCTGTCGGTACAGGATCTGCAGCTCGAGGCGGGCGAGGTTGGCGCCGAGGCAGAAGTGGGGCCCGATCCCGAAAGCGATGTGGTGGTTGGGATCGCGGTCCACGCGGAACTCGTCGGGATCGTCGAAGACGGCGGGGTCGCGGTTGGCTGCGCCGTAGACGACCAGCACCTTGTCACCTTCGCGGATCTCACGGCCGTGCAGCTCGGTGTCCGTGGTGACCGTGCGCGAGAAGTTGAGGACCGGCGACACCCAGCGCAGGACCTCCTCGACGGCGGAGTCGACGAGGCTCGGGTCCTCCACGAGACGCGCCCACTGCTGCGGCTCGTCGGAGAGGGTGGCGATCCCGCCGCTCATCGCGTTGCGTGTGGTCTCGTTGCCGGCCACGAGCAGGAGGATGAGGAACATGACGAGCTCGTCCTGGCCGATCTCGGCGAGGTCCTCGAGCGAGACCTTCCCGTCGGCGTCGCCGCGAATCACCTTCTCCCGGATCGCGTCGACCTCGCCGGTTGCGATCACGCCCGCATCGGCCTGGTGGATCATCAGTGAGACGAGATCGTCACCGGGGTCTTCGCGCTTGGCCGCGATCAGCTCCTGGAGGTAGCCGGTGTACTCGATGAACGCCTGCGTCGCGGCCTCGAAGGCGGGATCATCGGTGCTGCGTGCGCCCTGGGAGCCGACGAGCCCGTCGCTCCAAGCCCCGAGCTGCTTCCAGTCCTCGACGGGAAGGCCGAGCAGCTCGCAGATGACGATGAGCGGCACGCGGTATGCGATGTCGGCGACGAAGTCGCACTCGCCGGCGGCAGCGACGCGGTCGAGG
This sequence comes from Acidimicrobiia bacterium, assembly GCA_019695375.1. GTDB lineage: Bacteria > Actinomycetota > Acidimicrobiia > UBA2766 > UBA2766 > JAIBAC01. The sequence continues at coordinate 2,609 of JAIBAC010000186.1, forward strand.
ACACCCGCGGTGAGCTCCTCGATGTGGGTCGCGAGCTTGCGGACCATGCGGGGGGTGAAGCCCTTGTTGACGAGGCGGCGGTGCATCGTGTGGTCGGGCGCGTCCATGGTGATGATCGATATCCCGCCCGGCTGGTCGGGCCGCACTCCCTTGCTCGAGCAGAAGATCTCGGGGTTGCGCTCCACCCAGCAGACGTCGTCGTAGCGGGTCACGACCCAGATGTCGCTGTGACGGTCCCAGTGGACGGGATCGTGGCGCAGGAGCCACCGGTACATGGGGTAGGGATCGTGCGCGTAGACCGCGGGGTCGAGCACGTCGATCTCACCGGGGTCGAGCTCGTGGTCCCGGTCCTCCGGTCGCGCTCCGGTCCTCGCCGCGCCTGTCATCGGTCCCCCTGTGGCTCCGCCCCGCAGCACCCGGGCGTTGGCGGCCATCCGGCCGCCGCAGCCATTTCTACAACTTCGGGGTCACTGGACGCCGTGACCGCACCGGTCGTGCGGCGAAATCGGTGGCGGCGCAGGCCGCGGCTGAGGGACCATCGCGGCGTGGGATACACCTTCGGGGACGGCGACGTCGCCGCCCGGCGCCTCGAACACCTCGCAGGCGTGTACGAGCCGACCTCGGCGGCACTGCTGCAGCAGTGGGCGCCGCCGCGTCCACGCCACGCCGTCGACCTCGGCTGCGGGCCCGGACACACGACGCTGTTGCTGCACCGTTGCAGCGACGCGATCGAGACGGTGGGCGTGGACATGTCGGCCCGGTACGTCGACGCCGCGCGCGAGACGGCACGCGGGGTCGATGGCGTCTCGTTCGTGAACGCGGACGTCTCCCGTGCGCTGCCGCCCGCAGCCACCGGCGCCGGCCTCGCGTACGTGCGTTTCCTGCTCACGCATCTGACGTGCCCGGCTGACGCACTCGGCGCCTGGCGCAGCGGTCTCGCCGCGGACGCCACGATCGTGGTCGAGGAGCTCGAGTGGATGCGATCGGAACACCCCGCCCTCGACCGCTACTACTGCATCGTCGAGTCCGTGCAGCGTGCGAACGGTCAGGACATGCACGTCGGTGGCCGCGTCGAGGCGATGATGGCCGCGGCGGGATGGCATGTGGTCCACTCCGAGGCTGCACGCCTGAGACCCCACGCGTCCGCGATGGCCTTGTTGCACCTGTTGAACCTCGAAGCCCTGTCCGCGGACCCCGCTCTGGCGGGCGTCCCGGCCGACGAGCTCGCCCGTCTCGGTCGCAGCCTCGAACGTCTCGCGCGCGGCGAGGACGAAGCCACGATCGACTACGGCATGCGCCAGGTCGCCGCAGTCGCCCGCAGGCCGCCTTCCTAACCGGCTCGCTGGGACGCGCGCCACTGCGCGAACGTCCTGTCGACGCGGCGGTAGAGGCGCTGGCTCGCCGGCGCCCACGGCATCAGGATCATGTACACGTGGAACATGTGCGGCTCCTCGCGGGCGAGCGTCGGAACGGCGGCGTCGCGGAGGCGTTGCACGAAGCGCTCGATCGCGTCGCGGAATATCTCCTCGCCACCCCACGCGACGAGTGTGTTCGGGAACCCGCTGAGGTCCGCGTACACGGTCGAGACGATCGCGGTGTGCGCGTCGAGGTCGCCGAGGTAGGGCTGCACGGGGATGTGCCGCGGGAGGATGTCGAGGTCGGCGTTCTCGGTCACTGACGGTTCGTCGAGGACGAGGTCGACCTCGGGTGAGAACAGCAGGACGCCGCGTGGGGCGGGCAGGCCGCACTGCGCGACGTCGAGGACGAGCGTCGCTGCCAGCCCGCCGCCGCCCGAGTCGCCGGCGAACACGATCCGGGCCGGGTCCTCACCGGAGTCGAGCAGGGCGCGGTACACAGCGAGGGCGTCCTCCATGGCCGCCGGATACGGGAACTCGGGCGCGAGGCGGTAGTCGGCGACGAACACGTCGCAATCGGTGTGGCGTGCGAGCCACCCGGTGAAGAGTGCGTACATGCTCGGCGAGGTCGCCACGTATCCGCCGCCGTGCAGGTAGAGGATCGTGCCGGTGGGCTCGTCGCTGCCCGAGCGGTACCACGTGCCCGGCACGCCCCCCACGACGTCGTCCTCCACGCTCACCCCGAGGCGGTGCACCAGGGGCGGCAGCACGCTCCGGCACAGGTCGTCGAGGACCACCTCGACCGAGCGCAGCTCGGGTGTGCTCAGCGACACGACGTAGTCCATGAACGTCCGCATCACTCGCCGCGTGACCTCGTAGCCGACGTTGTGCACGGTGGTGTCGGGGCCGCGCCACGGTCGCTTCAGCGGTAGCTCGGCGAGGGCGACGGCGAGGCGCACGCCGAGACCCCCGACGGCGGAGGCCGTCCGTGCCTTCGATGCGGTCTCGACGTCGGGTCGGCGGCCCATGACCACGGCTCTCACGCTCCATCCGGCGGCTTGTCTGCGGCGAGATCCACCAAGCTACATTGCCGCCATGGCAGTCGATCCCACCGCGCGAGCCCGCGATCTCTTCGAGGAGGCCGGAGCCATCCGCACCGGCGGCCACTTCGTGTACACATCCGGCCGCCACGGCAGCGCGTACGTCAACAAGGACGCCGTCTACCCCGACACGCGGCGCATCTCGGAGCTCTGCGGCCTGCTCGCCGGCGCCGTCGCCGGCTTCAGGCCGGAGATCGTCTGCGGACCGGCGGTCGCGGGGATAATCGTGGCGCAGTGGACAGCGCACCACCTCGGTGTGCCTGCGGTCTACGCCGACAAGGTCGACTCCGGACTCGTGCTCGCCCGCGGCTACGACCGCCTCGTGAGCGGCAGGCGTGTCGCCGTCGTCGAGGACGTGGTCACGACCGGTGGATCGCTCGCTCGGACCGTGGCGGCCGTGGAGGCTGCCGGCGGCACCACGGTCGTGGCTGCCGCTCTCGTCAACCGCGGTGGTGTGAGCGCCGATGACGTGAGCGCCCCGAGCCTCGTCAGCCTCCTGGCGCTCGACTTCGAGTCCGTCGCCGCCGCGGAATGCGAGCTCTGCGCCGCCGGTGTCCCGATCGACACCGGCTTGGGCAAGGCCAAGCGCGGCTCGTGAGCCTCCGCACGGACTACCCGCGACCCGGCCGCGCCTGGATCGTCGCGGCACTCGCCTGGGTCGCGCTCGGTCCCCTCTTCGGGCCGGCGTTGACCGACGCCGTCCGCACGGCCCCGGCTCCGTTGCGTGCCGGCGCGCCGGCGGTCTTCTACGTGGTGCTCGCCGCGGGCATCGTCGCGGTCTTCGTTCCGCGGCCGTGGAGTGCCGTCGTCCTCCGCCTCGGCGCGTGGCTCGTGGCGGTGGCCGGCGTGGCCGTCGCGCTCGCGCCCGGGGTCGCTCCCGTGTGGCGGGCCGTCGCCGTCGGCGCCGGTGCCGTCGACCTCGACGTGCAGCTCGTCGCCGCCGTCGGCGACCGCCTCATGGACGGCGGTTCGTACCCCGGTGAACGCCGGCTCGGGTTCCGGTTCCCGCGTGAGGCTGCCGTCGGGGTCGTCCTCGCGGTGGCGGTTCCGACGTTCGCGCTCG
>JAIBAC010000020.1 GCA_019695375.1 Acidimicrobiia bacterium
GGGGGAACAGGCAGCAGAAAGGCCCTCCCCGATTCCTCGGAAAGGGCCTTTGACCTGCTGTTTCAGATGGTGGCGGGGGCAGGATTTGAACCTGCGACCTTCGGGTTATGAGCCCGACGAGCTACCTGACTGCTCCACCCCGCGTCGTGTTCCCGTGTGGGAGCAGGAGGAGTGTACAGGTGCGGGGCGTCCGGAGCGATCCCGCCCACGTGGTCAGCGCAGGTGGGCGACCCAGAGGTCCTCGGCGGGCCAGGCGGAGGCCCATTCGGCGGTGACCACCTCGTAGTAGGGGTGGGTGCGGGACCCGGGCGGGGCGTACAGCTCGACGAGGGCGTCGACGGCGAAGCCGTTGTCGCCGAGGAGGCGGATCCAGTCGCCGTGGCCGGGGTGGAACTCCTCGTTGCCGTCGGGCCAGGTCACCGGGCACAGAGCCCGCTGAGGGCGCAGGAGCTCGGTGCCGGCGTAGCCGCCGTCGGCGGGGACGCACATGCCGGCCAGGGGGCTGTTCGTGAGGAACACCAGGCGGCCGCCGGGGCGCAGCACACGCGCCGCCTCGGCCAGCCACAGCTCAGGGTCGCACCAGAGGCACGCGCCGTACTCGCTCACGGCGAGGTCGAACGAGTTCGGCTGTAGCGGGAGGCGCTCGGCGTCGGCCTCGACGAGTGGGAACGCGAGCCCGAGCAACGTCTGGCAGCGTCGCGCCGTCGACAGTTGCGGCCGCGAGAGATCGACTCCGACGGGGCGGGCGCCGGCGCGGGCGAGCCACGCCGAGAAGTAGGCGGTGCCGCAGCCGAGCTCGACGACGTCGAGGCCTGACACGTCGCCGATGACACCGACGTCGGCCTCGGGGATGTCGAACAGGCCCCACTCGATCGATGGTGTGGCCCAGCGTGACGCGGCGTCGGCGTCGGTGTGCTGGGCGTTCACCTCGGCCCAGAGCCGTGCGTTGCGGACGCTGCGCGACTCCTCACCCATTGTACGCCCCCACCGCCGGCGTCGGGAAGTCGTTGTGAACCGGTGCGGGTGGCTTCATGGTGCCTGCTTTCGTACTACAGGACCACGACACCAAGGGAACCGCGGGTTGCCAAGGGGGCGCCCGCAAGCAGACAGCTCCTTGACAGGACGCCTCGCGTGCCGCAAACTCCTAACTATGTTAGGAGAACCTGTTCGCGATCGGCGTGCCGAACGTCATTTGGCCACACGGGCGGAGATCATCGAGGCCGCATGGGAGCAGGTGCGGGCCAGCGGCCTCGCGGCCCTGTCGCTGCGGGACCTCGCACGCAGCGTCGGCATGCAGCCGCCGTCGCTCTACAGCTACTTCGATTCCAAGAACGACATCTACGACGCCATGTACGCACAGGGCGCGCAGCAGTTCCTCGACGAGCAGAGGGCGGCCACCGTCGCCACGGACGACCCCCTCACGGCGCTCAAGGCCATCACGCACTTCTTCGTCGAGTTCTGCGCGGCCGACGTCGCCCGCTACCAGCTCCTGTTCCAACGCACGATCCCCGGCTTCGAGCCCTCGCCGGCGTCGTTCAAGATCTCCCAGGACAGCCTCGCCGAGCTCGCCACGCTCCTGGCCCGATGCGGGGTGAGCGATCCCGCGATGGTCGACCTGTGCACCGCCATCGGCACCGGCCTCGCGGACCAGCAACTCTCCAACGATCCGGGCGGAGACCGCTGGATCCGCTTGATCGACGACGCAGTCGAGATGTTCTACGCGCACATCACGTCAAAGGTGGACAAGCCCAAGAGGAGAAGGCGGGCGAGATGATGACCAAGACAGCCGTCGAGACGATCCCGCCGATCGGGCGTGCCGAGGTCGAGGAGCTGGCGCGAGAGGAGTACGCGCTGGTGGCGGCCCAGCTCCGCTCCCTCGACACCGACGACTGGTCGACACAGACCGACTGCCCACTGTGGGACGTGCGTGCGATGGCGGGCCACACCGCCGGGATGCTCGCGACCTTCACGGGCTACCGGACCATGATGGCGTCGATGATCGCGGCGGCCTTCGCGGCGAGGCGCTCGGGCGAGGCCCTGGTCGACGCGCTCACGGCGAGACAGGTCGCCGACAACGCCGACCTGTCGACGTCGGAGCTCATCGCCAAGATCGACACGGTCGGACCGCGTGCCGCACGCTGGCGGGCGACACGACCGGCGCTGTTCCGGAAGATGCCGATGACACAGGCGGTCGACGGCGAGCAGGAGACGTGGCGGATGGGTTACCTGGTCGAGGTCATACTGACCCGCGACCCGTGGATGCACCGCGTCGACGTGGCGCGGGCGACGGGCCGCGACCTCGCCCTGACACCGGAGCACGACGGGCGCATCATCGCCGACGTGGTCGCCGAATGGGCACGCCGCCACGGACAGCCCTTCACCCTCACGCTCACCGGCCCCGCGGGCGGCACCTACGTCTCGGGCGACGACGGCGAGCACATCACCGTCGACGCCGTCGAGTTCTGCCGCACACTGGCGGGCCGCGCCACGGGTACCGGCCTGCTGGGACAAGCGGTGCCCTTCTGACGCTGACCGGCCGAGGCCGGAAGAAGCCCGCCGCCCGGACCGAGGTCAGGTCCGCACCCGGTAGCCCACACCCACGGCGCCGTTGCCGAAACGGCGCTCGTCGACGAGCTCGAGGTCGAGGCGCAGGTCGGCCGCGAAGGCGGGCTTGCCGGCACCGACGACGACCGGCGACATCACCATGCGGATCTCGTCGACGAGACCGGCGCGGAGGGCGTGGGCGGCGATGCCTGGGCCGCCCACAAGGAGGTCAGCCGGGGAGGCTTCCTTCAGGGCATGCACCTCGCCGGCGTCGAAGTCCGCCACGATGCGGGTCCGCGCCGTGACCGCGTCGGCCAGGGTGGTGGAGTAGACGACCTTGTCGGAGTCCTGCCAGGCCGCGGCGAAGTCGGCCTGCACCGCAGACTCTTCGGCCAGTGACGACTCGGTCTCCCACACGGCCATCGTCTCGTACATGCGCCGGCCGAGCAGTTGGGTGCCGGTGCTGCGCATCACGCCGTTCCAGAAGACGTGCACTGCCTCGTCGGGTTCGGACCAGTCGAAAGCGCCGGTCGCATCCTCCGTGAAGCCGTCCAGCGAGACGTTGGTCGCGTAGATGAGCTTGCCCATGCGGCCCTCCGGGCGGGTCGGCTGCGGCCCGAGTATGGCCCCGCGAGATCGTGTCCGGAGGCGCGACGTGCGCCGGCGCCGCTGTCTCAGCGCACTCCCGGGCGGCTCACGGTAGGTCCACCGCCGGTCGTCACGGGGCTGTCCGCGCCTGCACCGGATTGCGCGGCGCCGCCAGGACGCGCCGCCACGAAGGTGATCTTGGCCTTGTTGTCCTGAGGATTGGCCCTGGAGCCGAGCTCGAGGTGGACGCCCTGCAGCGCCGCCGCACCCCTTCCGCGGCCGATACCGGCCCCACTACCGAAGATCGCGGCGACGTCGACATGTGACCAGTCCACGTTCATGTGGAACTTGTCGCCACCGACATCTGTGATGGCGACGGGGATCGTGGTCACGGTGCCGGAGTTGTTCACGACCTCGACGCTGACGTCCTCGGCACTGCCCGCAACGGTGGAGCCTTCGACGACGACCTGCCCGTCGGCATCGACGTACACGTGTCTGCATGGTCGACCCTTTTCGGCACGGGCCCTTTGCATCGGCGGCCTGACCGCTCGGGATGAGCCGGTTCAGTGCCCGGTGCGGGCTGCCGCGCCGGCGGACGGTCCCCTCCCGCACAGGCGTGTGAACGCGCTGTCCATGCCCGCTGCCATCACGTCGACGTCGGCGATGGCGTCGGGGTCGACGTGCAAGGTGACGTGGAGCTCGCCCGCGTAGGAGAGCACCGCGACACCGATGGTGACGTTGCCGCCGAGGGGGGCGACGGGGTAGGCGTCGACGATGCGCCGTCCCGCGAGGTTGACCGCCTCGGGCGGGCCGGCAACGTTGGTCACGAACAGGTTCACCATGTGCTGGTCGGTGGTTGCGAAGTGGCCCATGATCCAGCGCTGCAACCACAGGGGCAGCAGCTCCGAGGACAGCACGTCGTAGGCCGACACGCGCCCGAAGCGCTTGCGCTCCCGCGTCGTGGCGACGATGCGCGACAGCGTCGCGTCGTCGTCGGCGGTGTCGACGGGCACGGGGACGGGGACGGCGCTCACGGCGTTGCCGCCTGCGCGGTCGCCGGCTGCGGTCCGCATCGACATCGGCACCGAGATCACGAGCGGGGCGGCCACGGACTCGCCGCGGGCGAGCAGCAGCGCCCTGAGGCCGGCGGCGACGGCAGTCAGGACCACGTCGTTGACCGTCCCGCCGGCCGCATGGGCGGCGTCCTTGACGTCGGCGAGAGGGACGTGCAGCAGCGTGAGCGAACGCCGCGGCCCCAACGGGCGGTTGAACGAGGTTCGTGGCGCCCTCGTCGCGGTCAGGTCGGAGCGGGCCGACGCGACGAGGGCGGCGAGGTGGCGTGCCGACTCGACGGGGTGCGCGAGGTGGCCGAGGGCGTGGGCGACGTCGCGCAGTCGCCGCTCCACGTTGTCGGCCACGAGGGTCCGGGCGCGCGGCGCCGGCGCCGGCTCCCACTTCACGGCACCTGCGCCGTCCTCACCCGGGTTGTCGGGAGTCCCCGGCGGGTCGAGGAGCGCCGCGAGGGTGGCGATCGCGGCGAGCCCGTCGGCGACGGCGTGGTGCAGCTTGAACAACACCGCGGCGCGGCGCCCTTCGAGGCCGGTCACGACCGAGAGCCGCCAGAGGGGACGCGAGCGGTCGAGGACCTCGGCGTCGATCGTGGCGCACAGGTCGAGGAGGGCCGCGTCGTCGCCGGGCGCGGAGAGCTCGACGTGGTGCACGTGTTCGGCGATGTCGAAGCGCGCGTCGTCGCACCAGTAGGGGCGGCCACAACCCCACCGCGGCCACACGACCTTCTGTCGCAGCCGCGGCACCAGCCCGAGGCGGGACTCGACCGCAGCCGCGATCGACTCGGTGAGCGCCGCGCCCGAGGTCACGGTGCCGTCGAGGTGGGCGAGCAGCTCCACCTGGAACGGCATGCCGGGACGATCGATGAAGAGGTTGCCGATGTCGGCGACCGCCAGCCTCTCCACACGGTGCCGCCCCGCATGCGTCGTCATCCGCGCAGGGTAAGCGACGCCGCAGATGGGCTCCATTCCTGCACGTCCACCCCCGGCATGGCCGGGCGCGAGGGGCTAGAACTGCGCGGATGAGCGCCTACTTCGTCCTCAACTACACGATCACCGACCCCGACGGCTACGCGCAGTACTCGGCTGCCGCGCTGCCGACCCTCGCCACCCACAGCGCCGAGATCGTCGTCGCCGACTACGACTCCGACGCGAAGGAGGGCAACCCCGGCGCCGCGACGGTCGTGGTCCGCTTCGAGTCCAAGGAAGCCGCGCTCGCGTGGTACGAGTCCGACGACTACCAGGCCGCCAAGGCGTTGCGGATGGCCTGCACCGACGGCATCGGCGTGCTCTGCAACGGCTTCGAGATGCCGTCATGACCGGCGCTCAGTCCGGCGAGAGCCGTCCGGCATCGGAGCGGATCGACGACATCATCGCCGCGCTCGGCGACTGGCGCGCCGAGACCCTGACGCGGATGCGCGAGCTCATCCACGCCGCCGACCCCGACGTCGTCGAGGACGTCAAGTGGGTCAAGAAGAACAGCCCCGGTACCACTACGTGGTCCCACAACGGGATCATCTGCACCGGCGAGCCGTACAAGGCGGTCGTGAAGCTCACGTTCGCCAAGGGCGCCTCGCTTGCCGACCCTGACGGGCTCTTCAACGCCAGCCTCGAGGGGAACACGCGGCGTGCGATCGACATCCGCGAGGGCGAGACCGTCGACGCCGACGCGTTCAAGGCCCTCGTGCGCGCCGCGATCGAGCTCAACAGCGACGCCCGGAAGTAGGCGCCAGCATGGGAGACACGCTCCTCACCGACGACGTGCGCCGTGTGATCACCGCCGGCCGTCTCGGCCACCTCGTCACCGTCAACCGCGACGGCAGCCCGCAGGTGAGCGTGGTCTGGACCGGCCTCGACGGCGACGACATCGTGATCGGTCACATGATGCACGGCGCCAAGGTCACCAACATCGCCCGCGACCCGCGTGTGGCGCTCACGATCGAAGCCGAAGGCACCAACCCGATCGGGCTCGCCAACCACCTGGTCGTCCACGGCCGCGCCCGCCTCGTCGAAGGCGGCGCCCCCGAGCTCCTGCAGCGACTCGCCGAGGTCTACCTCGGCCCCGGCGTGAAGTTCCCACCCTTCGACGACCCGCCCCCCGGCCACGTGATCCACATCAGCGCCGAACGCATCGGCGGCTCCGGCCCCTGGACCGAGTGACAGCGCGGACCACCCGTTGCGCGGCCGGTGCTGGTCGTCAACCGGCCAGAGCGTCGCGCAGGTCGGACTCGGTCCACTCCGACAGCGGGCGCACGTCCCAGTCTCGGGCTGCAAGCCAAGCGTCTCGATCACGGTCCACATCGAGGACGACGGCCACCTTGGCGTCAGGCCAGGCGGCTTCGAGCTGCCACCCGCTGGCGGCGAGGTCGTCGAGCTCGTAGCCGATGCAGGGCAGCGGCGCACCGCCGGTGACCGCCGACAGCAACAGCGGACGGGCCGACTCGTGGGCAAGAGCGATGGTGTCCGCCGACGCGACTGCATCTCCGCTGCCCGCTCCGAGGATCGCCCGCAGTGCCTGCTCGGCCAGCGCACGGGACAGCATCTCGTGGTGCCGCTGGTTGCCGTAAGTGCGCAAGCACTGATAACAGGACGTGTCAGCGGCACACGTGCAGTTGGCGACCTTGCGGAGCGCGGCTGCGAACAGCTCAGGAAGGTTGTCCGCCATGCGTCGCGCGTGACCGGCACCACCCGGCACCGAGTCGAAGAGCACAAGGGAGAGACTGTCGATCCCGCTTCCGACGATCGCCCCTCCGACGTCCTGAGGGTTGATCGTCAGCGCGTCGACGGACTGCAGCAGTGCATGCAGAAGGCTGAGCGCGGCTGGTTCGTCCGTGTGCCGCGGCTCGAGCCGCAAGCGAAGCTCGACCACGTCGGTGAGGTACTGATGACCGAGGTGACGCGTCTTGGGAATCCCTTTGCATTCGCCTCTGCCGTTCGGTCGCCGGTGCGGCTTCGACTTCGCGTTCTTCTGCCGCCCTGTGGACCTGACCGGTGCAGGTTCACCGAACCCGCACACTTCACAGAGCCGGAAACCGCGGCCCCGCGGCCCGCGGTTGACGACGGTGATGCGGCCTTGACGGCTGAATCGCCTCTCGACCGGCACCGATCCGCCCAAGCCTCCGACCGGTTCCGGCTCCGGCTCCGGCGGCTTGTACGAAGCGAAGTACGTCTCGGTGACCGCCAGCCGCTCCGGCCGTTGGTCGCCGGGGCGGTCAGCGCTCCTGCGGCCCACGAAACCGAATATGGGCACGACCATCGACCCCGCATGCCCGGCACGAACCCCGGTACCACCGCAGTTCGGACAACCTCCCTGTGGCGCCGCGCCGAGGGCCTGTCTGAACGTGCCGCACATGTCGCAGACTGACCACCCGTACTGAGGCCAGGCCTTCTGCGGGATCGTGCGCAACCCGCGGCTCTCCCAGAGCGCCTTGGCCGCGACGACGCTGGCCCCAGGGGCGTACTCGCTGATTGCAAAGGCAAGATCGCGGGTGAGGTCGAGTGATTCCGAGTCGGTGTCACCCGAGCGGGACACGTCGAGCTCGACGACGTCGACGGGAAACCCGTACTTCGGCAACACGTTGCTGGTCGCCAAGAAGTCGAGCAGGCGCCGGCGGGTCAACGTCCGTTCGAGGCGCTGCATCCTGTCGGCCTGCTTGAGGCTCCGCTCCACGATGAGCTCGTCGATGAGCTGCCGCACGCTGGCGACGTCATCTTGGACCTCCGCCGCAGCTCTCACGAGCCAGCCGTGGGTCGGCTCCTCCTCCTTCTCGACCGTCAGGGCTTCGACCCAGTCCCAGCTTTCGACTCCGAGCTCGACGGCGGTGTCTCTTGGGAGGAAGCGATCCAGCGCCGCAGCGAGCTCGGCCGGATGTGAGTTCAGCCAGGAGATGAACTCGTCGTGTGCGCTCTCGGCGTCGGAGTCAGCGAGGAAGAAGTCCTCGACGGTGTGGTGGCCGTTCGACTGGCGTTCGAACATCGAGAACGCGACCGAATGCACATGCCGGCGTGCGATGGCGGTGTTGTCGAGCAGGATGCGGGGCGGGGCGATGACTCCGTCGACCATGCGGTTCGGGCTGTCGAAGTACGCCAGGTCGTGGTTGCGCCGCTGCGCGAACGTGGCGACCAACGCGGCCGAATCGGTGCGCCGTCCGGCACGACCGGCACGCTGCACGTAGTTGGCCGGGCTCGGTGGCATGTTGCGCATCAGGACCGCTTGGACCTCACCGACGTCGACGCCGAGCTCGAACGTCGTCGAGCAGCTCAACACGTTGACGTTGCCGTTGACGAAGTCGTCCTGGATGCTGCTCGCCTTGCTCGGTGTCCACTGAGCTGTGTGCTCCTGCACGGACGCGGCCGTCGGTTCGAGGCTCGTGTAGAGGCGCGCATAGTGCTCGGCGTCCAGCGCGTCGGCGTCCTCGACTGGGTGTGCGGTTCCGGGACAGCGATAGGTCGGGCAGACGCCGTCGACGACGTGCCATGCGATCTTGCTGCACGTGTCGCAGCGCGACGGTTGGTGTTGTGGCGTTCGGGGACGGAACGCGATCCTGGTGTGGTCGAGACGAAAAATCGTTCCCCTCGCCTTGTCCTGGGACACTGCGAAGGACTTGCGCCACGGGCTGTTGGTGTCGGTGAGGTAGCGCCACAGTCCACCGAGCACCTCACGGGCATCAGCAGCGATCCCGCGGCGCTCGAAGAGCCGTTGCAGGTAGTCGAGGCGCCGGTTCGACGCGCGCGTCGGCAACCAGCCGATGACACCAGTGCCGCGGCCCTGCTCACGGACGCCTTCGAAGGTGTTTCGCGGCGAGAACACCGCGTCGTTCTCGTCGACGCCGTCGGGTATCGAGACGACGGCGTGGTTCCGCAGGGTGTCGAGGAGCACCTGGATCAAGTCGATCGCGTCCACTGACGACAGGCCCAGGTCGAGGAGCGGCTGGGGACACGGGTCTCCTGCGGGGGGAACCACGAAGGTCTCCATGCAGCCGGTCCCCTCGAGGCTGTTCGCCCTGTCGATCGCAACGATCTCGCCCGTCACCCAGGTTTCGACCTTGGTGCGGTTGGTGGCGGGACTTGCGTCGGGGTCGAGGACGAGGCTCGCAGCCGCACGCTTGCGCAGAGGAGTGACCACGTCGTCGAAGCGGGGTGCCTCGTCCTCCCGTGCAAAAAGCTCCGCCACCGTCGTGTACATGAGCCGGCGTCGGATGGCGCGGTTGTAGGTCCGCTCGAGATACGGGGCGAAGAAGGCAGCGTCCTGACGTGAGTCGCTGAAGGTGAGGAGCTTGCGGCCTTCGCCGACCTTCTGGACCTGCCCCGGGTCCACCGAGGGCGGCAGCTCCTGGTAGAGGCTGGTTGCGATGACCGAAACCGGCGCGTCCGATCCCGTCACCGCCCTGAACACGATGTCACCACTGAGGTGCTGTGAGCATGCGAGGCACTTGTGGAGCGTGTCGAGCTGGGTGACGGCCTCGGTGACGGTGCGTGCGGCGACGCCCGCGCCACATGTGCACGCGCCTGAGTCGAAGACGCGGCCGCACGCCGGGCAGAGGAGCTTCTCGATCCCGGGCTTGTCCGCTACCTGACCTGGCCTCGCCGGCGCCCCTAGTGGATCGCTGCTGTCCTCGTCCTCGGGCACGGCCTCGCCCAGCAGGTAGTAGCCGTTGATCTCACGTCGAGGCGGAGCCTGGACGAGTCGCCCCGTGGACGGGTCCGGGGCCCCCAAGACGTACGCGGCGCTGCACCGGCGGCAGGTGCCGAGCTCGAACACCGTGGACTCGAGCCCGCGGTCACGACAGTGTGCACACGTCCGGGACCGGTTCAAACTCACCGACGGGACATCGCCGGGGTGTTCGGGGTGGAGACAGACGAAGGCGCCTTCGAGCGCGCGCACGAAGAAGTGGTAGCGGGCTGGGATGAGCGGCGCGTCGTCGTCGCGGTGACGGGCTGCCACGCACACGTCGATGAGCGCTACCAGGTCGGAGGTGGCTTCGGGGCCCTGGAACAGCGACTTGGCAGCGGTGGTGAGCCCGACGGAGCCCTTCTGGCACCGCTCCTGGAGCTCGACCACATGGCGTTCATCGGCGAAGGCCGCGGCGGCGAAATCCCCTTTCGCAAGCGTGGTGCTCGGCGGTGTGCTGACGTGCGCCGCCACGATCGCCGCCACGTCCTCGGTCGAGGCTGCGTCGTCGCGCATCACGTCCCGCAAAGTGGCGAACTTCTCCTGGGGGAGCTCCCAGGAGGGTTCGTGTCGCACAAGCTGTTTGCGCTTGGGGCCTATGACGTCCTGGCGTTGTGGATCCTCGGCGTCCCAGTCGAACGCCTCGTCGGTGAGGTCGGATGCGAAGCGCACGAGGTCCGGGTAGTCGTGGACACCGCGCCCGAGGGTCGCACTCGTGGCGAAGTAGCGCAGCCGGGATCTCTCGCTGTTCAGGACGCGGTCTCTGACGCGCCGCAGGAGCATCGCTATCTCGGTGCCGCGTGCTCCGTCGTACACGTGCACCTCGTCGAGGACGACGTGGGACCAGTGCTGCGCTGTCGGGCCGTCGAAGAACGCGCTGTCAGCGGGACGCAGCAGCAGGTACTCGAGCATCGCGTAGTTGGTGAGCAGGATGTGGGGGGGCGACTCCTGCATCTGCTCACGGGCGATCAGCTCGTTGGGGACTCGTGGCTCGTGTGGGTAACGGGCGCGGAAGTCGTCCTCGGCCTCCCTGACGGCGGTCTTGGTCTCGCCGACGTAACGGCCGAAGGTGATGTCGGGGAACGGCTGCAACATGCGCCGCAGGCGCTTGACCTGATCGTTGGCGAGGGCGTTCATCGGATACAGCAGCAGCGCACGCACGCCGGGCTGATTCAGCGTTCCGGCGTCGCGTTCGCGCAGGAGTCCGTCCAGGATCGGGAGCAGGAAGCACTCGGTCTTGCCGGACCCGGTGCCGGTCGCGACGACGAGGTTCCGCCCTGCGGCGGACTTGCGGATCGCTGATTCCTGGTGGACGTAGAGAGGCCGGTCGACGGGAAAGGCCTCCTCGTCGAGCGCGAGGATCGAGTCGGGCAGGACCCCTTCGTCGGCCAGGGAGCGCAGGCTCACCGACGTCTCGTACGGAGCGGATGCCTGCAGGAACGGACCTTTGTGCAGGGTGAACTCGTTGGCCAGCGCACGTTCGAACTGACCGGCGAGGTCGGGGTCGCGGGGAGCGAACGTGGAGACCAGGTAGCTGCGGTAGTCGTGGAGGATCCGCGTCGAGGCGGCGAGCGGGTCAAGTCTCATAATGGTCACCGTTCGCTGTCGCGATGAGTACGGCCGCCAGGGTCAGGTCGTAGGTCACGCGCTTGGGCGCGAACGACGTTGCTTCGAGCAGGAGACCCTGGGCGAGGACGGATCCGTCGGTCCCTGCCACCACGTGCAGTGCCGCTCCGAGAGTGAGCCACGGGAGGTCGACCCAGTCCGCGAGGTGCCGTCCCTGGAGCTGCCGCTCTTCAAGCGCATGCTTGATCCCGGGATCCGACGACTGGAAGAGGGCAAGTCGACGGGCGTCGGCGCACCAGCCGGACACCGCTTCGGGCGCATCCCAGCGGTTCTCGAGCCATTCGAGCTGGGACACGAAGTATGCGTCCTCATCCAGGACGCGGGTGGGGCGCACCTGGGCCCTTTCGCGGACGCCTCGCAGGGCTTCACGTGTGAAACCGATTTCGGCCTGTTTCAGCGGCACTCCGATGTTGGGTGATCCCGAGTCCGGCATCCATCCCTCACACACCCATGTGGCACACCGGTCGTAGGCGTCGTCGTCGTACCGCAGGGCCAAAACGGTGTCCATCGCCGATGCCAGCGGCGGGCTCAGCACCCAGAGTGCCGCTGCCGTGGACGCTGTCAACGCCGGGCTCGCTTCGCCGGACTCGATCTTGTGCAGGGCACGCCCGAGCGTGCAGATCGTCACCTTCAGGGCATCGTCGGCATCGAGCTGATCCTGTGCAGCGGCATCGACGAGTGCCGCGACGAGAGATGCCGGATCCACCGTGATCAGCTTCCGGAGCTGGCCGAAGACTCGATCGGACAAGCTGGAGCGCCCGCCGCTGTCGAGGTGGGACACGAACGCGGTCAGCAGCTGGGGCATGACCGCCTCGAGCTCACTGCTCTCGAGCCTCCGCGGGAGGACGCTGCCGGCGAGCATGTACTCGATCACCGCCAGCGGGTCGTAGATCAGGTCGAGTGTGTCGAGGCGCGACTGCGCCTGCTCGCGAGTGCCCACCCGCAAGGTCATCGCCCCGTTTTTGTGCGCAGACGGCCGTGTCGGCTTCACCCACGGGTCGTGCAGACCGATCTGGGCGATGTAATCCCCGGGAGGGATCGGGTCGTAGGTGCGCACGAGGGCGACGTCCACGGCCTTGTCGGGGATCGGGAACACCATGGCCTCTTGCCATGGCCTTGTCTTCGACCAGAGGCGCAGCTCGCGGTCCTGGACCGTACCGCTGCCGTCAGTGAAGTGGACGGCGATCTCGGTGAAGTCGTCGATCACCCGGCTGGTCGTCGCCGGGAGGATCTCGGCGCTGTAGTCGGTGCTGATGTGCGCGATGACTGCCGGCAGCCCATCCACCCAGGCGACAAGGCGTGCCGGTGCGCCATCTGCGGCACGCACGGTGTCGGCAAGCGCACGCAGGTCGAACACGGCTGTTCCGACGTCGCCGCGGGTCGTCCTCTCGGTCAGAGTCTGCGCCTGCGACTGGCTGATCTCCAGGTCGACACGGACGCTGCGTCCTTCCAAGCCTGTGCGCACCAGGAGTGAATCCAGACCGGGTGTCGAGCCGAGGTCGTAGGTGACTGTGACCGGGTCGTGGCTGAAGCGACGTGTGGGTGCCGATCGGCCTGCGAAGCGGAACATCAGCCTGGGGACGTCGACGCGCAGCCCCACTTCGCCGCTGGTGCCGCGGACGCGGCATCTCGCCGCGGGTTCGCCTGGTTCCGCCTGCAGGGCTTCGATCGGTGCACCTGCTTCGTCGGTGACGATCATGGCAGGTGCGCCGACGGCCATCGCTGGTACGTCGTCGTGGGGTCGCAGCACATGCAGGGGGCGGCCGACCTGGAGGCCGTGGACGACGGCGAACCGCTCGCGCAGGTCTGATGCGCCACCGAGAGGGCCACGAACATGTAGTTCGAACTCACCACATGGCTCAGAAGGGAACAGCCGGGCGACGGAGCACTCTCCGCCTGAACAGCCGAGCTCGCCGGTCGTCGCCGAGTGGTCGTGGCTCCCCCCGATTCCGAACACGCGAACGCGCCAGCGAGCACTGCTCGTATCTCCGCTGGGCAGAACGACATCGGGGACCTCGGCGTACACCGGCAAGCCGTTCGCGGTGGTCACACCAGGCAGGGGAACGGGGTCGTCGGCGAGTCTGGGGCGGTCGGGCGGCGCAGCAACGGCGATGCGCGTGTCGTCGATCGTCAGTGATGTTGCATCGGTCAGATCGATGTGGCGAACCACCCAACCCTGCCAGCTCCCGAACAGCGCCGGCAGCTCCTCGACGTCTTCGGCCGGCCGCTCACCTGCGCCGGCCTGGACGCTGACCGCGGACACGTCGGCAGGCATGACGACCAGGGCAGTCGACAACCGCACGGGGCCACTGCCGCGCACCAACGCCCAGCTGTCGGGGTCGAACAGCATGACATTGCCCTCCGCCATGGCGGGGATCTCGAAGGTGCGCTCGAGGTCGTCGTGGTGGAAACCGACGCTCCACCTCTTGCGCGGCTCGAGTTGGAGAGCCTCGCCTCCGGCATACGCGGCCTGCACGGCTTGGGTCTCGAACTGCCATGTCCCCAGCCCCAGGTCAGCAGGGACAACCGGCAGCTCGAGTTGAGGCCCGACACCCGAATAAGGGTCGAGGACGACCTTCGGCCGCCGAACTGTGAGCCGCGAGGTGGGCGTGTGCCCGGCACCGGATTCGGACTTGTCGATGTGCTCCGCATAGGCCTCGACGACGTGCGGCGGCAGACCGACCTCGTGCGCGGCAGGGATCCGGCCGAGCATGACGTGCTCGCTGCGCAGGTCGATGCAGCGCTCCAAGAAGTCCGTCGCCGCGGCACCGCCGTGCAGGAGGAACCGCTTGACGGGGGCATCGATCCCCGCGAATGCTGATCGCTTCGATCGCACGATGGTGAGGAACTCCGTGGCGTCGGCACCGGGGTTCTGGTTCAGCGTACGAACGAGCAATCCGAAGAAGTCACCCAAGGAGTACCTCGGCACTCCACCATGAGCAAGAATCGGGGTCACGTACTTGAGACTGGGTTCGTCGAGATCGGCGAACGTCTCGAGGCCGAGTGCCGACAGGCACACCAGGAACGCGTGGCCCATGTCCGATTTCGTGCCGAGCTTGACCGGGAGGTTCTCCCAGTAGGTCCCTGCCTTGTAGCGTTGGATCCCTTCTACGACGAAGTAGGTGGCGAGGACGGCGGGATACTCGCGGCGGAGCCAGTCGAGGGACTTTCGGTCTACGGAGTCGGCAAGCTCGACCGCTGCTTCGACACGCTCCTGCAACGCCTGGCTGAGGCCGATCTCGGCGAGGACCTTGACACCGACGAGGTCGTCGCGCAGTTCGGTCTCGAGCTCATCGAGCTCGTCGACGCCGCCCAAGGGCACCGCTGCCCTGGTGCAGTCCGTCCGTCGGGGTGGTCGCGCCGGAGGACGGGCTTCGCGCGAGACCGCGGCCGGCTTGCGCGGCGGACACGGGGCCTCTTGCAAGGGACGGCCGAGTGCGGGCGCCAGCTTGCGGACGGCGTTGTGCCTCAGGCCATGTGATGCGAAGTAGGCGCTGTAGCCGGCAGGGTCCTCCGGCAGACCGGCGAGGACCTCGTCGAAGAGAGGCATTTCCGGCCTCGCCGGCAGCTCTCCCGTGCCAAGTCGCTTCAGTGCCTGCTTCGCCTCGCGCTCTCGTGTGGCCGACAGCCGCTTGGGCGGACCGTCCCAGCCGACCACGGCCAAGACATCGGAGACCGCGGGACACACAGTCCTCAGGGCTGTGACGATCTCGTCCTTCAGGGCTGCGCTATCCGCGTTCTTGTCCGTCATGTCGGCCCCAGTATCCGACAGTGGTGCGACATGCGACGCTGCACGTCGGACAACTGGTGCGTTTTCCCCATCTCCCTCATCCCCGTCCCTCCGATGGTCTCCCCTACGACCACGCGGGAACAATGGCCAACAGTACCTGTGGAGCTACGGCAATGGCGAAGTCATGTCGCTATCGACTAGGGCAGAAACCGGCTCGGTTTGCCTGCCCATGCGATCCAGAGGTCGTCACGGGCACGGCTGCAGGCGACGTACAGGAGGCAGCGCTCACGCTGGACGTCGGCGCTGTGTTGGATCTTGTCCTCCTTTTCGGGTGTGATCGCGGCGGGGAGGGGAAGGGTCGTGGCGTCGACGTCGACGATGGCGACGCAGCGGAACTCCATGCCCTTCATGCGGTGCATGGTTCCGAGACGGACGCCGACGCTCGTCGGCGCCGGGAGGTCCTGGCCGAGCACGACCGCGCTGAGGCCGCGCTTTTCGAGCCGCTGGCCTGCGTCGCGGAGGGACGCCTTCATGCGTGCGACGACTCCGATGTCCTCGGCAGCGACACCCGCGTCGAGCCAACCCTCGATCCGATCGACGAGACCGTCGAGCTCCGCGGTCTTGGACCCGAATCCGGCCAACGTCGGAGCGGGCCCATGCAGGAACGACTGGTAGCCGGCGACCGTGTCCGCACTGTCGTCGAGGTCGTCGAAGTTCCCGTCACCGAGCACCGTCAGCGACCACCGCAGGATCTCCTCGGTGGTGCGGTAGTTGACGCGGAGCTTGCGTGAGCGGCCGCGGATGTTGATGCCCACCCGCGAGAGGCTGGTGCGGTTGTCGTAGATGCGCTGATGGCTGTCACCGACGAGGAAGAGGTCGTTCGCACCCTCCGCCACGCAGGCCCGCAGCATCCGCCACTGGCTCTCGTGCAGGTCCTGGGCCTCGTCCACGATGACGTGGCGGTACGGCTTCGGGGTCTGGCCACCGAGGTAGCCGGCAGCGGCCTCGGCCATCTGCAGATGGGTGCGGGCGCCGCGCTGGGCGAGCGCGTTCGTGAAGGTCTCCATCGCTCGCCAGACCTGCATGCGTTGGCGGCGGTCCAAGCGCACTCCCCGCCCGGCTCGTGATGCGCGCAGGTAGTCGTCGCGGGTGTCGATGCCCTGGGCGAGCACGACGTGGGCCCACTCCCGTGCGAGGAAGGCGGGGCTCTGGTCGATGCCGAGCTCGTCGCAGACCTCCTGCCAGAGACTCTCCTGTTCGCCGGATCCTGCGAGCCGCGGCGCCTGCCCTTCGGCGCCGGTCACGAGACGATGTGCGAGCTTGTCGACGTTGAGCACCTCGACACGGTCGAGGATGTCGGGGCCGGCGAGCTTGGCGAGGTCGGCTTCGATCGCCTGCGCCAGGTTCACGGTGAAGGTCGTGAACAGGATCGGCTTGGCGCCGCCGGCTTCGACCTTGTCGGCCAGGAACCGCGCTCGGTGGATCGCGACGACGGTCTTGCCGGTGCCGGCACCGCCTGTGACCCGGGCCGGCCCGTTGTAGACGTCCTTGTACGCAGCGGCCCGCTGGGACGGGTGCAGGTACACACGCCACTGGTCGAGGGGTAGAGCGAGCATCTGGTGCAGCTCCTCCTCGCCTTTGAGCACGTAGTACATCGACTGGGACACGGGCCGTTCGAGCGCGGCGGCGACGTCGGCGGTGTCGACGTCCTCGTCGGCGGGGACGTCTCCTGCGACCGCGTCCCAGATCTCCTCGACGGACAGCTCCGGGTCGCGCAGGGCCTCGAGCACGAACGCCTGCGCCACGGGCAGCACCTTGCACAGTCCGTCGAGTTGCTCGTCTGTCGTCAGGGCCTGAACGGTGGGCACGAGATCCGCGGGGATCCCGAGCCCGGTGAAGTCCTTGTCCTTGCGGTGCGCGAACAGGGAAGGCCGCCCCGCTGGTTCGGCAGGAGCGACGGAGGCCTCGAACTCCTCGACGGCAGCGACGTCGACGACCTCGAAGGCACCGGTCGCGGCGTTGACGCCGAAGACGTTGTTCGCCATCCAGCGGTCGGCTTCGTCGTGCTTGAGGACGTGCATGAGGATGAAGGGCGTGCCGTCGCCGTCGGGTGCCATCACGATCCCGCGGTGGTTGTCGGTGATGCGGATCGTGCGGGCACGCTTGTCGCGCGAGGCGTTGTACTTCTCGAGGTGCAGGCCCTTGCTGGCACGCAGGTCGGCGACACTCAGGCGACCGAACGTCTCGATCGCGGCGTTGACCTCCCGCTGCACCGTCGCTTCGAGCTTGGCGTACTCGGACATGAAGTCCTTGGAGACGGCGAGGACGGCCATCAGTTCCCTTTCAGCGAGTCGATGAGATCTGCGGCTGTCCACTCCGCCGCCGGGCGCACGGTCCAGCCGTGATCTCGCAGCCATGTGTCGCGGTCGGCGTCGTCGTCGGTCACGATCGCGACCCGACGTTGCGGCCAGGCGACCTCGACGACCCAGCCCTCGGAACCGGCGTCCGGTTCGTGGCCGGCGACCGGCACCGGCACGCCGGCGCGGATGGCCGCCTCGGCCAGGGCGCGGGCGCTGTCGTCGAGTATCAGCTCGAGCTCCTCGGCTGCGGCCGCTGCCAGGTCCGATGCCGGGGTGGGAGCGGCGGGCGCGGCGGTGGCTGCGCTGGTGGTGCCGGGGGTGATGCTGAGGTCGCCGACATCCAGCTCGGCGGCGTGTGTCGTGGTCGTGATGACGGCCTCGCGGTCGTCGGTGTGGAGGAACTGCAGGAGGTTCGCCCACTGCAGCCAGTCGCGCCAGCGGTTCTTGTGCCCGCTCTCCTCGACGGCGACGCCGTCGTCGGGCAGCGAGGCGACCACGGTCCAGCGTTCGGCGTCGGCGCCGCCGCTGACACGAGCGTCGAGGTAGCACGCGAGGGCGAGGCCGTGCGCGGTGGTGTGCACGGCGACGTGCACACCACCGTCGCCCGCGGGGTCGCCGCCGGGGTCGCCGCCCTCTAGGGCTGAGGTGACAGAGTCGGCGATGGCATCGGTGTCGAGGCGGGCGGCGGCGGCGCTGCTGAAGGCGCCGGCGACCACCGAGCACGCGAGCCGCTCCCACTCATGGGCGTCGGGTTCGCTCAGGTAGTGCATCAGCAGTGTCACGGGGTTCGCGAACGCGTCGGTGACGTCGAGGCGGCCCTTGCGGTCGTGTTGGACGACGTCGGCCACCTGCTTCTCCCTCAGTGCCAGCAGCGGCTGCGGCGGCGGCTTCTTGGGGATGTCGGCGGCCGCGGCCTTGTGGAACGCCTCGACGTCGTGCCAGGTCAGGTTCCACACGAGCCGCCCCGAACGGCGCACGGCGTCACGTTTGGCGGCGTCGTCGTCGAGGTTGTTCGTCTCGGGAGCGGCATGGAAGGCGAACCCGTCGAGGTAGACGGCGATCTCGGGCGCTGCCGCGTCCTGGCGGCTGATCAGGAAGTCCGGTCGTGTCGACGGCGAGGTGTCGAGGTCGCGCTGTTCCTCGATGAGGTAGCGGCGCACGCCTGCGTCGCCGGTGTCGATGCGCAGTTCGAACGCCTCGTAGCCCGCCGGTGCCGGCGCCGACGTGAGCGTCGTCGCTTCATCCTCGTCGGCCCACTCGCGCAGGGCGGCCTTGAAGCGACGTTCGAGCTCGGACTCCTCGACGCCGCTGATGTCGAGTGTGCTGATCGTCTGGACCGGCTCGAAGTCCCACGTGTCGAGGAGGCGGTCGAGGAGCTCGAGCGCGAGCTGGCGTGAGACGAGGTCGATGTCGCGCTGGTCGGCGGTGCCGAGCAGGCAGCGGTGGCATGCAGCCGCGCCTTCGTTGCGGCACTGGCACGCTGAGATCGCGTCACGTGCCTTCACGAGGATCCGCTGTAGCCGATCGGGGTCGCCGATGCGGCCCAGATAGCCGGTGCCGCCGGGCACGTTCTCGTGGATCACGAGCATCTGCAAACGCCCGACTCCTTGAGGATCGGGATGGTCGGCGCGCATCACCCTGATGTGGTCGGGTTCGCCGCCGAAGTCGAGGCGCAAGCCGAGCAGCAGCGCTGCCGTGAACGACGCGAGCCGTTCGTCGACCTCGAACATCGAGACCGGTAGCAGCAGCCGCACCGCCTCGGTCTGGTACGAGTGGTAGAGCAGCGGGTGGTCCCATGTCTCGGCGCGGGCACCGGAGCGGACCATGCACCATCCCTGGTGCCGCCCGCTGTCGGGACCGGTGAGACCGAAGACGGCGCCGCAGTGGCGGCAGGTGCGGAAGCGGGGGGCGTTGAACTTGCGGCCGGCGATGCTGATCGTCTCGCCGGGGCGGCCCTGGAGGCCGAGGTTGACGCGGCGCACGGTCGCGGTGCGGTCGAGCTCCATGCCAAAGGTCTCGCCCGTGTGCCGCCATGCGTGCACGATGTCGTTGGCGTCGACGTCGACCTGTGCCACGGTCGTGTAGAACTCGCGCTCGCGTTCGTCGCGGTCGTCGTAGACGCGTGCGTCCTCCTCCGACGACGTCGCCGAAACCGTGCGCAGGCGCAGCATCGTGTGGCGTGTGCCGGCATCACCGATCGCGGAGGTGCCGCAGCGCGGGCAGGCCTTGACCAGCGCGGCGCCTTCGGTGATGGTCCCGAACGCGCAGTCGGGGCAGAGCTGCCACGTCTCGTACAGCGGTTCGCTGGCGCTACCGATCTCGAGGGTGTCGACGACGTGGCGGTGCCCGCCGGTGTAGAAGCTGTTGCCGGGTGCGAACTCCGTGAGCGCGACCTGCGCCGACCGCTGGTACTCACGCCGGCTCGTGCGGAATTCGTCGTCCTCGCGCCACCACAGGTTCGCGACCATCGTGGTGGCGTCGTCGAGGAGGGTGTAGTTGGGCAGCAGGCCCATGCCTTCGAGCGCGCTGAGGCTGTACTCCTCGCGCATGTGCCGCATGAGCGCGATGATCGCGGTCCGCTCCCCCCGCAGGCGGCGCAGCTCGGCCTGGGACTCGTCGTCGACGTGGCCCTTCTGGTCGAGCGATTCGATCGCGGTCTTCAGGCGGTCGCGGCGCCGTGTCAGCTCTGCGTAGCGTTGCCGCCAGTCCTCGAACGCGGCCTTCACGGCGAGCTCGAGGCCGCCTGTCGCGAACTCGTGCAGGCCTTCGACGCTGCCGGCCTGCAGGCTGTCGCCGAAGAGGGACGTGAACTCGTGCACGTGCTCGGCTGCTCCGAGTGTGGCGGCGTCGAGGAGGTCGTGCAGCCACCCGCCGGGGTCGAGGCCGGAGTTGACGAGAACGCCTGTCTTGCGTGGCATCGGCGCTGTCTCGATGCCGCCGTCGACGCTGCGGTCGACGAGGTAGGCGAAGTACTGGCGGCGCAGGATCTCGATCGCGTCGAGGTAGCAGTTCGGGGGCCGCACCTCGCCGGCGAGCATGTTCTCCGGTTCGGACAGGTAGTAGAGGCCGTGGCGGTCGGTCGGCACGAACGTCGTCACGAGGGCGTTGCCCGTCGCGCGCCCGGCACGGCCGACTCGCTGGAGGTACGACGCCGGTGTGTGCGGCACCGACGTGAGCATCACTGCCGACAGGTCGCCGATGTCGATGCCCATCTCCAGCGTCGGCGTGCACGCGATCACGTTCGGGGCCGCGGGGTCGGTGCCTGCCTTGAACTCCTCTTCGAGGTCTTCGCGTTCGGACCGTGTGAGCAGGCCGGTGTGTTCGGCGGTGACGACGCGGTGCAGGCTCCCGCTGCGGTACAGCCGCCGGTAGTAGTTGTCGTCCGCGTCGACGAGGTCGTAGCGGCCCGGGCAGCGGTAGCGCTGGCACGGGGTCCGCTCCCAGCGCGGCGCCGTCGCGGGCGGTGCGACGAAGCGGTGGCGGCACACGTCGCATCGGAGCAGGTGGTCGTCGATGCCGCTGTGGGCATCGCCGCCGATGCCGACCACGACGATCCGGGCCGGGTCGAGGCCGTACACGTCGCCCTTGGACGAGTGTTCGGTGACGACCAGTCCTTCGTGCGCGAGCAGAGCCAGCGTGCGGCGGTTGAGGGCACGTGCCGTGGCGGCGTCGACGCCGAGGCAGCGCATCGCCCAGTCGACCGGCCATGTGGCGGTGCTGGCCGCGGCGGTCAGGGACGTGAACGTCCGCGCGGGTCCGTCGACGAAGAAGGTGGGGATGCTGCGGCCACGCGGGAAGGGCTGCATGCCCTCGGGGCGGCCACCCCAGATGTGCCACAGCGTCCCGCCGTCACGCACGTACGGGATCAGCCACGGGTGCATGATCCCGCCGCCGAGGCGGAGGCGCTCGAGCAGCCCGGCCGTGTAGCACTCGTAGTCCTCGTCGTGCGCGGTGACCTCGACGTCGCCGGGGAGGTGGGCGTGGGCCTCGACGACGAGGGCGGCGATCGCGGCGGGGTCGGCGATGTCGACCGCGGCGGCGAGGCTGCCCGTCAGCTCGAGGGTGCGGCCCACGCGGCTGTGGAGTCCGAGCTCGAGGGCGGCCTCGAACGCTAGGCGTGTCTCGAGCAGTGCCAGCGTGCCGGCGGCGGCGTCGCCGGTCCACGCCGATGCGAGGCGGGGATCGTGGAGGAGGTCGCTCGGGACGAGGCCGTAGAGCCTCGCGTCGCGGTCGGGTGCTCCGAGCGCGGCCGCCACAAGGCCGGGCCCGATCTCGTCGAGGGTCGCGCCGCCTGCGTCGGTCACGAACCGCGCGATCGCGCCACGGAGGTTGAACCTGTGGGAACGGCCTGCCAGGAACGCCGCGCGGTGCGACGCGTCCTGCACCGAGTCGGTGAACGCGAGGAGCTTGCGTTCGCCCTCGGCGACGAGCTCGGAGCCGAAGATGTTGCTGATCGACACCGACGCGAGGCTCGCGACCTGGGTGCCGAGGAAGCGGATGCCGTCGCGACTGCCGCATGCGGGACAGGTCTGGGCGCGCGCGTCGGCTTCGTCATCGGACATGTACACCGCGACGGTGCCGTCGCCGGCGTCGGTGGACACGACGCCGCCGGCGGCGTCGAAGTGCAGTGCCCGCGGATCGCCGGCGGGTGCCTTCAACAGCGCCCGCACCGTGGCGGCGCGGTCGGCGGCCTGGCGGTAGACCTCGCGGGGCCGCATCAGCATGCGGTCGTCGAACTCGGACGCGACCGCCATCCAGCCGCTGTGGCCGCAGTGCCGGCAGTAGGTGGCGGGCAGCTCGGGCGCTGCCGCCGCGGCGGGATCAGCGGCGGCGTCGGTGACGGCAGCGCCGCTGTCGAGCCAGCGGAAGTCCGGTTCTGTCGCCACGGTGCGCAACAGCCGCGACACCTCGCGCACCCACAGTTGCACCTCGATCGAGAACAGGGGCCTTTGGGTGTCTCCCGGGCCTGGCCTGCGGGCGATGCTGAGCAGACCGACGTAGCGGGCGAGGGCTGTCTCGACGGCGGCTGCGTCGTGCTGGGCGCGCGCCCCCCAGCTCGGCGCGCGTGTGATCGCGGTGTCGAGGGCGTGGCGCCAGCTGCGGGTGCGCTCGTTCGCGGCGGCGAGCACCGCGCGGGTGAGCGGGTGTGCGAGGAGGAGCTCGCCGAGGGCGACAGGGTCGGGGGTGCCGGCACCGGTGACGAGGCGCCCGGTGAAGATCTCCGCCAGCGCGCGGTCGTCGCCTTCGGGCACGGCAAGGACGTCGTCGACCTCGGGGATCGGCAGCGTGTAGTCGACGGGGCGGCACGCTTGCTCGATGCTCTCGCGTTCTTCGGTCACAACGGACGCGGCGTCGAAGTCGGTGCCGAACACGCGTGCTGCGAAGTCGCGCAGCGCCGCGGTGGCCTCGGTGCCGCTGCCGAGCGTCGCCGAGGTCGCCACCGGCGTGGCGGCGCCGAGAGGCCCGGCGCGGTCGGCCATCGCGAGGGTCCGGCCGAGGCGGCGCAGCAGCATCGCGACGTCGGTGCCCTGGGCGCCGTCGTAGGTGTGGAACTCGTCGAGGACGACGTAACGCAGCGTGTCGGGGCGGTTCGCGGCCCACAGGTTGCGGTCCTCTGCGCGCAGCAGCAGGAAGTCGAGCATCTTGTAGTTCGTCAAGAGGATGTCGGGCGGGTCGGCGCGCAGCACCGACCTGTCGTCAACGAGGTGGTCGCGGCCGGCTTTGCTGTGGCGGCCCGTCCCGCCGACGTAGAGCCCGGCCGTGACGCCGCCGAGGGCGGCTTCGTCGTGGAGGAGCCGCGCGAGGCGCCGTGCCTGGTCGCCGGCGAGGGCGTTCATCGGGTACAGCACGAGCGCCTTGATCCCCGCTTCGTCGGCGGCACGGGCGCGGGCGCAGTGGTCGAGGATCGGGTACAGGAAGCACTCGGTCTTGCCCGACCCGGTCCCGGTCGTGACGATCGTGGGCTGGGGGTCGCCGGTGGCGCTCGAGAGACGCTGCATCGCCGCAGCCTGGTGGCGGTAGGGGCGGAAGCCTGCGGGCATCCACTCCAGCGGCGGCCGCCAGTCGTCGTCGACACGGCGGTATGGGGTGCGGACCCGCAGGTACGGCCCGCGGAAGATGCCTGCGGCGGGGTCGTCGAGGAACGCCGAGAGCGCCGCGCGGGTGTCGTCGTCGTTGAGCGCGAACGTGGTGGCGAGGTACTCGACGATCGCCTCACGCAGGTGCCGCACGACCAGGCTCGGGATCACGACGCCACCTGCTGCTGCCCCGGTGATCGAGACATAACAGAGTTACTGTTATGTCTGTTAGCTTGATCGCAGATAACAGAGAGCTTGTTATGTGTGCGATGCCGGGGAAGAACCCGTACCGTCCGGGCGTGGGCCTGCCGCCGCTGTATCTCGCCGGCCGCGAAGGCGAGAGCCGCCGTTTCGGTGCAGCACTCAGGTCCGCACCCGAGATCCCGGCGAACTTCACGCTCACAGGATTGCGCGGCGTGGGCAAGACCGCCCTGCTCACCAAGCTCAGCGAGATCGCACGCGACCGCGGATGGGCGCCGGCACAGGTCGAGCTCGAACCGCGACACAACAGCGAGGCCCCTCTCGTCGCCCTCGTCGGCGAGGTCGCCGCCCGACTGGCAGACGAGTTCGCGACGACGCGCAGGATCGCCCAGGCCGTGGGCCGTGCCGCGAAGTCGGTCGACGTCAGCTACGGCGACCTGCGGATCGGTTTCGTGCGGGGCCCGTCCGAGGCGACCCAGGATCTGGCCCGTGTGCTCTACGACTCCGTGACGGCAGCCAACCGGGCGGGCCGCGAGGGTGTCGCTGTCCTCCTCGACGAGGCGCAGGTGATCCGCGACGACCGCAAGGGCACGGACTTCCCCCTGTCGACGCTGCTGGCAGCAGTGGCGTCCCTGCAACGCGAGGAGGTCCCGATCAGCCTCACGCTGTGTGGGCTCCCACCGCTGAAGACCCACCTCCTCGAAGCGCGCACGTACGCGGAGCGCATGTTCCGTGGCGAGGAGGTGTCCAGCCTCGGCACCGGCGACGCACGCGCCGCGTTCGTCGAGCCCTTGCGCGAAACCCTCGTGACCTTCGACGAGGATCTCGTCGAGCGGGTCGTGGCCGAGGTCGACGGCTACCCCTACTTCATCCAGCTCTGGGGGGCCGAGCTCTGGGATGCCGCCGACGCGGCCGACATCCAGCACTTCGACACCCGCCTGCTCGACGCGGTCGAGCCCGGCATCTATCAGAGGCTCGACCGCGACTTCTACGAGCCGCGGCTCGCGGCGTTGACCCCAGCGGAGCAGGACCTGCTGCTGGCGACAGCGACGTGCAGCTACCCGCCGCTCGTGGTGTCCGAGCTGCACAGCGCGAGCCCCAAGACGAAACCGAACGTCAACGTGCTCTTGGGCCGCATCACGGCCGCCGGTGTCCTGTACCGCATCAAGAAGGGCCTGTACGAGTTCACCGCGCCCCGCTTCCACGAGTACCTCGTTCGCCGCAGCGGCGGTCGCTGAGGAACCGCGCGCGGGCGGCGACGTTCCCGCGGGAACGTCGGGGCGGGCCGCGGCCGCCTTCACGAGCTGCTCCCGACGCCTTGGCGGACCGCGGCGGCGAACACCTCGAAGTCGTGTTCGCTCACCGCGATCGGGCTGCCGCGGAAGTACTGGCCCCAGACCGGCGGCTTCTTCACGCGGTCGAGGGCGGCGGCGAGAGGCTTGACCTCGGGGCCGCTGCGTTCACCCAACGCCACGTCGACGCGGATCGCCACGGTGTGGGTGAACTCGCGACCGGCGATGCGGATGGCACGGCGGGGCCGCTGCGGCGTGCCGAGGACCGTGACGAGCCCGCCGAGGCGGGCGACGTCGCGGGTCGGGTTGTGGTGGGCGCCGCGGGTCACGTACAGCACAGCGCGGTCACCCGCGCCCATCGGGGCGATGCGAGCGGCGGCGTGGGCGGCGAACGCCATCGTGTCGTGGGCGAGGACCCAGCGCAGCCCTTCGATCTCGCCGAAGACCCACACCCAGTGCCTCACAGCGCACCTGCGTCGAGGCGGCGGCGGAACTCCTCGTGGGCGGCGGTCATCTCCTTCTCGCGGTCGGGCTGGGTGAAGGGCGCCACGTAGGGCGCCATGTCGACCGCTCCGGGGTCGGCGAGCCAGCGCTGGAGCCGCTCCCAGTCGTCCTCGTGCTGGCGCACGCCGCGGGCCTGGTGGTCCTTGGCGATCTTGCGGCCCTCGGCATCGAAGTACATGTTGAACTCGTACTTGCGCAGCACCGCGAACTGGGTGCGGTACATCGCGCAGAGCTGCTCCGCCGACAGGCCCAGGATCAACGCCGCGAGCGCGTCGATCTCGACGAGGGCCATGCGCCGGTCGTGGTCACGCCGCAGCGGCGTGCCCATCGTCCAGGCCGGACCGACATCACCGAGCGGCGGCCGCGACGATGTCGGATCGGTCCAGGTGTCGTCACGCCACGCCGGGTCGTAGAGCTCCTCCCACAACGGCGAATAGTCGGCGGTGAGGCAGTTGAGGCGGAGAGTACGGAGGAGAAGCGGTCGGTAGTACGGGGAGGTGTGGGGGAAGGGGACTCGACGAATGAAGTAGTCCTTCACATGGCCGAGTCCAGAAACCTTGAGCAGGTAGTCGATTGGTAATCCGCAGAGGAGGCCGCACCAAATGGACGTGTCACGATC
Source organism: Acidimicrobiia bacterium (assembly GCA_019695375.1). Taxonomy (GTDB): domain Bacteria; phylum Actinomycetota; class Acidimicrobiia; order UBA2766; family UBA2766; genus JAIBAC01. The sequence continues at coordinate 26,280 of JAIBAC010000020.1, forward strand.
TGTCTTGAGCGAGAACGAGATCGCAGTGCCAGCGTTCGCGGGTCCTGGTGGAATCAGTGCGGGTTGAAGAGACCTTTCGAGGCCTGGTTGTGTCATCTCCCGGTAGATGGTTCGCCAGCGCGACGTGTAGGGGTCTGAACCCCACAAACCAAGGGCAGCGTCGTACTCGTCGCGGGTGCAGGCACGCTGGTAGTTGGTGCGCGGGACCACACGTTCGGGCAGGGACTCGAGATCCCACGCCGTGTAGTCCTGGTTGTGGCGGCAGTTCTCGTTGGGCTGCTTCGCGAACGGTGTAGCGACACCGAAGTGGGGACCCTGGAGGATCACCTCGTCCCAGCCGTCGGGGATGCGGGTGTCCCAGCGGATGATCCCGTCGACCTTGGCGTTCGTCTCGTTGAATCCCGGTGTCCACGAGTAGTCGTGGTCGGCGAGACGCACCGGCTGGTCCGCGAGCACCTCGAGGGCGGCGAGGTCGGCGGTCGTGACCGGCCGCACGAGACGCGCCTCGGCCGCCGGCGTGCCGGGTTCGTCGAAGAGCCGCGCCCACGACGCGAGCACGTCCGCGTCGACGTGGACCACCCGCGCCGCGTGCGGGCGCAGGTCCCAGCCACCCTGGGGATACTGCACGCACGGCGGCTCGCCCGAACCGTCGTGGTCGAGCGACGCGTCGACGATCGCGGGGTGCTGCAGGTACGACATCTGCAGGAACCCGATCTCGTGTGGCCGACCCGAGACGTGGATCCCGAAGATGTTCATATGGTGGATGTCTTCGAACAGCCTCATTTCGTTGATGAACTGCCAGTGCCGTCGCAGCCGCGGGTAGGTGGCCGCGCGTAGGCGGCCCGCCTTGGGGTCGGTGAAGTGGCTCTCGGGGTGGAGGAGGCCGACGATGCCGCCCGGGCCGATGTGGCGCCACGTCGTGTCCATGAACTGCATGTACAGGTTGGTGCGAATTCCGGCGAGGTCGGGGTGCAGCGTCGCGGAGCCGAGGTTGGCGACGAGACCCGCCGACGACGCGACTTCGGCGAGGTAGGCGGCGCGGGCGGTTATGCCGGCGAGGACGGCGTCGCGGCGGGCGGCGAACGCGGCGGGCGTCGGTTTGGCGGTGACCCCGAACCACGGGTCGGCCTCGGCGAGGGTGACGTCGTCCTTCCAGTCGAGGCGCACCCAGGGCGGGTTGCCGAGCTGGAGGTCGAAGCCGCCGCGGGCGAACACGGGCGCGAACTCGAGCTCCCAGTGCCAGAACCCCTCCGTCGCCGTGATGTCGCGGACCGTGGCGAGCCACGGGTGCGCGGCGACCACGCCGGCGAGGGGCTCCATGGAGTAGTCGGCGGCCATCGTGTCCTCGAGCGCCGCCAGGGCGTCGAGGTCGTCGAAGAGGTCGAGCTGGCCCGTGGGGCCGTCGCCGGGGTCGACACCGAGGAGCGCCTCGAGCGCGGCGAGCCACGCGTCGAGCGCCGGCGGCGTCGCCGCATCGAGGGGCCAGAACCACAGGGCAGCCCAGGCGTCCATCACGAGACGCAGCCGCGCGAGCGGCGTGTCGTCACGGCCGAGGTAGGCCACGACACGATCCTTGTCGGCGCCGCCGGACACACCCGCCGCCGCGTCGGTGCCGTAGAGCGGGATCGGGCGGCGCAGGAGCCGCTGCGCGAACGCGATGCTGTCGGCGGCGTGGCGCCAGAGCGCCTCGACACGGCGGGCGAGGCCGACGAGGCGGTCGCGCTGGCGCTCGGACGGCGCCTTCAGCACCGCCTTGCGCCAGTCGCGCAACACCGCGGCCTGCTCGGGCGCGAGCTCCTTGGCCACCTTGGCGTCCGCGACCGCGGCCCAGCCGTGGGCGGGCAGCAGGAAGTGGTGGATCTCGTCGGCATCGAGGTCGCCGCCGTCGAGGGGCCGGTCGCGAGGCGCCGCCTTCACCCACGCCGCCTTGGCGAGCTCGCCACGGCGGTACGTGGCGCGGCGGGCGCCGACGAGGCTGTTGCCGCGGCGCAGCTGCAAACCGAACCAGGGCGCCTGCAAACCCGGGTGCATGCAGTTGAGCCACAGCGACACCTCGGCGAGCTCGACCGCGGTTGCGTTGAGGTCGACGCCGTAGCAGCAGTGCAACGCCAAGTGCGCCTTGACGCGCTGCAGCTCGCGTTCGTACGCGCCGGGCGCGAGGACGTCGTCGAGCTCACGTTGACGCCGCGCGAGGTACTCGGCGGCGAGCTGGTTGATCGCCTCGTTCAAGAACGCGCCCGACCCCAACGCCGGTTCGCAGATCGTGAGGTCGAGGATGTCGGCCGCGGGCGTGGTCTGGCCGTCGCGATCGAGGAGCTCGGCGAGGGCGTGGTGCACGACGCAGTGGGTGAGCACCTCGGGTGTGTAGTAGCTGGCCGAACGTTGGCGGTCGCGGCCCGAGAGGCGCAGCACGAACGACCCCTTGGGGTGCAGGACCCGCTGGGGCGGGCCGCCGTCGGGATCGTCGCGGGTCACGAACACGTCGTCGGCGAACGTGTCGGCCGCCGACGCGGCCACGACCCACGTGCCGTCGTCGGGGTCGCCGTTGCGGGCGACCTCGTAGAGGTCCTCGTCGGCGAAGAACCCGGTGTAGGCCATCAGGCCCTCGTACACGGCGCCGAGCTGGTTGATGCCGAGCTGCGCGTACGACACGAACCCGCGCTCGCGCCGGCCCTGCTCCTTGGACAGCAGCAGGCGGCGCAGCACGTGCTGCAGCGTCTCGTTGCGCAGCGTCACCGAGTCGAGCAGCGCCGTCGCCGCGGGCGCGAACAGCTCCGACCGCATCGGCTCGAACACGAGGCCTTCGTCGAGGGAGGCGTCGGCGTCGCTGTCGAACACGAAGCCGTACTGGATGCCGTCGCCGCCGGCGGCGTGGTAGCCGTCGTTGACGAGACGGAACAGCAGGTCGAGCGAGTCCTGGATGTGGGTGCCGTCGCGGGCGGACTCCGACGTGAGCTCGACGAGCGCGAGGTCGCGGAGGCGGTCGAGGCCGTAGCCGGCGACGTAGTCGTCGTCCTTGACGGGCAGCACACCGAGCTCGGGGCGGGCCTCGGCGTAGAGCAGGAACAGGAGCCGGTACATGAACCGCAGGCACTGCCGCGTCAGCTCGCGGGGGTCGACGCCGCCGTCGTAGACCTTGAGGTGGCGTACGAGGCGGCCGCGGATCACCTCGTTGGCGAGCAGCTCGATCGAGTCGCGGATGCCGTCGCGCAGGTCCTGGGACACCCCGACGGCGTGCTTGTGGCTGTTCGCGGTGAGCTCGTCGAGGACCGACGGCCCATCGGTGGGCACGAGCGCATCGGCGGAGACGAGGCCGGCGATCGTGTCGAGCTCGTCGTTGGCGTGGCGGCCGAACGCGGTGTCGAGGTCGACCGCGAGGTAGCGGCCGTCGCCCCAGCGGTCGCGGTCGGCGAGGAGCAGCCAGCCGCCGCCGAGGACGAGCACGTGGCGGGGCGGGGCGTCGCACGCGAACAGGTACGAGACCGCGTCGGCGGCGGCGCTGATCGTGGTCTTGTCGTCGACACGGACCGCGTCGACGAGGTTGCCGGCGCCGCCGTCGGTGCCGGTGTCGAAGAGGTCGTCGACCTGCTCTGCGAAGCCGGCGTCGAGCGCCACGAGCAGCAGACCCGTCGAGGTCTCCACCGCCGCCGCCACCGGCACCTCGACGCGTTCGCTGTCGCCGCGCAGCAGCTCCACCGTCCCCCGCGACGGCGCGAACGCGAGCGCCGCGAGGACGCAGTCGTGCAGGTCACGCAGCGCCTGCGGGTCGTGGGACTCCACGGCGGCGGCACGTGCCGCGAAGTACCGCTTCGCGGCGCCACGCACGGCGGTGCGAGCCGTCTGCTCGCCGCGGCCCTCGGCGGCGTCCCAGCGGCCACGCAGCTCCTTGCGGAGGTCGTTCGAGAGCAGCGCGTCGAGGTAGTGGTTCGAGAAGAACTCGCCGTGGTTGACGATCGTGTCGAACATCAACGCTCCCGGTCGAGGACGGCGAGGACGCGCACGAGCGGTGTCGGGGTCGTGCGCATCGCGGCG
>JAIBAC010000187.1 GCA_019695375.1 Acidimicrobiia bacterium
CATCGGATTGTGGCCCATCGACGCCAGCACGTGGAGGGGGGCACCGGTGATCGCGGCGATCTCCTCCGACGGGCCGCGCATGAAGGTGTCGTCCTCGCCCACCATCACGGCCAGCGGGATGTCGAGCTGCCACAGCCACGGCGCGAACGACGGCGAGTGCTGCACCTCCTCACCGAGGCCCTCCCACGCCGCCGGGACGACGGCGAGCGCCTCCGCCCGGCGAACGGCCTCGAAATCGGGGTCGAGCCAGCGCAACGCGAGGTTCGGATCGGCGAGGCGGGTGGCCTTGGCGTCCTCCCACGCGCCTTCGGGCCCGCGGCGGCGCAGGTCGCGGAGCTGGCGCCGGACGTAGGCGGCGCGGGCGGGGGGCAGCCCGTAGGTGAACGACCCGACGACCACGAGGGCGCCGAACGCCCCGCGGTACCGCAGGGCGGCCCACAAGGCTGCGGCGCCGCCGAGGCTGTGCGCGACGACCGTCGCACGGCCGAGTCCGCGCTCGTCGACGGCGGACACGAGGTCGGCGGCGAGCAGGTGCAACTTGTAGGCGTCGGGGTCACCGGGTCCGCCGGTGTCGCCGTGACCGCGCAGCTCGAGGCGGTGCACTCGCCAGGTCGTGGCGAGGTCGTCACATACCTCGTCCCAGATGTGACGTGAGGCACCGAGGCCGTGGACCAGCACGAGGTCGTCACCCTCCCCGCGGGTGTCACCTGCAAGCGTGAGCGCCCCGGCAGCGACGGTGGACACCGGCGTCACCGGGACAGGTCCTCGATGACGCGACCCCACTCCTCCTCCTGACCGCCGCCGATGATCGGCATGTAGAAGCCGAGGCGGTCGATCTTGCCTTCGTACTTGGCACGGATCGCCGCCGCGAGGCCGTCGAAGGGGGCACGCACGCAGAACTTCTCGAGCACGTCGTCGGTGATCAGCTCCGACATCTTCGCCATGTCACGCGAGCGCATCAGCGACTGCAGCTGCGGTTGCAGGTCCGTCCAGCCTTCACACTCGAAGACCTTGGCGTACGCGGGAGTCGAGCCGTAGAAGGCGATCTGGGTGCGCGCCATCGCCGCCATCGACTCCTGCTGGCGTTCGTCACCCGTGAGCACGAACGTCGTCGTCGCGAACTCGAAGTCGTCGCGGGTCCTGCCGGAGGCCGCGAGGCCGGCATCGACGTTGGGCATCACGTGCTCGTCCAGGAACGTCGTGGTGTGGAACGGGTGGATCTGGATGCCGTCGCACACCTCGCCGGCCATCTTGCACATGTACGGCCCGACCGCCGCGATCATGATCCGCGGCCTGCCGTAACCGCTCGGGCCGGGGTTGAAGAACGGCTGGATGTAGTCGTGGGTGAAGAACTCGCCGTGGTAGTCGAGGCCGTGCTCGCCGTCGAAGCACTCCCAGATGTGGCGGATCGCGAGGACCATGTCGCGCAGCCGCGGCCCCGGGTGGTCGTAGGAGACCGAGAAGCGGCGTTCGTTGTGCTTGCGGATCTGGGTGCCGAGACCGAGGATGAACCGGCCCTTCGACGCCTTCTGCAGGTCCCAGGCGGTCATCGCGTGCACCATGGGCGAACGTGGGAACGCGACCGCGATCGCGGTCCCGAGCTCGATCGACTCCGTGGCGAGGGCAGCCACCGCATGGGGCAGGTACGGGGTGTTGAGCGCCTCCGCCGTCCAGAGACCGCCGAAGCCGAGATCCTCGGCCCGCTTCGCCGCGCTGCCGGCCGTCGTCAGGTCGCCACCGAGGATCGTGTCCAGCTTCATCTTCCCCCCTGCCGGCAACTCTCGCGGTGCCCTCGCGGCGAGGGTCGCGCCGGTCCCGCAAAGTGTGTCGGCGCAGGTCTTGTCGTGCCAATTCCCGCCCCGGCATCGGCTGACCCCCGGTCTGCACACCGGGGTCTAGGGTTGGCTGTCGCAGTCGTTGCCACCAGAGGTCGAATCCGATGAACGACAACCCGGGCTGGGGCCCCGAACCACAGTCCCCGGTCCCGCCCGCGCCCCAGGCGCCGGCGGCACCGACGACACCGGGAGCGCCGGCGGCACCTGCCTACGGTGCACAGGCCCCCGGAACCGCCCCGTACCCGGCCCAGCCGGCGCCTCCGTACCCGGCCCAGGGCCCAGCTCGCGCCGGATGCGGCCAGGCGGGCTACGGCGCCGCCGGATACGGCCAGACCGCCGCCCCTTACGGCGCGCCGCCGTACGGTGGGATGGTCACGCCCACACCCGCCGGCAAAGGCCTCCAGGTCGCCTCGCTCGTGCTCGGAATCCTGAGCCTGATCGTCTTCCTCTCGTGGATCGCGCTGGTGTGCGGGGTTCTCGCGATCATCCTCGGTGCCGTCGGTCGCTCGAAGGCGAAGAAGATGGGTGCCCCAACGGGGATGGGCACCGCCGGGATCGTCTGCGGCGTCATCGGGGTCGTGGTCCTCATCGGGCTGATCGTGCTCGCGTTCGTCTACCTGAGCAACAACCCCAGCTACTTCATGGTCGGTTAGCGCCGCTCCGGTTCCCGACCTCCGCTCTACGTGCCGCGGACGACTCCGAGCTCGCCTGTGTCGTCGAGGTCGTCGAGGCAACCCCAGACGTCGTCGAGGATGCGACGCTGACGTGCCGGATCGGGCCAGATCGGGTTCAGGACCACCGTGTCGACACCGGCCACGGCGTAGGCACGCAGACGTTGCCGTACGGCGCTCACGTCACCGACGACTGCCATCGCGTCGCACATGCGCGGCGTCATCGCCGCTGCCACGGCTTCGCGGTCACCGCGGGCATACGCATCGGCGATCGTGGTCGCCTCCTCGTCGAAGCCGATCCAGCGGAAGAAGCGGTTGTAGCCGAGCGTCGCGGCGTAGGCGCCGAACGCCATCCGCACCATGTTCGCGTCTGCCTCGGGATCGTCGGACACGTGCACGTGGATGCGGCTCACGACCTCGATCTCGCCGGGGTCGCGGCCTGCCGCCGCGGCGCCGTCGCGCACCGCTCCCAGCACCTGGGCCATCGCCGACTCGGGGACCATGTTGAGGACCACGCCGTCGGCGACCGCGCCGGCGAGGCGGAGCATGCCGGGGTTGAGGGCCGCCAGGTAGATCGGCACCCGTCCCTGCGGCCGGCTCTGCAGGCGGAAGCGGTGCATCGAGAGCGTCTCCCCGTCGAAGTCGACCTTCTCGCCGTCGAGCGCGCGGCGCAGCACCTCGAGGTGCTCGCGCATGCGCTGCACCGGTCTGTCGAAGGTCTGGCCGCCCCAGTCGCCGACGATGTTCTCCGACGAGATACCGATGCCGAGCACGAAGCGGCCGCCGGTGAGCTGGCTCAGGGTCGCGGCCGCCATCGCGTGCACGACCGGCGTGCGCGTCTGCGCCGGGACGACAGCGGTGCCGAAGCGGGTGTCGGGCATCGCCTGGCTCAGGGCGCCGGCAAGGGCGTAGCTGTCCATCGCCCCGACCTCTGCGAGCCAGACCTCACGAACTCCGACGGCGTGCGCATCGCGGCCGAGCTCGACCGCCTGCCGCGCGGCCAGCGCGACGAGCGGCAGCGTGAGGCCGAGGCGCATCAGTCGCGGTTGACGTCGTAGTAGACGAAGAGGTTGCGGATCGCGTCCGCGCAGCGGGGGGCGAGGTCGTCCCACGACGCCGACTCGGTCTTCGAGACGACCACCGCGGAGTCGTAGGCGAAGACGGTGGCCACGCCCGGGATCGCGAACAGCGCACGCGCGAGGTGCTCCTCGGAGCGGTCGCCGTCGGCTTCGTCGGGGCTGGTGAACGCACGCAGACCCTGGCCTGTGAGGCCGCGGTCCATGTAGAACGTCCGCGTCTGGGGATCGGCGCCGGCAGCGACGTCGACGTTGATCAGCTGGCCCACTTGCGCTCCTGCGGCCGCATCGGTCGGGTCGGTCGGAGCGGATTCTGCCAGGTGCGCACGTCCGGAGTCAGATGGGAGTGCGCTCGCCTACAACCAGGGCGCCTTGGGGGCGAGCACGCGCACGCCGTTGTGGATCAGGAAGCTGCGCACGGTGTTCGCTCGCTGGGTCGACGCACGCGTGTCGCCGCCGGTGCCGGCGGCTGCGAACTCGTCGATGAGGTCCTCGATCTGCTTGCGCCCCCGGGCGACTATGCGGCCCTTTTCGCGGTCGACGCAGGACTCGACGACCTCGCCCGCGTCGAGGCCGGTGAATGCGCAGAACTCGTCGAGCACCCCGCGGCGCTGCGCGATGCCGGCGTCGTCGACACCGGAGTCCCGTAGCGCCTCCTCCCAACGCACGACAGCGTCCATCGGGCCTCCTCTCAGCGTTGCAGCTCGAAGCCGGCGGCCACGCGGTCCCACGTGTCGCCGGTGACGCCCTCGGACCGCAGCGGCGCCTTCTGCACACGGTGGGTCTCGGTCTTGGGGAGAACCTCGACCACTCGCAGGTAGCGCGGCACCTGGAAGTACGCGAGGTGCTCCTCGCAGTGGCGCAGGATCGCCTCGGGGTCGAAGCCGGCACCGGGTGTGAGCACCAGCGCCGCCATGACATCGTCCTCGCCGACGTCGGACGGCACCGCGAAGACACCGCTCTCGAGCACGTCGGGGTGGCCGTTCAGCGCCTTCTCGACCTCGTAGGACGAGATGTTCTCACCGCGGCGGCGCATGCTGTCGGTCTTGCGGTCGACGAACCAGAGCCAGCCGTCGGCGTCGGCATAGGCGAGGTCGCCGGAGCGGAGCCAGCCGCCACGGGTCTTCGCCGCGGAGGCATCGGGGTTCTTGTAGTACGCCACCGACGCGACGCCGCCGACCGGCCTCGACACGAGCTCGCCCACCTCGCCGGGAGCGCACTCGCGGTCGCCGTCGTCGACGACCTTCATCTCGTTGATCGGCAGTGGCCTGCCGATCGACCCCGGCGGCGCGTCGGGGCCCGCCATCGTGAGACCGCCTTCGACGGTGCCGTAGAACTCGACGATGTCGACGCCGAAGCGCGCCTCGAACGCCTCCCAGATGTCCTTGGGGCACGCGGCGGACAGCACGAGGCGCACGGGGTTGTCGGCATCGCCGGGCTGCTGCGGCTGCTTGAACAGGATCGGCATCATGGCGCCGAGCGCGTTGAACTGCGTGGCGCCGTAGCGGCGCACGTCGCCCCAGAAGCGCGAAGCCGAGAAGCGGCGCCCCACCGCGATCTTGGTGCCGAGGCCGAACGCGCCCCACACCGAGATGATCGCCGCGTTTGCATGGAAGAGCGGCAGGCACGTGTAGAAGACGTCGTCGGGGCCGAGGCCCGCGAAGCCGCACAGCAGCGCGCCACCGAGGGTCTGCATGTGCGGGATCGTCACGCCCTTGGGCAGCCCCGTGGTGCCCGACGTGTACATGACCATCATCAGGTCCGTCGGCGACACGGCGGCGTCCGCGTCGGCGGGGTCGGCCCGCTGCACCGCGTCCCACGCGACCGCAGCGTCGAGGCTGTCGCCGGCATCGCCGACCACCACGATCCGCGACAGCTTCGGCAGCCGGTCGCGCACGCGTGCCACCTGCGCTGCATGGTCTGCGTGCACGATCAACGTCGACGCGTCGGAGTGGTCGACGATGTGGACGAGGCTGTCGCCCTTGAGCGCCACGTTGACCGGCACGACCGGGGCGCCCACGCGTGCAGCGCCGAACCACGCGAGCAGGAACTCGGGGCTGTTCGGGAGGAGCAGCGCGACGTTGTCGCCCTGCTCGACACCCACCTCGCGCAGGCCGTTCGCGACCCGTGCCGAGCGCTCCTCGACGTCCGCGTAGGTGTAGACGTCGTCCTCGAAGAGCAGGAACGGCCGGTCCCCGCGGCCGCTCCGGGCCTCGAGCAGGTTGCCGCCGACGGTTCCCCTCACGATGTCCACGGCGTCACGCGACCAGGATGTGGACGGCCTGCGCGGCGGCGTCGTTGCCGAGGAAGCCGCCCCCGTTCTGGGTGAGGCCGACGCGGGCGCCCTCGACCTGGCGCTGGCCGCACTCGCCGCGCAGCTGCCACGCGATCTCGCAGATCTGCGCCACGCCGCTCGCACCGATCGGATGGCCCTTCGACGACAGGCCACCGGAGGTGTTCACCGGCAGGCGGCCTCCGAGCGCCGTGGCGCCCTCGTCGGCAAGGCGGCCGCCCTCGCCGTGGGCGCAGAAGC
>JAIBAC010000188.1 GCA_019695375.1 Acidimicrobiia bacterium
CGCCCCGTTCGAGAAGCCCGCCACGTACGTCCGCCGCGCGTCGGTGCCGAAGCCGGCCTGAACGCGGTCGACGAGGCCGGTCAGGAAGGCGACGTCGTCGGGCCGACCACCGCCGGCCTGTGCGGCGTTCCACTCGGCTCTGATCCCGTCGGGGAGCACGTCGGCGGCGGCCACCGTGTCGGCGAACGCACGCGTCCGTGTGAACAGGTCCTGCGCCCACCCCGCCGGGGCACCGGCGCCGTGGAGGTACAGCAGCAGCGGCGCGGAGCCGTCGGGCACGTACCCGGGCGGGACGTGGACAAGCGCTGTGCGCGTGTACCCGTCAGCGGTGACGGTGCGGTCGACGTACTCGCCGGGCCCACGCACCCGGTCGTCGACGGCGAACGTGATGCCGGGGCCGGTGCCCGCGACGGCCGTCGCCGACAGATGCCTCAGGCCGCCGACGAACACCAACCGGTACCCGTCGACGCTGACCGTGCCTGCCCACAGCGGCAGGATCGCGAGGCGCCGCACGTCGAACGTGACGCTGCGCCCGTCCACACGACCGCTGCCGCGCACGGCGTCAGGACGGCCGTCGAGGAAGAGGTCGGTCGCGGCGACGTCACCGTCGAGCTCACCGGAGACACCGACGGCGGGCCGGCCCGGCCACGCGGCGGCGTCGACGGTCACCGCGTCGGTGCCGGCTGCTTCGGTCGCCCGTGCGGGGGCCACGGCGAGCGGCGCCGCGCTCGCGAGACCGACCACGATCGCGGCCAAGCTGCGTCTCGCCCACAGCACCGGACTTCCCCCTCGAATAGCCTTGGACACCCTCGAGACCGCGGCGTCCCCGAAGGTGTAGCCAGATCCGGCCGTCCCGACAAGGAGAAGCGGTGACCAGCACTCTCGCCGAGACACGCCTCTGGGACCCCGACCTGTACGCGGGCGGCATCCCCCACGAGCTGTTCGCGCGGCTGCGCGTCGAGGACCCGGTCCACTGGCAGGACGAGCCCGACGGTTCCGGCTTCTGGGCGGTCATGCGCCACGCCGACGTGCGCGAGGTCAACCGCGACGCCGAGACGTACTCGTCGGCGCGCGGCGGCTACCTGCTCGAGGACCACCCCGAGGAGCACCTCGAGATGTTCCGGATGCAGATGATCGGGATGGACGCGCCCGAGCACACCCGCAACCGGCGCATGATCAACCGCGGGTTCGCTCCGCGGCGGATCGACGCCATGGACTCGCACCTGCGCGACCTCGCACGCGGGATCGTCGACAGCATCGCCGACAAGGGCGAGGTCGACTTCGTGTCCGAGGTCGCCGCCGAGCTCCCGCTCCTCGTCATCTGCGAGCTCATGGGTGTCCCCGTCGAGGACCGTGCGCGGATCTTCGAGCTCACCAACAGCCTCATCGGCTTCGACGACCCCGACTTCCAGACGACACCGGAGGCCGGCCAGGAGGCGATGGCGGAGATGTACCTCTACGCCCACGGCCTCGTGGCCGACCGCCGCGACAACCCCCGCGACGACATCGTGTCGACGCTCGTGCACAAGGAGGTCGACGGCGAGCGCCTCAGCGAGGCCGAGATCGACGTCTTCTTCCTGCTCCTCGCGGTCGCAGGCAACGAGACGACGCGCAACGCCACCGCCCAGGGCATGCACGCGCTGCTCACGTATCCGGATCAGCTCGCCGTCCTCGAGGCGGACAGGTCGCTGCTCGCGTCCACGGCAACCGAGGAGATCCTGCGCTGGGCGACGCCGGTCATCCAGTTCCGGCGCACGGTGACGCGCGACACCGAGCTCGGCGGCAAGCACATCGCTGCAGGCGACAAGGTCGTCATGTACTACTCGTCGGCGAACCGCGACGAGGCCGTGTTCGAGGATCCACACCGCTTCGACGTGCGCCGCTCGCCCAACGACCACCTCGCGTTCGGTGGCGGCGGACCGCACTACTGCCTCGGCGCGAACCTCGCGCGCATGGAGCTGCGCATCCTCTTCGACGAGCTCCTCGCGCGCCTCACGAACTTCGAGCTCGCCGGCGAGGTCAGGCTCCTGCGCTCGAACTTCATCAACGGGATCAAGGAGCTGCCGGTGTCTTTCTCGGTGCGCTGATGGCGACCTCGGTCCAGTTCCCACCGGCCCGCGCCGCGAGGTCGGCGAAGGTGTAGGAGTCGACGATCGCGATCGTGGCGTCGCGCACCTCCTCCCACACCTCGCGCAGGGAGCAGCCGACGTCCATCGGACACGGTTCCGCCGCCGTCCGCGTGGCGCACGAGATCGGCGCGAGCGGGCCTTCGAACACGCGCACGACGCGGTCGAGCGTGATCTCCGCGGGTGGGTGGTTGAGGCGGTAGCCGCCGCGGGGGCCGCGCTCGGAGCGGACGATCCCGGCACCGCGCAGCTGCGGCAGGATCTGCTCCAGGAACGCCGGCGGCGTGCTCGTGCGGTCGGCGATCTCCTGGATCTTGAGCGTTGCGCCCTCCCCGGCGAGAGCCAGCGCGAGCACCGCCCGCGTGGCGTAGTCGGTCTTGCGCGAGATCCACATTGTCAACCTCCGAAGTCGAGAATAGACGGGCATCGGGCGCACCGACACGCCGTTGGAGCACGTGGCGGCCACATGTGGCCGCCACGTGCTCCAACAAACTGGGTCTTGCGCGGGAGCCGCACTCCGGCTACGTTGGCATCTCTTGGCCTGATATTTCCGATGAGATAAGTCGGATATATTGCTCTAGTGCGGGATACCGCTCTGCCGAAGTTGGGGAACACGTTGGGGACTCTTGCACCGCACCCTGTGACGCGCCGGCGGCGCGCGCTCACGGCACTCCTGTCGCTGGTGGCGACGGCAGCCCTCGCCGCGGGCTGTGGCACCGGCCTCGCGGCGCCGGCGCCCGTGCCGGTCCGGATCGGGTACTTCCCCAACATCACCCACGCTCCCGCGATCGCCGCGGTCGCCAACGGGTACTTCGCCGACGCGCTCGGCGCCGATGCACAGGTGAGCGCGTCGACGTTCAGGGCCGGGCCGGACGCGGTTTCGGCACTGTTCTCGGGTGCGGTCGACTTCGCCTACATCGGCCCCAACCCGTCGATCAACGCGTTCCAGAAGTCCGGCGGTGACGCCGTCCGCGTGATCGCGGGCGCCACCTCCGGCGGCGCGTCACTCGTCGTCAGGCCGGAGGTCGCATCGGTGGCCGACCTCGAGGCGCAGGTGCTCGCCACCCCCCAGCTCGGGAACACCCAGGACGTCGCCCTGCGCTCGTGGCTGAAGGACCACGGTCTCGAAACCGACATGCAGGGCGGCGGCGACGTGTCGATCCGGCCGCAGGAGAACGCGCAGACCCTGAGGACCTTCCAGAGCGGCGACATCGCCGGCGCATGGGTGCCGGAGCCGTGGGCGACACGCCTGGTGCAGGAGGGTGGCGGCAAGGTGCTCGTCGACGAGCGCTCGCTCTGGCCCGCAGGACGCTTCGTGACCACCAACCTCGTCGTGCGCAAGGACTTCCTCGACGCCCACCCCGACCTCGTGCAGAAGGTGCTCAGGGCCCACATCCGTGCGATCGACCACCTTGCCGCCGACCCCGGCGCCGCCCAGCGCCTGGTCGACGACGCGATCGTCGAGCTCACGGGCAAGGGCCTGCCCGACGACGTCGTCCGCACCGCGTGGGCGAAGCTGACCTTCACGTGCGACCCGGTCGCGACGTCGCTGCACACCGCTGCTGAGGACGCACACGACGTCGGGCTCCTCGAGAGCACCGACGTGCACGGGATCTACGACCTCGGGCCCTTGAACACGGTCCTCGAATCGCAGAACAGACAGCCCGTCACGGGCGGTTGAGGGGGAACAGATGTCGGACACGACCACGATCATGGCGCCACGCGAGGCACGACCGACCGCGGCGTCCCCGCCGGAGACAGCCATCACGGTGACGGGCGTGTCCAAGACCTACGGCGACGGGCGCAGCGCCGTGCTCGCCCTCGACGACGTCTCCGTCGACATCGCGGCGGGTGAGTTCATGTGCCTCCTCGGTGCATCCGGCTGCGGCAAGAGCACGCTGCTCAACCTGATCGCCGGCCTCTACCACGTCACCGACGGCACCATCGACACCGCAGGACGGCGCTCTGCCCTGATGTTCCAGGAACCTGCGCTCTTCCCGTGGCTGACCGCGGCGGCCAACGTCGAGCTCGCCCTCACGTTGCGGGGCTGGTCACGCCGCAACGCGCGCGAGCGCGCCCTCGACCTGCTCGCCCGGGTCCGGCTCGACGGCTTCGCGTCGAAGCGACCGCACGAGCTCTCCGGCGGAATGCGCCAGCGCGTGGCACTCGCCCGCGCCCTCGCGCAGGATGCCGACATCCTGCTCATGGACGAGCCCTTCGGCGCTCTCGACGCCATGACCCGCGATCTCCTTCACGACGAGCTCGAGCGCGTCTGGTCCGACACTGGACTGACCGTGGTCTTCGTGACCCACAACGTGCGCGAGGCGGTGCGCCTCGGGGACCGCATCGCCGTGTTGACGAGCCGTCCCGGCCGTGTCGCCCGGATCTACGACGTCCCGCTCGAGCGGCCGCGACGCATCGAGTCCGTGGAGGTCACCGAGATCACGGCCGCGGTGACTGCGCGCCTGCGCGAGGAGGTCGCACGCCATGGCCGTTGAGACACCGCCGCGTGCCGCCAGTGTCGAGGACGACGTCCTCGACACCGAGATCGCCGGACTCGACGCCCTCGAGATCCCACGGAGCGAGAAGAGCAGCCTCCGCTCCCGGTTGTGGGGCGGCACCTGGCCCAAGCTGATCGCGATCGGCCTCGTGCTCTCCTCCTGGCAGGCCGTGGTGTGGAGCGGGTGGCGGCCCCCCTACCTGCTGCCGGGGCCCGTCGAGGTGTTCGAGACGCTGTTCGACGCCGCCGCGACGGCCACGTTCTGGCAGGCGATCCTCATCACCATGCAGCGCGCCGCTGTCGGCTTCGCGCTCGCGATCGTGATCGGCACCGTCATCGGGTTCGCCGTCTCGCGCAGCAAGGTGCTCCGCAGCGGTGTGGGGTCGCTGATCACGGGGCTGCAGAGCATGCCCTCGATCGCGTGGTTCCCACTCGCGATCCTGCTCTTCAGGTTGAGCGAGACGGCGATCCTCTTCGTCGTCGTCATCGGGGCGGCGCCCTCGATCGCGAACGGCCTCATCACCGGCATCGACCACATCCCGCCCCTGTGGATGCGGGCGGGCAAGGTCCTCGGTGCACGTGGGTTCGCGGCGTTCCGCCACATCGTGCTGCCCGGCGCCATGCCCGGCTACGTCGCCGGCCTGAAGCAGGGGTGGGCGTTCGCGTGGCGCAGCCTCATGGCCGGCGAGCTCCTCGTCATCATCGCCAACAGGCCCTCGGTCGGAGCGCTGCTGCAGTTCAACCGCGACCAGTCCGACGCCGCGGGCCTGCTCGCGATGATGGTGGTGATCCTCGCGATCGGCATCGCGGTGGACACCGTATTCGGCGCCGCCGATCGCGCCATCAGGGCGCGCAGGGGGTTGGTCGACACGGCGGCGTGATCATGCGGGTAGCGTCGCGTGATGAAACCGCGACCCCTCGCTCACCTGAACCGGGACGAGCTCGTGCGCGTCGGCCACGAGTACATGATGCTCGGTCACCTGATCGACCGCGCGCTGATGCCTCAGCTGATGATCCACGCGGGCTCCGACGCCATGGAGCCCGTGGCGATCGAGGAGTGGATGGGCGCGAGCCCCGTCTACACGGCACGGATGCGATCGCTGATGGGCATCGGCGGTGACGGCGTCTCGGCGATCGTGAAGTCACTGCAGCTCGACGTCGGCTTCGCGCACCAGTACATGGACGTCCACTACCGCGTCGACGACGAGGAGCACGCCGAGTTCTGGCTCGACCACTGCGGAGCCCTCCTCGACGCCGAGCCGGGCGGCTCCGAGTTCGTCCTGATGATGTGCCACCACATCGAGGACCCGACCTTCGACGCGACGGCTTGCGCGACCAACCCGCGAGCCCGGATCCGGTCGGTGCACCGCCCACCGCGCGAGCCCGCCGACCGCGTCCCCCACTGCCACTGGACGATCACCATCGACCCCGAGGCAGAGCCCCTCGCCGCACCCGATGCCTCG
>JAIBAC010000189.1 GCA_019695375.1 Acidimicrobiia bacterium
AGGAGGCCGGCCACGACGTCGCGCGCTCCTCGGTTCTCGCCGGGTTCCTGGAGCGGCTCGACACCCGTCTCGCCTCGATCGAAGCCGGCGGCGCCGGCGCGCCGGTGTTCCTCGAGGAGTACGCCACGCGCTGTGAGACGCTCGGCACCGAAGTGCGCGTGCGCATGCACACGACGCGGTCGGTCGTCGTCGAGGGGACGGCAGTCGGGGTCACGCCCGACGGGTCCCTCGTCGTCCGCGAATCAGACGGTCACGAGGTCGCCGTCGGCCACGGCGAGGTCGAGCAGCTGCGCTAGGCGCCGCTCACCGCCGGGTGCACCAGTCCCACGACGGCTCCCGCCGTGAGCAGGGCGGCGCCAGTGATGGCGATGACGGGGCCGGTATCCCAGGCGAGGTAGCACTGGGCCACGAGCGTGACCGCCGCCGCGATCGCCGCGAGGGCGAGCTGGGCCACGGCCGCCCCGTGCCGCGCCCCGGCGGCGAGGGCCACGAGGGCGCCCGCCCCGCAGAGCGGCACGACGTATCCGAGCGCGAGCGCCCACGGCGGCGGGCCGACGCCGGTGTTGCGCCGCAGGTTCATCCCCACGTCGATGAGTCGGAAGCCTGCGATCCCAGCGACGGTGCCGTGGATGTGCCACGGCAGGAACAGCGACGCGAACAGCGCGACCCCGCCGGCTGTGACGAGCAGGGCGTGGACTCGGGAGCGTGCCGGCACGCCACCGGTCTACCTCAACGGGTCGTCGACGCCGGTCACCCGTGGGCGGAATGTGCCCGCATGTCCGGTGCGCACTACGCTCACGGAGGTCTGCCGAGTGCAGCACCTTGGGGGCTGCACCTCTCGGCTCGGGGGTAGGTGTGTCGGTGATCGCACCGCGTGGGTGCCAGTCGCGTGGGAAGCGGCGACGTGTGGGTCGTCACCTCGGGATCGTGGCGCTGCTCGTCGCGCTCGCCGCCTCCCTCGTCGTGGCACCCGGAGCCGCGGCGACGGACGGCCACCCCGCCGCGGCCACGCGTAGGGGCGTCGCACGCCAGTGGAGCGCGATGTCGTGCAACCCCGTGCACGCCACCGGCTGCGTGCTGCCGTTCCCGTCCGACGTGTTCACGCGGCGCGATCCTGCGTCGCCCACCGGCGTGCGCCTCTCGGTGTCGGACGACGTCTGGCCGAAGGCCATGCGCGACCAGCTCCCGGCCGAGGTGGCGCCGTCGCGCATCTTCGGCGGCCACGACGGCTTCTCCGCTCTCGGTCCGCTGCTCTTCGAGATCGACGCGCCGTTCGACGCGGCGACGCTGCCCGACGACGGCGGTGACGCCCTCGCCGTGTTCGACCTCATCTCCGGCGAGCGCGTCCCGATCCACGCCGGCCTCGACGTGCAGGCGCGCACGCACGATCCCGCCGCGACGGTCATCCGCGCGTGGCCGGTCGGGAGGTTCGACTGGGGGCACCGCTACGTGGCGGTGCTCACGTCCGCCCTGCGCCACCAGGACGGCAGCGCCGTGCCGCGAGCGGAGTCGTTCCAGCGTGTGATCGACGCCACCGCGGCGCCGCGCTGGGTGGAGTACCACCGGCCCCTCCTCGACGCCGTGGCAGCCCACGGCATCGACGAGACCGCCGTGGTGGCGATCACCGGGTTCACCGTCCGCTCGCGCGAGGACGCGACGGGCGGTCAGCAGATGCTGACTGCCCGGGCGCGCGCCGACGACCACCCCGTGATCGACGTCCGTGCCGTTCCCCTCGGCGGCCCCGACGTCGGCGCGCTGGTCACCGGACGGGTTCGCCTCACGGACTTCCGCGACCCCGACACCGGCGGGATCCGGTGGGACCCCGATGCCGGCCACGACGAGTGGGTCCCGTTCGTGATGACCCTGCCTTCGAGCGCCGCCCACACGCCCGCACCCGTCGCGATCTACAGCCACGGCATCACGACCGTGAAGGAGACCATGCTGGTCGCGGCCGTGCCCAACGCCCGGCGCGGCATCGCCACCATCGCGATCGACCATCCCCAGCACGGTTGGCGCGGCCCCGTCGAGGGTGGGTACATCGACCTGCTCGGCAGGCCGGCGCAGATCGCACGGCTCATCGCGATCCCGATCCAGTCGGCGATCGACTTCGTGTCGCTCGTGAAGGCGGTGCGCACATCCCTCGCCGGCCTCGACATCGCGCCCACGTCGTTCGCGACCTTCACCGGTGGTGGCGGCGACGGACGGCCCGACCTCGACCCCGATCGCATGGTGGTCGAGGGCACGTCGATGGGCGGTGTGCTCGGCCTCGAGCTCCTCGCGCTCGAACCCCACCTGTCGGCCGCGATGTTCCAGGTGCCGGGGATGGGCATCATGAGCACGCTCACCGGCTCGGTGATCTGGAAGCCGCTCCACCTCGACGGCGTCATTCCCACGGGCGCCACCGGCGTCGACGTCGCGGCGGCGATCGCGGCATGCCAGTTCATGATCGACCCAGGTGACGCCGGCAACTTCACCGACGCGATCCAGGCGGACCAGCGTCCCCTCGCGATCGTCTACGGCGAGGGCGACGCGATCGTCCCCAACTTCTCCACGGAGCGCCTCATCGGGCTGACCCACCTCCCCGTCCTCGCCTCGGCCGGTGACTACACGGGGGGTTCGGGCGCCTACCGCGTGCCGAGGTACCCGGGTCCGGCCGCCGTCACCGGACCGATGATGCACCTCAGCTTCACCGATCCCGGTGCGTGGGCCGTCTACCTGGGCTGGCTCGACTGGCTGGCGGCGACGTCGCTCGCACCCGCACCGCCACCGCAGCCGTAGTCGGTCACGGATCGGGGTGCCGCGGCGCCCACCGGCGCCAGTCGGCGAGCACCGCGTCGACGACGGGATGGCCGGCGTCGCCGATCACGACGCCGTCGACGCTGACGACGGCGACCGCCTCCTTCGTGGTCGACGTGAGGAAGCACTCGCTGGCGCCACGCACGTCGTCGACGGTCAGAGGTCCCTCGAGGACCGGCACGGAACGTGCGCGGCAGCGCTCGAGCACGAGGTCGCGTGTGACGCCGGGGAGGAGGCCCGCCGACACCGGGGGAGTCATCACGACGCCGTCGCGCACCACGAACAGGTTCGAGCCCGTCGCCTCGGTGACGTCCCCGGCACCGTTGCGCCACAGGCCCTCGTCGGCGTCGCGGGCCTGAGCCCACTTGTGGCCGATCAAGTGGTCGAGATACGACGTCGGCTTCACGCCCGTGAGCGCCGCGCCCTCGTGGCGCACCCATGGCAGGGTCACGGCCGTGACCTCGCCGGTGCCGGTCGTGTCGCGGAGCTCACCGGCGAGTGCGATCGTCGTCGGGTCGACGTCTCCCATCGGGTCCGGTGCCGGCCCGCCGGGCCCGCCGGTCACGGTGAGGTGGACCCTGGTCTCGGCGAACCCGTTGGCGCGGCACGCATCCTCGATGGCCGCCACGAGGTCCGCGTCGGGCGGCAGGCGGATCCCGGCGGCTGCTGCCGAGAGGTGCATGCGTGCGAGGTGGCGCGACACCGCGAACGGTGTGCCCGAGTACGTACGGACCGTCTCGAAGACGCCCTCGCCGCGGAGCAGGCCGCGGTCGAGGACGGAGATCCGCGCCTCGGACGTCGGGACGATCTCGCCGTCGAGGACGACGTACTCGCCCGTGCGGTTCGGGCGGTCCTGGTGCACCATGACGCCGATTCTTGCCCGCGTGGGCCGCTGCAGGTGATTATTCCTGCGTGCAGTTCGATCTCACCGAGGAGCAGGAGGCGTTCCGCGCGGTCGTGCGCGACTTCGCGGTGACATCGATCGCACCCCGTGCCGCGGAGATGGACGCGACCGGCGAGTTCCCCGTCGACCTCGTGCACGCGATGGGTGACCTCGGCCTGTTCGGCCTCCCGTTCCCCGAGGACCTCGGTGGGGGTGGGTCCGACTACCTCACCTACTGCATCGCGATCGAGGAGATCGCCCGCGTCGACGCGTCGATGGCGATCACACTCGAGGCCGGCGTCAGCCTCGGGGCCGCGCCCTTCGTGTACTTCGGCACACCCGAGCAGCAGAAGCGCTGGCTCCCCGACCTCGTCAGCGGCCGGCGTCTCGGGGCGTTCGGCCTCACCGAACCCGAGGCAGGCAGCGACGCCGGTGCCACCCGGACGACGGCGGTGCGCGACGGCGACGAATGGGTCGTCAACGGCGCCAAGACGTTCATCACGAACTCGGGAACCCCGATCACGCAGAACGTGACGATCACGGCGGTGACGTCCCGCGACGCCGGCGGTCGCCCGCAGATCACGAACATCGTGATCCCTGCCGGGACCGAGGGCCTCGTGGTGGAGTCCAAGTACGCCAAGATGGGCTGGCGCGCCTCCGACACCCACGGGCTCGTGTTCCAGGACTGCCGGGTGCCTGCAGACCACGTGCTCGGTGCCGAGGGCGACGGCTTCCGCAACTTCCTGCGCATCCTCGACGAGGGCCGCATCGCGATAGCCGCGATGTCGGTGGGGATGGCCCAGGGCTGCCTCGACGAGGCGTCGCGTTACGCCACCGAACGTGTCGCGTTCGGCCGGCCGATCGGCAAGAACCAGGGGGTCGCGTTCCGCGTCGCCGACATGGCCACCGCCGTCGACGCCGCCCGCCTCCTCACCTACCGGGCTGCATGGCTGCGCGACCAGGGCAGGTCCTTCAAGAAGGAGGCCGCGATCGCCAAGCTGTACGCGTCCGAGGCGGCGGTCGATGCGACACGGTCTGCGACCCAGATCTTCGGCGGCTACGGCTACATGGACGAGTACCCCGTGTCGCGCATGTACCGCGACGCGAAGGTGCTCGAGATCGGCGAGGGAACATCGGAGATCCAGCGGCAGCTGATCGCATCGGAGCTCGGTCTGTGATGGTGTGGCGTGGAGGAGACCTCCGCGGTGGCACACATGTGATCGGCGACTGTTCGGGACAGAGACGGAGGACGGCCAAGACATGGCGGTGATGAAGGGCGAGGGGCGCAACGAGGTCATGTTCCGGAACTGGTCGGTCCCCGGCCGCGGTGACCAGTTCGACGCGTGGCTCACCCAGCCGGACGTCGACGGCAGGACCGGGGCCGTGGTGGTCGCGCACGGCATCGCGGGGCTCACGCCCTCGGTCAAGGAGCTCGGGCACGCGATCTCGCGCATGGGCTACGCGTGCATCGTGCCCGACCTCTACTACCGCTCGGGGGTGGAGGCCGGCACGGAGGGGATAGCGCGCGTAGACGTGGACGCGGTCTTCAGCGACGGACGCATGCTCGCCGACCTCGAGGACGCGGTCGACTTCGTGACCGCCGGCCACGGCGTGGACCCCGACCGGGTGGGGGTCGTCGGACTCGGCCACGGCGGAAGGCTCGCGATGCTTCTCGCCGCACGGAGGCCGTACCGGTTCCGCTGCCTCTGCGCCATCGATCCCGTGCTCGGCAAGGTCGAGCTCCCCGACGGCAGCGTCAGGACCCGCGTCGCGCTCGAGGAGGCCGCTGCGATCACCTGCGCGACCCAGGTCATCGTGGCGGGCGCCGGCGACAACAGCGACGCGGACGAGGTCGAACGCCTCGCCACCGAGCTCGACGACCGCGGCCAGGTCTTCACCTATCCCGACGCGGTCTCGGACTTCCTCGACGAGGACTCCGACACGTTCGACGCGTCGCTCGCCACCGACGTGTTCGGCCGCGTGATCGGCCTGTTGGACTCCACCGTGGGCGCTCACCTGACCTGAACCGGGCGACACCGGGGTACTTGCAGGAATTCACCAGCACGTGCCCGCGCGCTGCTACCTTGGTTCACCGATGCGCGACTACGTCGGCAAGCACTCCAAGCGCGCCGAACCCGAGCGTCGTGCCCAAGACCCACCCGGTGCCGGGCCGCCCCCAGCCAACGGCGATGCACCCGGCGCCGCTCAGGTGCCCCGCGGGCTCCCAGCCTCCGAGGGTTCCGGCCACCTCTTGGGCATCGGCGCGACGAGCGTCGCCGGGTTGCCTCCAGCGGTTCCCCCGGTGACGGCTCTACCGCCGCGCCCTGAAACCGCCGGGGTCGCGGTCCTCGACCGGCCACCTGCGGCGCCGCTCACGTTCGCGCCGCCTCCCCCCGGGATCG
>JAIBAC010000190.1 GCA_019695375.1 Acidimicrobiia bacterium
GCGGTGGTGGTGCCGGCGTCGGCGCCGACGGCGTCGGTGCCGGAGTCGGTGCCGGGGTCGTCGGCGGTTGGGACTCGACCGGTGCAGTCGGTGGGGGCTGGGGCTGGGCCTGTGGAGTAGGTGGCGCGGTCGGTTGCGGCTGCGGCCGAGCGTGTGGGGCTGGTGGCGGTGACGGCTGGGGTTGGTCCTGTGGTGGTGGCGCCGGCGGCGGCTGTTGCGGCGGCTTCGCGCCCGGGCCGGGGGACGGCCGCGGTGGGGTTGCCGACGTGGGCGGGGTGGACGCCGGCGTTGGGGTGACACCGGCGGGGCCTGGTCCAGGCGCCACCGACGCGGTCTCACCGGTGGTCTCGCCGGGACCGGGGCCGGCTGGGCCTGGCGGGCGTGGAGGTGGCGCGGGCCACGAGACTCCGCCGTTGGGGCGCGCGGGCGCCTGCGGTGGTGGTGCCGGCGGAGGGGTGGGTCGATCGGCGCCACGCGCGTCCGGCGTGTTCGCGGCCGGTTCCGCCGGACTGTCGGAACCCTCGGGCGGGGGTCCCGGTTGCTCGGGCTTGTCGGTCACGGACGGTCCTTTCCGGCGCGCTGGTGCCCGCGGTGCCGTCCCACATTGTTACAGACCGCCCCCGGAGCGCCGTTCATGGTCGACGTCACGGCGGCGGCTGCGATGCCGCGAGCGGAGTGCACACCCCACGCGAGACCGCCACGGCGGTACGAGCGGACGTGGCCGGATCGGCGAGGACGACGATGAACGCCGCAGTGCCGGCGTAGGTGCCCACGTCGACACGGACGGGAACCCCGGGACCGGCGGCACCGAGGCAGGCCTCGAGCTCGGCGCGGTCGATGCCGGCACCGGCCCCGAGGTCGGCGAGGTCGGCGATGCCTTCGACACGGCTCCACGAGGGGGCGGGCCCGGGTTGCACGAGCCTGCCCAGGCCCGCGGCGTCGGCGACGGCGACGCCCGACAGGTAGAGCTCAGGCGCCGGCGCGACATACGGGGCCGGCTCCGGCTGCGGCGGCGCGGCGCCCTGCCGTGGCTGCGCACCGGGGTCCGGGCGAACATCGAGCGCCTCGGTACGCGGGCCCGTGTTCGTGGGCGCCTCCGACCGCGGTGGCGCAGCCGAGTCGGTACGGGTGTCGCGCCCGACGAGCTGAGCAAGCACCACGATGCCGAGGCTCAGCACGACGGCGATCGACGCGGCAGCCGCGAAGTAGGGCCAGGAGGGCCGGCCGCGCTTTCGTGGGCTGGTGCGGTTGCGACGCGCCGGAGGTGTGTGCACGCCGGCAACGGCCCCGAGCGGACGCGTGGCGAGCACCTCCGCGTCGAGGGCCGCCGACTCGGCGGCGGACAAGTGCTCGGCCCCTGCTCGGACCTGGTCGCGGGCGTATGCGAGGCGGTCGAGCTCGGCACGCGCCGCGGCCGAGGTCGCGAGGATGCTCTCGACCCGCTCGCGGTCGGCGGTGCCGAGCTCGTCGTCGAGGAACGCCGACAGGTCCTCTGTCGTCGGTTCATCCAAGGCCAGGACCTCCGCTACTACGACGGTGCGAGGCCGATCCGGTGTTCCCGGGATCGAGCAGTTCGGCGAGCCGCAGGCGTCCACGGGCGAGCCGGGATTTCACGGTACCCACAGCGACGCCGAGGGCATCGGCGACGTCCGCGTACGTGAAACCGACCATGTCGACGAGCACGACCACGCTGCGCTGGTCCAGGGGCAGGAGCGCGAGCGCCGTCCGCACGTCGACCGCTGCGGCGGTGTCCGCCTCCGGGGTGGACTCCGGCCGGCCGGAGGCAAGGTGAGGGTCGGCGGTCGCGATGGCGGTCCTGCGCCGCAACACGTCGTAGCAGGCGTTCACGGTCACCCTGTGCAGCCAGGTGGTGAACGCGGCGCGGCCGTCGTAGCGGCCGAGCACACCGACGAGCTTGCAGAACACGTCCTGGGTCACGTCGAGGGCGGCTTCACGGTCGCACATGATTCCGGCCGCGACGCGGAAGACGCGGTCGCGGTGGCGCCGGTACAGAGCCGCGAAAGCGTCGCTGTCACCGCCGGCGGCCGCGGCGACGAGCGCCTTGTCGTCGGGATCAGCCACCGCCGAACCGGACCTCGAACACCGACGACTGCCCGCGGCCGCCCGAGATCCGCGACACGCCGGTGATCCAGAGAAGCCAGTACCGCCCTGTGCGGTCCCCGGTCACCGACGTCACCTGCACCGGGGACTGGCCGTCGGCGGTCACCTCGGTGTCGGGCACGCGCTCCCACCCGTCGAGCTTGCTCGTGTCGCCGTCGTCGGATGTGCGCCACTCGAATGAGGTGTCGGGGGTCACGAGGGTCGTGATCTCGCGTGGTGTCACGGGGTTGTCGAACTCGAACACGAGCCCGACACCGTCCTTGAGGCCCGTGAAGTCCTGCGGCGAGTTGTACTTGTCGGTGCTCCATTTGGTGTCGGGGTCGCCATCGGTGACGGACTGGGTCTGCAAGGGGGATTCGCTCCCGTCGCCACGGGGCCGCGGGTCCATGTCGCGGACCGAGGCCGGTGTGACGGGGGTCGCGCCCGCTGCCGGTGCCGTGGGAGCCGTCTGGTCGGCAGTCCGCGACGGCTGCAGGCCGAAGAGCACGACGACGGCGACGAGGATCACAGCGGCGAGCCCCACGAGTGCCCTGCGGCGGCGGTAGTGCACAGGCAGGGGGGCCTGCCGGGCCGGCGCCCGGCGAGCGGGCGGCGCCGTGGCCGGGGCCCCGGTGCCGGGTGTCCTGGTCGTGGTACGTGGGCGCGGGCGCTCCTGCTCGGAGCCGCGAGCACGAGCTGTGCTCCGGCGACCGGGCCTCTGCGAGGGCGGGGTCACAGGCGTCGCCGCCGCCGCGGGCACACCGTTGCCGTTGCGGTTCGCAGGCGAACCCGTCGAGACCGCGACCGGAGCGGTCACGGTCCGGCGTTCCTCGGTGCGCGGTTCGAGGCGGATCGGCTCGCTGTGCATGCCCCGCAGAGCGGCCGACATCTCGGACGCGGACTGGTACCTGCCCGACGGGTTGCGGCGCAGGCCCTTCTCCACGACGGCGAGCAGGCGGGCCGGCACACCGGGGGCGAACTGCTCGAGCGGTGCGGGCGGCTTCATGGTGCGTGCCAGCGCGACCCCGAGCTCGTTGTCGGCCACCCACGGGAGCCGTCCGGCGAGAGCACGGTATGCGAGGCAGGTGAGCGAGTACAGGTCGGCGCGGTGGTCGACGGGCTTGCCCTCGGCCTGCTCCGGCGCGAGATACGACGCGGTACCGATGATCGCGCCGGTCGCTGTGAGGTCGGTGGCGGTGTGTGCGCGCGCGATGCCGAAATCGCCGAGCTTGACCGCACCTGCGGCCGCCCGCGCCGACAGCAGGATGTTCGCCGGCTTGATGTCGCGGTGGACGACACCGCGGTCGTGCGCGTACGCGAGCCCGCTGAGCACGGCGCGCAGCAGCGTGACCGTCTCTCCGGGCGTCAAGGTTCCGGACTTGCCCAGCAGCCGTGACAGCGACGGACCTTCGACGAGCTCCATCACTATGTAGTGCGAGGCGCCCGACTCGCCCGTGTCGAAGACCGTGACGATGTTGGGGTGGTTGAACGACGCCGCCGACACGGCCTCGCGCCGGAACCGCTCGCGGAAGTTGGCGTCGGAGGCGAGGCGGGCGTGGAGCACCTTCACCGCGACCTTGCGGCCGAGGCGCGTGTCGGTACCTCGCCACACGACGGCCATGCCGCCACGAGCGATCGGTTCATGCAGCAGGTAACGGCTGCCCAGTAGCTGTGCCGTCTTCTCGGGCACGCCAGAGACTCCGGGATCGGCGGCAGCCCAAGCTGCGCGGCCCTTTCTACGCTTCCGCCAAGGGTACGCAGTTTCTGCGCCGGATCGATGGCAGCGGCTCACCGGGGCGGCATCTGCCACCTCGGCGGCGACGCCGGCGCCGCGGCTAGCAGGCCGTGGTCACGTTCCCTTCCGCGGCAGAGGCGCGACCTTCACGTCGGTGTCGGTCGTGACCTCGACGTGGTACCAGTCCTTGAGCGGGCCGAGGCGGCCGAACAACCAGGACTTCACGTCGCGCTGGTACGTGATGTGCAGCACGGAGTCGCCGCCCTTGACCTCGGGTGGGGTCACCTCGATGGCAGCGACCGTGACCCCGGTCCCCTCGAGTTGCTGTTCGAGGCGCGCCTGGACCGCGTCGACGTCGCCCCCGGACGTGCCGTAGAGCTTGGTGACCTCGCTCGTCGCGTTGCGGGCGTCGTTGTCCATCTGGATCCGGGCGAGCAGCGGACCACCGAGGTCGAGGACGACGAAGCCGACCACGGCGATGGTCACCACGAGCTTGAGGAAGAACGTCGTCGTCTGACCGCGCTCGTCACGATGCAGGCCCGGGAGCGTCGCCGCCCGCGCCCGGTTCGCCGGCAGTGCTCGGCTCGTCTTGCTCGGCTGCATCGGAAGTGCGTCTCCTGCGCAACAGGGACTTGAGGTGACTCACCTCGTCGACCTCGAGGAATCGGGCGGAGCCGATGTAGACCACGAGACCGATCAGTGTTCCGATCAGGACTTCGGCTACGTACCACACCAGGCTTGAGTCCGAGTTGAAAACGTCGTTGACGACGAGCACGGCGACCATCACCGCCGCGAAGGGCACGCACGCCAGCAGGATCCGGCCGATGGCACTCGCGTCGGAGCCCGAGAGCAGCTTTCCGAGGCGGCGGCGCAGCACCAACCACGCGAGGATCGCGGCGATCACGTATGACAGCGCGTAGCCGAGTGCGACGCCGTAGATCCCCATCGGGGCGCTGAGCAGGACGTAGAGCGGGACGGCGGCGGCGGTGGCGACCAGGTTGACCAGGAACGGCGTGCGCGTGTCCTTCATGGCGTAGAAGGTGCGCAGCGCCAGCATGAACAGCGTGAACGGTACGAGCCCGACAGCGAAGTACGTGAGGACCTTCGCCACCAGGGACGTGTCGGAGCTGTCGAAGTTGCCGTACCCGAAGAAGAGGGCGATGACCGGGTACGAGAGCACGCCGAGCGCGATCGCGGCCGGGATGACGAGGAACGCGACGAGGCGCAGGCCCTCACCGAGGCGCTGCTTCATGCCGTCGAGGTCTCCGAGCGCCCAACGTTCGGCCAGCGACGGCAGCAGCGCGGTCACGACGCTGACTGCGAAGAGGCCGTTGGGGAGCTGGAAGAACAGCAACGCGTAGTTCCACGCCGCGTACGCGCCCTGCTGGTCCGATGCGAGGCGCTGGATCACGATCAACCCGACCTGGTTGGTGACCACGTACAGGACAGTCCAGACCGACAGCGACAGGAGCCGCCGCAGGATCGGTGCGCGCAGGTTGATGTAGGGGCGCAAGTGGGCACGGTGCCGCAGGGCCGGCAGGTTCGCGAGCGCCATGGCGGCGACCCCGGCCGTCGTGCCGAACCCGAGGAGCCAGACGAGACCGGTGCTCAGGTCCGTGGTGGGCGGTCCCGCGAGCTCGGCGGCGAACCACAGGTAGACGGCGATCGTGATGAGGTTGTTCAGGACGGGCGTGAACGCAGGCACCGCGAAGTGCCGCCGCGCGTTCAGCACCGCACCGCACAGGGCGTTGAGGGCGTAGAAGAGGATCTGGAACGCGAACATCCTCAGCAGCGTCACGGCGAGGTCGAAGTCGCGGCCCTCCAACCCCGATGCCGTGATGCGCAACACGAGCGGAGCCGCGAACACGAGGGCGACCGATGCGACGGTGCCGGCCACCAGCGACGTCCAGAACACGTTGGCGACGTCGCGCCACGCCTCGCGTTCGGCCTTGTTCGCGAGTGAGTCGACGAAGAGCGGCACGAGGACGCTCGTGAGTATTCCCCCCAAAGCCAGCTCGTAGAGCTGGTTCGGGGCGGTGTTCGCGAACTGGTACGAGTCGGCGAGGCGTGAAGCGGTCGCGCCCATCGCGAACGCGGCGGCCACCCACCGGAGGAGCCCGGTGACGCGCGCGACGAGCGCGCCCGCGGCCAGCACGGCCGTCGAGCGGACCAGGCGATCTGCCACCGCGGGCGCGGTCTGTGCA
>JAIBAC010000191.1 GCA_019695375.1 Acidimicrobiia bacterium
GGCCTGCCGGCGCGAGGCGCGGAAGCGCCGCCGCTGGGGGGTCTTGCGCTCGTCGATGGCGTCGAGCTCGTCCTCGAGGCTGTCGGCGGGCAGCAGGAGCCAGTGCACCAGATCGCGGATCGCTGCCGCGACCGGGACCGCTGCGATGAGGCCGAGGAAACCGAACGAGACCGCTCCGATCACCAGTGCCACGATCACGATGAGCGTCGGCAGCTCGATCACGGTTCCGACCAGGCGCGGATGGAACCACCAGGCAGACGCGAGCTGCACGATCACGAGGGCGCCGGCGGTGAGCAGCGCCCACGCCACACCGCCCTGCGACCAGGCCACGAGCACCGGCGGGATGCCGACGATCACGGGCCCGATGCCGGGCACCAGGTTTCCCACGCCCGAGAGGACGCCGAGCGGCACGAAGTAGGGCAGGCCCAGGAGCCAGAAGACGACGGTCTTGATCAACCCGACGATCACGGCGACGAGCAGCTGTCCGCGGACGAACCCCGTGACCGAGCGCGCCATGGCAGCGGCCGCACCACGCGCGCGCATGTTCTCAGGACGGGCGAGCCAGCGTCTCATCCCCATCGTGAGCTTGGGCAGGTCCTTCACGACGATGAACGACAGGATCAGTCCCAGGATCAGTCCGGTCAGGATCCCGATGCCGGCACCGACGAGACCGAAGACCGAGTCGGCGAGGTCAGCGCCGAAGCTCGAGGTGCTCTCCACGACCGACTGCCGGAAGCGGTCCACGGCATCTGCCGCCGCGGGCGACGCCGTCTCGATGCGCTGGCGCAGATCGTCGAGCTGACCGGCGAGGTCCTCGCCGAGCTGGGGCACGTCGAGGGTGAGCTCGCCGACCTGGGACACGAACGAACGACCCACGAACACGAAGGTGGTGACGACGACCGCGACGATCACGACGTAGACGACCACTGTCGCGAGGCCGCGGCGCACACCCCGTCGCGCGAGCCACGCCACGGGCGCGGCTGCGATGACGCCGATGATCCCCGTGAGGACGGCCGGAGCCACCAGCCACGACATCTGCGACACGAGGAAGAGGACGCCCACCGCGCTCAGGCCGATGCCGACGAGCGCCCACGCATGGCGGCCGAGCTGGTCGACGCGGCTCCGAGTGGAAGCGGCATCGGTGTCGCCGGAATCGTCAGCACCCACCATCCGGCCCGGCGCCGCGCGGTCTCCCGGAGCGGCGCTCGCGGCGGCTGCGGTCCCTCTGGGCGGCGACGGCGGCGACGGCGGCGCCACCGGATGAGTGGAGCCGTGGCCGTCCTCGAGACCCAGGTCGCTGGGGTCCTGCTGCATCGCCCAAGATTGGCAGACGGCGACGCCCGCGGCGCGCCCGAGGCATGGCCAGCGCATCGCTACCATCACCGACGATGCCGGCCCCCCTCGCAGTCGCTGCCGGCGGCCTCGTGAAGCGCTACGGCGGAACGGCCGCCCTCGACGGACTCGACCTCGAAGTGCCGGCCGGGTCGATCTTCGGATTCCTCGGCCCCAACGGCGCCGGCAAGACGACCGCGCTGCGGTCGCTGCTCGGTCTGGTGCGCCTCGATGCCGGCAGGATGCAGGTGCTCGGCACGGAGGTGCCCGACGGCCTCCCGGCGCTGCGCGGCCGCATCGGCGCAGTCGTCGAGGCACCGGCGCCGTACCCGCCGCTCTCGGGGCGCGCCAACCTGCGCGTCATGGCCGACCTCGCCGGCCGCCGCGGCCGCGGCGACGTCGACGGCCTGCTCGAGCGCCTGGGCCTCGCCGACACGGGCCGCAAGCCCGTCTCCCAGTACTCCCTCGGAATGCGCCAGCGGCTCGCCGTCGCGGGCGCACTGCTCGGCTCCCCCGACCTGCTCGTGCTCGACGAGCCTGCCAACGGCCTCGACCCTGCGGGACAGCAGGCGCTGCGCCAGGTGCTCCACGGGGTCCGCGACAGGGGGGCCACGCTGGTGATCTCCAGCCACCAGCTCGCCGACGTGCAGGCGCTGTGCGACCACGTCGGCATCATCGACAAGGGCCGCTTGGTCTGGTCGGGCCCGATCGGGGATCTGCTCGTGCGGCCACGCGCGTGGCGCGTCGACCTCGGCGGCGCCGATCCCGGACATCCGGCTGCGCTGCTCAGCTGCGCCGGAGTTCGCGTGCTCGGCGCGAACCCGTTCACCGTCGAGTGCGGTGACCCGTCGGCGGTCACCCGGATCCTGGGCGAGGCCGGTGTGTGGCTCAGCGGCCTGGAACCGGTGCGGGCCGGGCTCGAGGATGTGTTCCTGCAGCTCACGGGAACCGACGGGTCTGCAGCAGGGGGCCGCGGTTGAGCCTCGTCCGCGCCGAGCTCGCCAAGCTCACGCTGCGCAAGCTGCCGTTCGGTCTCCTCGCCGGCGCGGTCGGCTTCGTCACGCTCACCGTCGTGATCGTGCCCGTCGTCGCGCGCTCCACGGCGGCCGCGATGCCGGGCGCGGAGTCCCTGGCTGCCCTGACCGACATGATCAAGGCACCCGCCGGCTACGTGTACGCCGGCCAGCTCGCCGTGAACCAGATCACGCTGTTCGTGGCGATCCTCGCCGCCATCGCGGTCGGCAACGAGTACTCGTGGTCGACGATGGCCACCACCCTGGTGCGCGAGCCACGCCGTGGGCGCGTGCTCAGCGCCAAGGTGGCTGCGCTCGTGGCGCTGTCGGTCGCGGGCAGTCTCGCCGTCTTCGCAGCGGCGCTCCTGCTCGTGGCCGCCGTTCAACCGCTCCTGCCCGCCGATGCAGCCAGCCCGATCGGCGGTCCGTGGGTGGCGACGGCGGCGTCCACGTGGCTGCGCGGGAGCCTGGTCGTCGCGGTGTGGGTCGCGATCGCGACGATGCTCGCAGTCGTGACGCGCTCGCCCGCTGCCGCGGCCGGCATCGCCGTCGGCCTCAGCATCGGCGAAGGTGTGCTCGCACTGATCCCCTACGTCCGGCTCGTGCTCATCACCCCCAACGTGCAGGCGCTCCAACACGTCTCCGGTCTCGCCGACCCGGCGGCCGGCTTCGGTGGCGCGGCAGCCGACGTGATCCCCGCCTGGCGCGCCGCGCTCGTGCTCGCCGCCTGGTTCGCAGCATCGCTGGGCGTCGCCTGGGCAGTGTTCCGCGCCCGCGACGCCTGAACAGCGGGCCCACGTGGCGTAGGTCCCGCGGCCTATGGCCGCTCAAGGGAATCAGACCCATGTGTCGACAACGACGGCGATGCAGACACAGCGAGCAAGGGTCGACGGTGCGGGGCGGCGTGCGCTGCTGCTCGGGGCAGGCGTGCTGGTCCTGTTCGTGGTGATCGACCTCGCCGCCGTCGTCAGGCCCGACGTCGGCGGCGTGGTCGCCCGCAACGTCGTCGTCCTCGCCGTCGTGGGGATCGCGACCGTTGCCGCGATCGTGGCGATGTACGTCGCCGGCCGCTCACGTCGCGGTGGGGCGGTCCCGGGCTCGGACACGCTCGAGATGGTGCTCGACGAGATCGGCGGATACACCGCGATCCACAGCGTCAACACCCGCCACGGACGCATCGACCACGTCCTCGTCGGTCAGGGCGGCGTCTACGTGATAGCCGGTGACCCGATCCGCGGCCGAGCCACCGTGGACGACCGCGCAGTGCGGGTCGGGGGCCGCGCGATCGCGCCGGAGGCGTACCTGCGCCTCGGCCAGCAGGCGAGATACCTCGAGTCACGAGTGCAGCAGGTGTGCGGGCGGCGCCTGCCTGTGCATGCCTTGTACGTGTTCACGCGGGCGACCTGCAGTCGCGACGTCACCCATCACGGCGTGCGGTTCACGACCCTCGCTGCCTTGCCGACGCTGCTGATCCACTCGCGGATGTTCGTCGAACCACGCGACGTGGCGATCGTGAAGGCCCTCGTCACCGGCGACCCCACGGCGCTGGCGCAAGAGGCGCGTTTCGGCCCCGACGCACGGTCACCGCTGTTCCCCGAGGCGACGCGGCTCGCGGCGCGGCCGTCGCGGCCTGCCGGTGGCGGCCCCGCGACCTAGCCGGCCGGCTCGAGCTCCTCGATCGTGCCCGGCACCGGGCGGTAGCCGCGGTTGCGCGCCTCGTCCACCGTGTCGGGCCCGAAGCTCGCGATCTGCTCGAGCGCGAGCGCCTCGACTGCTTGGTACTGCTCGTCGTCGTCGCAGTCGTAGACGACGAACGTCGCCTTGTCGCCGAGCCAGCGGTGTTCCTCGAACCTGGGGTGGCGCGCCACCTGGATCCCCTCGTGTGCAACTGACGTCGAGCCCACGCTACGCGCGGGCGCCCCCCGCGGGCGAGTCACAGCGGCGCTGGCCACATCACACTTCATCCGCATACCCTGACTCCCATGGGGGGCCTGACGTGGGTGTTCGCCGTCCTGATGCTGCTGGGCGCGCGCGGGGCGGGGTCGAACCAGACCGACGTCCATCTCCACGCCGGTGAGCTGACCGTCACGTCGGCGTCGACAACGTCGTTCCAGCTCAGCTGGTACACCGCCGACCCCACCCGGCTCTTCGACCTGGGCCGGCCGGTGCCTGTGGCGGCCGACACCGTCGTGCGCTACGGGACCTCGCCGGACCCCACCACGTGGACGACGTGGCGCGACCCGGGTCCTCCGACCGCGTACCACCACGCCGAGATAACCGGTCTGACGCCGGGCACCACCTACTGGTTCGAGGCCTCCTCGAACGGCGTCAAGGCCGTCAACGTCAGCGCTGCACTCCCCCGCGTGACCGCGCCTGCGACCGTGACGACGCTGCGGCCGCCGCCGGGACGTCACCTGGTGCGTATGGCAGTGGCCAACGACCTCCACGTCGGCGAGACCACTGCGGGCCTGCTCGTGGACGGGTTCCCGCCCGGCCTCTCGGTCGATCCGGCCGATCCCTACTGGGGATTCATGCTCGATGCTGTCGTCGACGACGCCAACGCGCAGGGTGCCGAGCTGATGGTCGTCAACGGCGACGTCACCGCCGAGGCACGGCCGGCCGAGGTGGCAGCCGCGAAGGCGGCGCTCGACCGCTTCACCGGTGACGTGGTGACCGCGCGCGGCAACCACGACAGGCCCCATCGCGGCGCGGAGTGGGCGTCGTGCTCGCCCTTGCCCGCAGCACCCGACTACCACGACTGCTTCGCCGACGTGTTCGGGCCGCCGGGGCCGGGCGAGCGTCACGACGTCGTCCGCGACTTCGGCCCGCTGCGCATCGTGGTGCTCGACTCCGTCGCGCCACTCACAGGCTACGGATCCGTCGACGCGGCGACGCTCGACACCCTCGCGGACGCCACCGACGACGGACGCGCGTCGCTCGTCTTCTTCCACCACCTGTCCACCTTCGATGCCGTCCGCCACTGGTACGCGTGGCCGGGCTTCCACATCCCGCCGGCGGAGCTGGCAGCACTGGACTCGATCCTCGGTGCGCGACCCGACATCCGCGCCGTGTTCAGCGGCCACACCCACCGGAGCCGTCGGGGCGCGGGGCCGAACCCGGACGCCCTCTACATGGAGGTCGGCGCCGTCAAGGAGCACATCGGCGGATACGCCCTTGTCGACGTGTACGAGGGTGGGATCGTTCTCGAGTTCCGCCAGGCGTCGTGTGCGTCGTGCCTGGTCTGGTCGGAGCGCACGCGCCGCCTGTACTTCGGCCTCTACGACAAGATCACCGAAGGCAGCCTCGCCGACCGCTCGCTGGTGCACACGTTCACGTCACCGATCGCGGCACCCTGACAGGCGTTGCGTCAGCGCCGCAGGAAGTCGTCGTGGAGACGCACGATCTCCCACGCGCACTCGTCGTCGACCGAGAGTCCCGCGGCCCTCGACTCGCGCAGCAACGCC
This sequence comes from Acidimicrobiia bacterium, assembly GCA_019695375.1. Classification (GTDB taxonomy): domain Bacteria; phylum Actinomycetota; class Acidimicrobiia; order UBA2766; family UBA2766; genus JAIBAC01. Next base: position 5,810 of record JAIBAC010000191.1, read on the forward strand.
TGCACCACGTCGAACATGTTGGGCGGCACCAGGTAGCCGCTGCGGACGCCGCCACCGTTCATGGGGGCGGCGTTGGCGCGCACGTACGCGTGGACGGCGGCCACGCACGTGAGCACGTCGGCACGCTCGAGGTGGCACACCGATGCCCGCGCGTGCACCCAGTCGACGCCGCCCTCGACCACGGTGTCGTCGTTCACGCCCGCAG
>JAIBAC010000192.1 GCA_019695375.1 Acidimicrobiia bacterium
CGAGTGCGAGGACCTCGACTCGCTCATGACGGCCGCGTCGCGGGCGGCGGCGATCACGCTCGGGACCGAGTACAGCGCCGTGCTCGAGCTCCTCGTCGACCGCGAGCGCCTCGTGGTCCGCTGGGCGTACGGCTGGCCGCAGGAATGGCTCGGGCGCACGCTCATCGCAGCCGACGACGACTCCCAGGCGGGCCGCTCGCTCGAGTCGTCCGAGCCCGTGGTGGTGCACGGCCTGTCCGAGGGCAAGTTCCCCGCGTCGCGACCGTTGCACGAGATGGGTGTCGACAGCGGCGTCGACGTACGCATCGGCGACCGCGGCAATCCCTTCGGTGTGCTCGCCGTCCACACTCGCAAGCCGCGGCGCTTCTCGAGTGACGACCTGCACTTCCTCCAGAGCATCGCACACGTGCTCGCGGCCGCCGTCGGTCGCCGCCGCGCCGAGGAGGAGACCCGCCACCGTGCCCTCCACGACGACCTGACCGGCCTGCCCAACCGCGCGCTGCTCATCGACCGCATCGAGCAGGCGCTCGCACGGTGCGAGCGCAACGGCAGCCGCTGCGCGGTCATGTTCTGCGACGTCGACCAGTTCAAGGTCGTCAACGACAGCCTCGGCCACTCCGCCGGTGACGAGCTGCTCGTCGAGGTCTCGCGGCGCCTCACCGACGTGCTCCGCCCCGGCGACACGGTGGCCCGCTTCGGCGGTGACGAGTTCGTGATCGTCTGCGACAACGTCACCGACGACCACGGCGCGCACGAGATCGCCGAGCGCATCGCCGAGAAGGTCGCCGAGCCGATCGCGGTCGGTGACCGCGAGATCGTCCTCACGACGAGCGTCGGGATCGCGTTCGGGACCGGCCGCGCCACCGATCCCGATGCTCTGATCGCGGACGCCGACGCGGCCATGTACCACGCCAAGGCACGTGGCCGCGCACGTGCGGAGGTCTTCGACGACCATCTCCGGGCCGGCAACCTCGCCCGCCTCGACACAGTCAACGCCCTGCGTCGCGCACTCGACACCGGCGAGCTGCGCCTCCACTACCAGCCCGAGGTCGACCTCTCGACGGGGCTCTGGCTCGGCTTCGAGGCCCTGCTGCGCTGGGAGCGGCCCGATCACGGGCTCGTGCTGCCCGAGCACTTCGTGCCCGTCGCCGAGGACAGCGGGCTCATCGTCCCCATCGGTGCATGGGTGCTGCGCGAGGCGGCGATGCAGCTGCGGGCGTGGCAGGACCAGCGGCCCGGCTTCGGCCTCACGATCGCCGTGAACATCTCGGCACGCCAGCTCGCCGACCCCGCCCTCCCCAACGAGGTCGCGGCCGCGATCGCGACCGCGGGCATCGACCCGCGCCGCCTCAAGCTCGAGATCACCGAGAGCGTGATCATGGAGGACGTCGCCTGGTCCCAGAGCGTCCTCGAGGCGCTGCGTTCACTCGGCGTTCGCCTCGTGGTCGACGATTTCGGCACCGGGTACTCGTCACTGAGCTACCTGCGTCAGTTTCCCGTCGATCAGCTCAAGATCGACCGCAGCTTCGTCAGCGGTGTCGACGCCGACGCCGGCAACTGGGCGATAGTCGAGGCCGTGATCTCGATGTCGCGCGCCCTCGGCCTCGCAGTCACCGCCGAAGGCGTCGAGACCCCCGAGGAGGCCGCGGCCCTGCTCAGCCTCGGCTGCACCACCGGTCAGGGATACCTCTTCGCCCGCCCCCGCCCCGCGGACGAAGCCTTCAACTGGTAGCGGGCGCTGTTCGCGCCGTGCGCCTCAGCCGGACTCGTCGCCGCCGGAGCGGAGCCGTTCCGCGCGCAGGAGCCCGACCACGAGGGATTCGCTGAGCGCCTCCCACGACGCCTCGATGATGTTCTCGTGGACGCCGAGCGTGCCCCAGTTCGTGAGACCGTCGGTGGTGTCGATCAGGACGCGGGTGACGGCTGCCGTGCCCGAGCCCGTGTCGAGGACGCGCACCTTGTAGTCGGCGAGGTGGATGCCGGCGAGCTCGGGGTAGCGGCGTCCGATGCAGTCGCGCAGCGCTCGGTCGAGGGCGTTGACGGGTCCGTTGCCCTCGGCGGTTGCGATGTAGCGCTCGCCCCCGGCCCAGAGCTTGATCGTCGCCTCGGTCGCGACACCGCCCTCTGACCCGTCGGCGCCGGTGCGCTTCTCCATGATCACCCTGAACGACTCGAGGCGGAAGTAGTCCTGGTCCCAGCCCATGGCCGAGCGGATCAGGAGCTCGAAGCTGCCGTCGGCGACCTCGAAGTGATATCCGGCGTGCTCGAGGCTCTTGAGGTCCTCGAGCACCTTGGTCACGGTGTCACGGTCGTCCTCGAGGTCGATGCCGAGCTCCTGGGCTTTCATGACCACGGTGGCACGCCCCGCCATCTCGCTCACGACGAGGCGCGTGTTGTTGCCGACGTCCTCGGGGTCGACGTGCTCGTAGGCGTCGGGACGGCGGGCGAGAGCGGAGACGTGCAGGCCGGCCTTGTGCGCGAACGCCGACGCGCCCACGTAGGGCTGGTTCGGCGCCAGCGTCTGGTTCGCGATCTCGGCGACGGCATGGCTGACCGGGGTGAGGCGCGTCAGGCGGTCGCGCGGGATGCAGTCGACACCGAGCTTGAGCACGAGGTTGGGGATGATCGAGCTGAGGTTGGCGTTGCCGGTCCGCTCACCGAGGCCGTTGAGGCAGCCCTGCACGTGCTCGGCGCCGTGGCGCACGGCTGTCACGGCGTTGGCGACGGCGCAGTCGGCGTCGTCGTGGAAGTGGACGCCCACGCGTGCCTGCGTCGACTCGACGACGTCGTCGACGACACGAGCCACCTCGAACGGCAACGTGCCGCCGTTGGTGTCACAGAGCACGAGGCACGCGGCGCCCGCTCCGGCAGCCGCCTGCACGACCTCGAGCGCGTAGTCGCGGTTGTGCTTCCAGCCGTCGAAGAAGTGCTCGGCGTCGAAGAGGACCTCCTTGCCCTGGGACACCAGGAACGCGACCGAGTCACCCACCATGGCGATGCCCTCGTCGAGGTCGACGCGCAGCGCCTCGGTCACGTGGTAGTCCCACGACTTGCCGACGATGCAGACCGCGTCGGTGCCCGCCTCGACGAGGGCGGCGAGCACGTCGTCGCTGCCCGCGTCGCGGTGGGCGCGCCGCGTGGACCCGAACGCGACGAGCGTCGCCGCCTCCAGCTTGAGCTCGGTCGGGGCACGGCGGAAGAACTCGTCGTCCTTGGGGTTGGCACCCGGCCAGCCGCCCTCGATGTAGTGGATGCCGAGGTCGTCGAGGTGGCGCGCGATGCGGAGCTTGTCGTTGACGGTCAGCGACAGCCCCTCACGCTGGGAGCCGTCGCGCAGCGTGGTGTCGAAGATCTCGACGCGCGCGGGAAGCGACGGGCCTGGGTCGAGGATGCTGCGGGCGTTCTCGGTCATCGCCGCCAAGCCTAAGCGTCCGGCGGCAGCGCCCATGCAACGATCACACGTAGTCGAGCCACTCGCGGTACTTCTCGACGTCGCCGTGGACGGTCGCGAAGAAGGTCTCCTGCAGCTTCTTCGTCACGGGGCCGGGGCCGCCGGTCCCGATCGTGCGGTCGTCGTACTCGCGGATCGGGACGACCTCGGCGGCGGTGCCCGTGAAGAAGACCTCGTCGGCGAGGTAGAGGTCGCTGCGATGCAGGTCGCCCTCGCGCACCTCGTACCCGAGGTCGGCGGCGATGCGCATGACCGAGGCCCGTGTGATCCCGGCGAGGCAGCCCGATGACAGCGGCGGCGTGGTGACCACCTCGTCGCGCACGGCGAAGACGTTCTCGCCCGATCCCTCCGACACGTAGCCATGGAGGTTGAGCAGGACCGCCTCGTCGTAGCCGGCCTTGGTCGCCTCGATCTTGGCGAGGATCGAGTTCAGGTAGTTCGCCGACGTCTTCGCGGCGGCCGGCATGATCGACGAGTCGATGCGGCGGTACGACGACGTCCGCACGCGGACGCCGTTGGTGATCCCGTCGTCGCCGAGGTACGCCCCCCAGCTCCACACGGCGATCGCGGCGTCCACCGAGCAGTTGCCCGGGTGCAGGCCCATACCGCCCGTGCCCGTGTAGATCAGCGGGCGTATGTAGCACGACGCGAGCCCGTTGCGCCGGATGAGATCGCGCGTCGCCTCTGCGAGCACGTCGGCGCTGTAGGGCATGTCCATCATGATGAGCTTCGCCGAGTCGGCGAGGCGGCGCATGTGGTCGCCGAGGCGGAACACGGCGGTGCGACCGTCACTGCACTCGTATGCCCTGATGCCCTCGAACACGCCGTACCCGTAGTGGAGCGCATGCGTGAGCACGTGGACCTGCGCGTCGTCCCAACCGATGAGCTCGCCGTTGAGCCAGATGTATTCGACCTTTTCCACTGCTGCTCCCTGGTGGGCGGGGCACCCGGCCCCACCCTCAATGATCGTCTCAGGCGACCGCGGCGGCCACCCTGTCGCCGACTTCGGCGGTCGAGAGGTCGATACCGATGCGATCCGCGCAATCAGCCGTGACCGACTCGACCGCCTGGAGTACTCGGGCGGCAGCCTCGGTCTCACCGGCGTGGTCGAGCGCCATCCACAGCGACAGGATCGCGGCGATCGGGTTGGCCTTGCCGGTTCCCGCGATGTCGGGGGCAGAGCCGTGGACGGGTTCGTACACGCTCGGGCCGCTCCCGGCGATGTTGAGGTTGCCGCTCGCGGCGAACCCGAGCCCACCGGCGATCGCGGCGCCGAGGTCGGTCACGATGTCGCCGAAGAGGTTGTCGGTCACGACGACGTCGAAGCGGCCCGGGTCGAGGACCATCTGCAGGCAGACGGCGTCGACGTGGCCGTAGCCGGTCGTGACCCCTGGAAATCGGCGTGAGACGTCGTCGAGTGTGCGTTGCCACAGCGCTCCGGCGTGGGTGAGCACGTTCGTCTTGTGGCACAGGAGCACCTCGGCGGCCTCCCCGCCGCGACCGCCACGGCGCACCGCGAGCTCGAAGGCGTACATGACGCAGCGCTCCGCACCGAAGCGGGTGTTGACCGAGTCCTGCAGGGCGACCTCGTGGGGGGTGCCGACACGGACACCGCCGCCGGCACCGACGTAGGGGCCCTCGGTGTTCTCGCGTACGACCACGAAGTCGATGTCCGCGGGGCCGCGTCCCGCGAGGGCGCTCGTGACTCCGGGGAGGAGCTTGACGGGCCTCAGGTTCACGGCGAGGTCGAGGTCGAAGCGCATCCGCAGGAGGATCCCGCGCTCGAGCACCCCGGGCGTGACGTCGGGATGGCCGACGGCACCGAGCAGGACGGCATCGAAGCCGCGCAGCTCCTCGAGGACCGTGTCAGGGAGGATCTCGCCGGTGCGCAGGTAGCGGTCGCCGCCGAGGTCGTAGCGCTCGACGTCGGCCTTCACGCCGGCGGCATGGAGGACCTTGGTCGACTCGGCGACGACTTCGGCGCCGATGCCGTCGCCGGGGATGAGCGCGATGCGCACGTGAGGCTCCTGTGTGCGTTGTGTCGACAGAGCGGTGGGCCGAGGGTAGCCGGGGCGGTCGGTGCGACCACCGGTATTGCGCCCCCTCGGCCGGCGCCCGACGCGGCACGGCCACGGCCGTGCTTCACCGCGGGCGGCGCCGGTCGAGCGCCGCGATCGGGCCCGCGAGCGCTGAGACGAGCTCCGCCGGCGGACGCGATAGGGGTGCCGTCGCGAGCGCCGAGACGACCTCGGTGGCCTGCCAGAGGCGCGTGCCGCAGTGCCGGCAGCGCTCGGCGTGGTCGACGAGAAGGCGCGCGGCGGACTGCCCGAGCGAGTCGAAGCCGGTCAAGGCCGCGAGCTCCCGTAGTTCGGCGCACAGCGGCTCGCCTCCGTTCCAGAGCAGCACCGCGCCGGCGGTCCCCACGAATCCGCTGCGGGCGTCGTCGACGAGCGCCGCCGCGCGCCGGCGCGCCACCTGCAGCATCGACGCCACCTCGTCCACGTCCACCTCGTAGCGCATGGACAGCAGCGCGACACCGGC
>JAIBAC010000021.1 GCA_019695375.1 Acidimicrobiia bacterium
CGGCGCCGGCGGAATCGGCGGGACCGGCGGTGTCGGCGGGACCGGCGGGAGGGGCGTGTCGCTCATGCCGAGACTCTCGTCCACAGCAGCTCGTAGGCCTCTTTGACGAGGCGGGCGTGGCGTGCCTCCTGTGGGCTGCGCCGCGGGTCCTGACCCCAGCGACCCCACGCCGTCGCCCGTTCGAGCGCCGCTGATGCGGCGCCGGAGGCGTCGGCGCCGAGGCGTGAGTAGGGGTCTTCGCCGGTCGCGAGGCGTTTGAGGTCGTCGAGGAGTTCGTCGGGGAGGACCAGCCGGCCGGTCGCCGCTGCCTGCATGGCCTCGAGCACGTGGAGGTCGTGCACCTCCGCGTCGAGTGAGAGCTGTTCGAGCGGCGTGCGCAGCGATCGCAGCACGCGGGCGGCGTCGGCATCGGTGCGCAAGTAGGAGATCCGGTCGAGGTCGCACATCGCGACATGGGTCTTGAGGAGGTCGGCCTGGCGGCCGAAGCGGCCGAGGACGAGGTCGGCGATCGCGGAGTAGCCCGAGCGCTGCTCGAGCTCGCGCAGGACGGCGCTGGCGCCGCGAGCTCCGCCGTCGACGGCGCCGATGGCGACCTTCAGGCCGTAGAGGTCGAGAAGGCCGAGGAGCCGCCGCCTCACGCTCGCGTCGACGTCGACGCCGTCGAACGCGAGGAAGTCGTCGGGCGACATCAACATGTCCTCGCGGTCGAGCTCGTCGTCCACAGCCGCGAGGCGGGTGACAGCGCGGAAGTCGTCCTCGGTGAACAGGGCAGCCCGCGACGTCTCGGCGAGGAGGCCGATCACCGGGATCACGTGCGACACGAGGCCGCGCAGGTCGTGGGAGACGTGCTCGGCAATCGGAGCCGCGACCGCGAGCGGATCACCGTCGCGCGCGAGGCGGTCGACGCGGCTCAGCACTCCGACGGCGTTCACGGCGCTCAGACCGGTTCCCGCGTAGAGGTCGCGGAAGCCGCGGAGCACGGCGGCGTCGGCCTCGCGCAAGTGCGGCATCAGGAACACCAGCGCGTCGGCCTGGCCGATGGCGATGGACGTGTCGGCGGCCTCCTTGGTCGCGCCGACGCCGAGGAACGAGGCGGTGTCGGCTTCGTGCACCTCGGTGACCGTGTTGAGCCCCGGTGTGTCGACCAGCGTCAGGTTCGTGAGCGCAGCGTTCGACAGGTAGACGACGACGCGACGCACCGCCTCCAGCGGGGCACCGAGGCTCGCCGGGAGGTGGCCGCGGTCGAGGGCGACGTTGAAGGTCTCGCCGGTGACGAGATGGACCTCTGCGCGCTCGTGGTGATCCCAGCGGAACCAGGTGACGACGCGTGTGCACTCCCCGGCGTCGACGGCCGCGATCTGCTGGCCGAGGAGCGCGTTCACCAACGTCGACTTGCCCGAGCTCACTCCGCCCGCCACGCAGACCTGCAGCGGTGCCACGAGCTTGTCGCGCACCGCTGACACGAGGTCGCGGCCTTCGCCCGCCGGCAGGCGCGTGAGGGCGTCGTCGCACAGGGTCAGAACGCGTTCGGTCGTGCTCGCCATCTCCTCCTCGCGTTCGCCGCAGGGCCGGATGGTATCGGGCGCCTGTTGGAGCATGGGGCGGCCACATGTGGCCGCCCCATGCTCCAACACCGACCCCTCGCGTCGGGGCGGGAACTTCCGGACCGGCGCCGGCATCGAAGGGTCGTCGCAGAAGGACACCGCCACGTCGCACGACCCAGGAGGATCCCATGAGCCGCATCTCACCCACCGACCTGCCACAGCCGATCTACCCGTCGGCGACGGTGCCCGGCGGGCTACCGCCCGCACCGGGGCCGGCCACCGTCGAGCTCCCGGCTGCGCCCACGGCCCACGCATCCGTCGTACCGCCGCGCCGCTCCATCCCCAAGGCCGCCATCTGGATCGGGGCCGGCATCGTTGCCGTCGTCGCCGCCGTCGTGGCCGTCGTCCTGATCACGACGCGCGGACCCGGAGGCGGGTCACCGCCGCCTCCAACCGCGGCGCCCGGGAACGCAGGCACCGCGCACACGAGTGCCGCCACCAGCAGTGCCGTCAACGACCTCGTCGCCGGCGTGCAGCTCACCAACACCGAGTACAGCTGCCTCTACGACGACCTCGACGGCCGTCCCGAGCTCGTCGCTGCGATCAACAAGGGCAGCTTCGACACCGGCCAGGCCGCCGACGCGATCGCCGGCTGCGTGTCTGCCCAGACGGTCGCCGATCTCCTCGATGTCGCCTTCCAGAGCGCCGGGCTCGACTCCGTCACAGCGGAGTGCATCCGCACGGCGCTGGGAGCCATGGACCAGGAGAGCCTGTCGTCGACGGTCAAGGCCCTGCTCGACGGCGACTCCACCCAGCTCGGCAAGGTGCTCGCCGGCGAGGCCGCCTACTGCTTCCCGGCAGACTGACCGCGCAGGTCGACGCCTAACGGAAGAAGCCGGGGCCGCTGCGGCGCCTCGGCTTCTTCTTGGCGTCGGGGAGTCTGGTCGCCGTGACGACCTCGGGGTCCCACGCCGGTCTGCGCGGCAGCATCTCGCGATCGAGGAACGGGTTCGGTGTGGCCTGATCGGGCTTGGGCCGCATGTCGAGCTCGACAGGGATCGCCCCCGCCGTGACGGCCTCGGCCATCTCGGGCTGACCGGAGATCGCGATGGCCGCAGATGCCTGACCGGACGCGATCGCCGTCTGCGCCGGTGTCTCGGCGGGCCCTCCGCGGCGCAGGTCGTGGGCGGCGCGCCCCGCCGCGGACAGGTCACCCTCGGCCCACACGGCGTCGCCCTCGGGTCCCTCACCACCGGGCATGTCGAACTCCGACGCCTCGGCCACCGCCATGCGGCCGAGCCAGCAGAGGCTCACCATGCCCTGGTCGAAGGGGGGTGTCTCGAGCGTGGGAAGGTCCGTGCGGGGATTCGCGAAGTCGAACGCGTAGAGGATGTCGTTCTCGCTCGCGGCACGCGCGGACAGCGGTTGCAGACCGAAGCGCCACGCCAGGAACGCCGGCAGTGACGCGTGGGTGTGCTGGCCGTGCGCCACGAAGCTGCGCCGCGCCCACGGGCTGACGAGCACGGTGGGCACGCGGAAGCCGGCCTGGGTGATGAAGTCGTCGGTCACCGTCGGCGGCGCCACGTGGTCGTAGAAGCCGCCGTGCTCGTCGTAGGTGATCAGCAGCGCGGTCTTCGGCCACAGCGGAGAGCTCATCACGGCGGCGACGACGTCGGCGATGAACCGCTGCCCCGGCTGCACGCTGACCGGCGGGTGGTCGTCGGTGCCGACGAAGTAGCCCGGCTCGAGGAACGTGAGCGGCGGCAGCGTCCCCGCCAGCGCATCCTCGTAGAAGCGGCGCATGGGACGGAAGCGGTTGCCGTAGCGGAACACGAGGTCGAGGTAGAGAGCCGAGAACGGCAGGTCGGTGTAGTAGATGCCGAAGTCGCCGCCGGCCTCGATCATCTGGTGGAAGATCGTCTTCTCGCGCAGGCCGAGGGTGCCCTTGGAGAACTCGTTGGCCGTTCGCCCCGCCGAGGTGCCCGCGAGCAGGTACTCGCGGTTCGGCCACGTGGGCCCGAGGATGCCGCAGAACCAGTTGTCGAACGTGGTGAACTCGCGTGCGAGGCGATACATGTACGGCAGGTCCGCCTCGGCGAAGTAGCCCATCGCCTGGCTGCCGGAGTTGGCGACGAAACCGGAGTTGGCGCCACCGGCGAACTGCTGGAGGCTGTCGTCGTGGCCGTGGCCGAGGTCGCCGAGCGTGCACGTGAAGTCGCGGTTGCGGTGCACGTATACGCGGGTGCCGTCCTCGCGCTCGTTGTACAGGTCGCGGTCGAGGCCGTTGGCGCCGGGGAGCCGGCCGAGCATGTGATCGAAGCTGCGGTTCTCCATGCAGAGCACGATGACGTGCTCGATCGGGCACGTGCTCGGGTCGGGCAGCGGGTCAGCGGCACCCGCCACCCCGAAGCGGCCCGCCACGGATGCGCCCACCGCGACCGCGGCGCCTCCGCGCAAGAGGTTTCTCCGACTCGTGACCATCGTGCAGCCCCCGACCCCCGTCGCCCACGTCCAGTGCCCGAACCTCACCTCGCACGGTAGCCGCGCCGGTGATTCGCCTGCACCTCCCCCCACATTTCGGGGTGGGCGTGCTCAGTTCCCGCTTTCGAGGCGGTAGACCGAACCGCCGAGGTCGACGAGGTAGAGGCGGCCCTGCGAGTCGACGCCGAAGCTCACGACCTGCAGGTCCGGCGGCAGCCCGAGGCGAGTCGTCACGTCGGTGGCGGTGCCCGGCTCCATGGCGTTGGTGGTCCAGACCTCGCCGCTGCAGGCGTCGCCGAAGAAGTACTCGCCCGCGTACTCGGTCGCGACGGGGCCGCGGTACACGAATCCGCCCGTGACGGCGCAGGTGCCGCCGGCGTGGGTCGGATACGTGAGCACCGGCGCGATCGCGTCGGGCGAGGCCGTGTCCGCCCTGTCGGGGTCGACGCGGTCGCCCTCGCGGGCCGGCCAGCCGAAGTCGATCCCGGCGCCGACGGTGGCCGCGCCTCGTACGACGTCTATCTCCTCCGACGTGTTCTGGCCCACGTCGCCGATCCACAGGTCACCCGTCGAGGAGTCGAACGAGTACCGCCACGGATTGCGAAGCCCGACCGCCCACACCTGAGGTGCCCCGCCTGCATCGACGTCGAGACGCAGCATCTTGCCCAGGAGCGAGTCGCGGTCCTGAGCGTTCGAGTTGGGGTCGCCTGCGCCGCCCCCGTCACCGGTGCCGATCCAGAGGTCGCCGTCGGGACCGAACACGAGGTTGCCGCCGTTGTGGTTGGCGAAGGGCTGGTCGATGAACAGGAGCTCGCGGCGCGCCGTGACTGCGGCGCGTGCCGACGGGGAGGGATCCACGTCGATCTCGACCACGCGCGTGTCGCCGGCGGCGTCGGTGTAGTTCACGAACGCGCGTCCGTTGGTCGCGAACTGCGGGTGCAGTGCCATCCCGAGCAGGCCTTGTTCGGAACCCGTGGCGAGATCACCGCTGAGGTCGAGCCAGGGCATCGGCTGCGCGTCGCCGTCGGGAGACACGAGCACGCGCCCGGCCTTGTCGAGCACGAACACCCGCGGGTCCCCGGGTGCCGCGACCACCGCCAGCGGTGACCCAAGACCGCTCCAGAGTCGCACGAACACACCGGTCGCCGGCGGCTGCGTCGCCGTCGGTGCCGGTGCCGTCGTCGCGGTTGCGCCTTCGGGGGGCGCGGAGCAGGCTGTGGCTGAGAGGGCGGCGAGGCAGGCCGCGGCAGCGAGCCTCGCAGCGGCCGAGCGGAGTCCGGGGATCATGCGAGCTCAGCGTAGGCAGGCGCTCACCAGGCTGGCGGCCAGACGCGCCAACTGGTCAACTTCTCGGCCCACGCTCCGATGTAAGTGTGGGGCAGGGCAGTGGGTGAACCAATCGAGATGACCGACACCAACAGCCCCGACGCGATCGTTCCCGGCCGCGGGACGAACAGGATCCTGATCGCCGACGACGATCCGGTGTCGCGCAAGGTCCTGCAGGCGAAGCTGTCGCGATGGGGCTACGACGTCGAGACGGCGGCCGACGGCGACGAGGCGTGGGACAGACTCGTCGTGGACGCGGCACCACGGCTCGCGATCCTCGACTGGATGATGCCCGGAATGGACGGCATCGAGGTCACCAAGCGCCTGCGCCGCTTCCGCGAGGACCCGTACACCTACGTCATACTGCTGACCGGTCGCACCGAGTCCTCCGACATCGTGATGGGCATGGAGGCCGGCGCCGACGACTACGTGATCAAGGGCTCGGCCGATGCCGAGCTCGAGGTGCGAATCCGTGCGGGCAAACGCATCGTCGATCTGCAGGCCGAGCTGTACGACACACGCGAGGAGCTGCGCCGTCAGGCCACGCACGACGCGCTGACGGGCGCGTGGAACCGGGGGTCGATCTTCGACATCCTGCGCAGCGAGCTCGAGCGTGGCCGCCGTGCGAACGAGCCCGTCGCCGCGGTGCTCGTCGACCTCGACAACTTCAAGTCCGTCAACGACACCCATGGCCACCAGGCGGGTGACGCGGTGCTGCGCGAGACCGTCGCGCGCATGAACGAGGTGCTGCGCGGCTACGACGCCCTGGGACGCTACGGCGGCGAGGAGTTCCTCGTGGTCGTCTCCGGCGGCTGGCCCCAGATCGCACGTCGCATCGCCGAACGCATGCGTTCGGCGCTCGCGTCCGCCGCGGTCGAGACGCCTGCAGGCGCGGTGGCGGTCACGGCCAGCTTCGGTGTCGCCACCGCAGCATGGGAGATGCCCGCCGACGCCGACGGCCTCATCCACGCCGCGGACATGGCTCTCTACCGGGCCAAGGAGTCCGGCCGCAACCGCGTCGAGGTCGCCACCTACCAGGACTTCCCCGTCCCCGAGATGGTCTAGGTAGCCGCACCCGCGGGCGCACGACTGACGGGGTCAGGCGTGGCCGGTCCTGTGGCGGTAGAAGCGCAGTATGTCCGCGAGGCCGGCGACATCGGCGGCGGCCAGGATCCCGTAGGCCTCCGTGCCGGAGGCCACGACCGCGAGATCACTTCCCCTCCGGACCATCGCTTCGACGGCGCGGCCGAGGGTCTCACCGCCGTCGACGACGACGGGGTCGGCCTCCATCACGTCACCCACCGTGAGCGTGGGCAGGTCGTCGTGGTCGACGTCCACGAGGGCGCCGGCACGCACAATGCCGGCGACGCGGCCGCCGTCGACGACGGGGATCGCTTGCAGGCGGCTGGTCAGCAGGTGCGCGTCGGCGAAGGAGTCGAGTCGCGTCGCAGCCTCCACTGTCGGAACAGGCGCTGTGCACACGTTGCGACACGGCTCGCTCATCCTGCGATCGAGGTCGGCGCGCCGGTGGGGGACCTGCGCCGGTGACACCGACCGTCCCCCCATCAACGACTGCGCGAAGGCAGCAGCGAGCAGGGCGGGGATGATGAACGCCGGCTGGCCCGTCGTCTCGGCCGCGAAGGCCACCGCCGCCAGCGGCGACCGGAACCCGGCGCCGACCATCGCCGCGATCCCCACGACCGGGAACACCATCCGCGCGGTCGGGGACACGACACCGCCGAAGGCCTGCCCGATCGTGGCGCCCATGAACACGAGCGGGAAGAACAGCCCCCCGGAGCCGCCGCCGGAGCGGGTGAGGGCGGTGGCCACCACCTTGAGGCCGAACAGGGCGAGCAGCACCGTGACCGACGTGTCGAGCGCGACGACCGTTCGGGTCCCCTCGATGCCGGGGCCGAGCACCACGGCGCCGCCGGCCAGCAGATACGCGGCCACACCGGTCGCGCCGACCGCGAGGCCTGCGAGCGGAGCACGCGCCCATGCCGGAACGGGGCGCAGCACACGCCGCGACCAGCTCAGCGATGCCACGAACAGCCGCGCGGCCACGGCGCAGACGACGCCGAGCGCGACAGCGAGGAGCAGGTCGGGATAGGTCGTCTCGGCCGGTCCGGATGCAAGCCCGAAGAGCCGCTGCGGCCCGATCAACGCGGTGAAGGCGAGGTACGACACCGATGCCGAGACGAGGGACGGGATCAGCGCGCGCCGCACGAGGTCGTCGGTGTAGGGGGCCTCGAGTGCGAACAGCACACCTGTCAGGGGGGCCTTGAACACGGCGGCGATCCCCGCGGCCGCCCCCGCGACCATGAGCACCTTGACGTCCGTCGTCGCGAACCAGCGCCGGAACCGGCGTTGCACCTCCGCCCCGATCGTGGCGCCGAAGTAGACGGCAGGGCCCTCGAGACCCATCGAGCCGCCGAGGCCGATGGTGGCCGCGGACGCGAGCGCGCGCCCCGGTGCGTCACGCGGGCGCAGATCGTCTGTCTCTGCGTGATAGGCCTCGACGTAGGCCTCGCTCGTGTCCGGCCGCCGGCTCGGCACCAGGAAGCGGACCACCACCGCGGCGATGCTGATCCCGACGGCCGGTGCGACCAGGTATGCCCACGACCAGCCGCTCGCGAGCAGGCGCTCGAAGACCTGCTCGTCGACCGCCCACACGTAACCGGCGAGAAGCAGTCCCGACACGAGGCCGACTGCCGCTGCGAGGACGAAGTCCACGAGCACACGCCGGCCGTACGTCCCGAGCCGGCTGCGGACGCGCGAGCCCGGCGTCGCAGCGGTTGCGCCGCTCGCGTCCGGTGCAGTCATGTCGCCGCGGCTCCCCCCGAAAAGGATTTACACTACGCGGATGGTAAGATTTCGGTACCGCACGGCCCGCGCATGACCCTGGACCGTACAGATCGAGATCGGGTCCGCAGACGACCCCCGAGGACCGCACATGAGCGTCCGTGACACCATCGCCCTCGACCGCCCCTACGAGTATGCGTGGGAGGACGACGTCGAGTACGACGTCGTCCTGCCGCCCGGCATCGACGAGTCGACGGTGCGCGCGATCTCCGAGCTCAAGGGCGAGCCGGAGTGGATGCTGAAGCTGCGCCTGCGCGGTCTCAAGGCGTTCCAGCGCAAGCCGATGCCCGAGTGGCTCAGCTTCCCGCTGTCGGGCATCGACTTCGACGACGTGTCGTTCTACATGCAGCCCAAGGGCACCGGGGCCGGCAACACCGACTGGGCGAACCTGCCCGAGGAGATGCGGGGCACCTACGAGCGGCTCAAGCTCACCGAGCAGACGAACGTGCTCGCCGGTCAGGTCGCCCAGTACGACTCCTCGACGGTGTTCCACAAGCTCCAGGGCGAGCTCGCCGAGAAGGGCGTGATCTTCGTCGGCTTCGACGAGGCCGTGACCCGCTACGAAGACGTCTTCCGCCCCCACATCGGGTCCGTGATCCCGCCGGGTGACAACAAGTTCGCGGCGCTCAACTACGCCGCGTTCAGCGGCGGGTCGGCGATCTACGTGCCTCCCGGCGTCAAGATCGACCAGCCCCTGTCCAACTACTTCCGCATCAACTCGGCGGGGATGTTCCAGGGGGAGCGCACGCTGATCGTCGCCGACGAGGGTTCCGAGGTCACCTACTACGAGGGCTGCAGCTCCGCAGGCCAGAACCTCAAGGAGAAGCGCGACCGCCCCGAGCCGCTGCACTCGGCCGTTGTGGAGCTCGTCGCACTCGACGGCGCCACCATCAACTACATCACCATCCAGGAGTGGGCCGCCGACGTCTGGAACCTCGTGACCAAGCGCGCGGGCGCCTTCGGCGAGGGCAGCCGCGTCAACTGGGTCAACTTCGAGTCCGGTTCTGGTCACACGGCCAAGTACCCCGGCACCGTGTGCATGGGGCGCGGGTCGTCGACGACGATCGATACGGTGACCATCGCCGGCCCCGGCCAGCACCAGGACTCCGGCGCCAAGATCGTGCTCTCCGGCGAGCACACGTCGGGAAGCGTGAGCGCAAAGAGCATCAGCTTCGGCGGTGGACGCGGCATCTACCGCGGCCTCCTCGCAGCCGGTGAGGGCGCCACAGGCGGCAAGCTCGCGTCGAGCTGTGACGCGCTGATGTTCGACGACATCAGCGAGTCGACGACCTACCCCTACATCGACGTGCGCAACCCGACCGTGCACGTCGCGCACGAGGCGACCACGGCCAAGATCGGCGAGGACCAGATCTTCTACCTGATGAGCCGTGGCCTCAACGAGCGCGAGGCGCAGGCGATGGTCGTCTCGGGATTCGTCGCCGAGACCGCCGAGAAGCTCCCGGTGAGCTACTACGCCGAGGTCCAGCGCATGATCGCCCTCCAGTTCGGCGACGAGTCCATCGGGTAGGGCCGGTCGCGCTATCCGGCCGCCGGCTGCGCACCAGCCCGCGACCGTGCCGCGGCCCGTGTCGCCGCAGACCACGACCGGTAGCCGCCGTCGAGGTTCTGCGCGCTGATGCCCAGCGCACGCAGCAGCGCCGCCGCCGTGTGGCCGCGCTGGCCGACCTCGCAGTAGATGAGCACCGGTCCGTCGCCGACGGCCTCGAGCCTCTCCCTGATCTCGTCGAGGGGCACGTTCGTCGACCCCTCGATCGCGCCGGCGGCGTGCTCGGCGGGGGTGCGGACGTCGACGAGGCGCCAGCCCGACGCCACGCGGTCGTCGACGTCGAGCGGATCGACCACGTCGCAGTCGCCACCGAGCACGTTCTCGGCCATGTAGCCGAGCATGTTCACGGGGTCCTTGGCGGAGGAGAAGGGCGGCGCGTAGGCGAGCTCGAGGTCGGCGAGCTGGTCCGCCGGGATCCCGCCGGACATCGCGGTGGCGATGACGTCGAT
Organism: Acidimicrobiia bacterium; assembly: GCA_019695375.1. Lineage (GTDB taxonomy): Bacteria > Actinomycetota > Acidimicrobiia > UBA2766 > UBA2766 > JAIBAC01. Next base: position 10,230 of record JAIBAC010000021.1, read on the forward strand.
CCGCTTGTCCACCCCCTGGCGGCCGACCACCTGCGCGCCGAGGATGGTGGCGTCGGTGGGGTCGAAGATCAGCTTCATCGACATCCGCTTCGCGCCGGGGTAGTAGGTGGCGTGGTCGAAGGGATGGGAGCGGACGACACGGAACGGGCGGCCCGCTGCCTGCAGGCGGCTCTCGTTCCAGCCGACCGTCGCTGCCACGAGGTCGAAGACCTTGACGATCGCGGTCCCGAACGATGACACGTGACGGACGTTGCGGCCGGCAATGTGGTCGGCCACCCGGCGGCCCTGGCGGTTGGCGACGTTGGCGAGCGCGATCAACGACTTCGTCCCCGATACCGCGTCCGGCTTCTCGACCGCGTCGCCCACCGCGTAGATGTCGGGATCGCTCGTCAGGTTGACGCCGTCGACGGCGATGCCGCCGTGGGGGCCGATCTCGAGTCCGGCGTCAGATGCGAGGCGGGCGTCTGGCCGCACGCCGATCGCGCCGACCACGAGGTCGGCCGGCACCCCGCGGCCGTCCGACAACGTGACGGTGCTCTCCTCGATCGATTCGACAGCGGTCGCTGTCTCGACGCGGACGCCGTGTCGCGTGAGCTCGTCCTCGACGAGGATCGCCATCTCGGGATCGAGCGGCGTCAGCACCTGTGGTGCTGCCTCGACGACGGTCACGTCGAGTCCCTGACTTGCGAGGTTCTCAGCCATCTCGAGGCCGATGAAGCCCGCGCCGATGACGACGGCGGCGGCGGGGCGTCCCTGCACCTCGGTCGCGAGGCTTGCTGCGTCCTCGACGGTGCGCAGGCTTCGGGCACGCTCGTAGCCGGGGATCGGCGGGCGTACCGGTGCTGCACCCATGCTGAGCACGAGCTTGTCGTAGTCCATCGTGGACTCCACGCCGGTGTCGACGTCGCGCACGATCAGCTTGCGGCGGGAACGGTCGATGGCGACGGCCTCGGTGCCCACGCGGGCGTCGAGGCGGAACCTGTCGAAGAGCTGCGTCGGGGTGAGCAGCTTGAGGTCGTCCTCCTCGTCGATGACCCCGCCGACGTAGTACGGCAACCCGCAGTTCGCGAACGAGACGTGGCCCGAGCGTTCGATGATCGTGATCTCGGCGTCGGCGTCGAGCCGGCGCAGGCGGGCAGCGGTGGACATGCCGCCTGCGACGCCGCCCACGATGACGACGCGGAGGGCCCGGTCGGCGCTCACCGGCGGAAGAGGGATGTGCGCTTCGGCTTCGACTGCTTCGCTGCGCCCTCGTCGCAGTGGCAGCGGTCGGCTTCGGGCACGTGGCCGAGGACCTGTTCGACGTGTGCTCCGCATCCCGTCCACGTCGGACGGCCGCAGCGCTTGCAGGTGATTGCTCTACACATACCCCCTAGGGTATACGAGATCCAGTGGGATCGGCCAAAGCAGGCCTCGCGCGGATCACGTATGATCGGTGGCACCGCCGCGCCATGCAGATGGGCGAGGGATGGGAGCAGGGGATGCTCGCACGCTGGGCAGCGCGGATCTTGACCGCTGTGATCGCGGTCGCAGTCATACCGGCACCCGTCCGGCCCGTCGCGGCCGCGCCGGCTGCCGGTCCACTCCGCTACGTCGACCCGATCTTCGAGTCCGTCGACGTCACCTACGACATCGCGTTCGCGACACCGGTGGGATGGGACGGAGTGCCGGTCACGCTTGCGGCGGACGTGTACCAGCCAGCAGGTGACACTGCTGTCGACCGCCGTGTCGTCGTCCTCGTGCACGGGGGTGGCTTCACAGCCGGATCGAAGTCCCAGCTCCAACAGGACGGCGTCGAGCTCGCACGTCGCGGCTACGTCGCCGTGGCGGTCGACTACCGGCTCCGTCCACCGCCGTCGATGTCGTGGTGCGACTTCGCGCCGACGGGTCCCACATGTGACCCAGCGCTCGCAGACGCGATCTCCGACGCCACGACAGATGTCGGCAGCGCTGTGAACGCGATCCGGGACGCGAGTGAGTCGATGCGCGTCGATCCCGACGCGATCGCCGTCCTCGGCTACAGCGCCGGGGCGATCGTGGGGCTGTACCTGGCGCACGCAACTGTGCCCGGAGGCGGGGGAGCACCCGCCGCGACGCCACCCGTGCAGGCAGCAGTCTCGATCGTGGGGGCCATGGCGCCCGCAGACGTCGCTCCGGGAGCGGCGCCGACGCTCATGGTCAACGGAACCGACGACACCGTCGTGCCGTATTCAGCGGCGGTGAGCGCACACGCCGCTGCCGTCGCAGCTGGAGACGACGCCCGCCTCGTCACAGTTCCCGGAGCCGGGCACACCTTCGACGCGGCGCAGACGGCGGTCGCGGGCGCCAACGCGATCGCGTTCCTCGACGAGGTTCTCCAGCCGCAGGGCCGCGACCTCGTCTACTTCACCTTCAGCGGTGCGGTGGCGGGCTCGGTGTCGGGTCGCCTGGCCACAGGCGACTTCGCAGCGCGCACCGGCTGGGGCGGCGCGCTGACGGCCCTCTCCGGTGCGGGCCGCGTCGCGACGCCCTCCGGCGTGGCCGACGTGTCCGCGTCGCTCGACTCCTTCTGGATCCTCCCGATCTACCTCGGTTCGATCACGGTCTCGAGCATCGCGACCGGCGTGGTGCGGACACCGTTGTTCTTCGCCCGGCTCGCTGCGACGGCGACGTCAGCAGCCGGTGCGACGGGCTGGTTCAATGCGGCGTGGCGGCCGTACACACTCAACTGGTCGATCCGCCAAGGCTGACCCGCTCAGGAGGCCGGCCGAGGCATAGGCTCGGGTCGTGACCGCAGACCAGCCCCCCGACCCCCGCCCCGACACTGACGCGGACACCGGCGACGAGGTTCTGAGCGAGGACGAGCTCGTCGACGAGGCGAGCCGCGAGTCGTTCCCCGCCAGCGACCCCCCCGGGTATTGACACCGGTGGCTGCCGCCGCGTCCAGGTGGAGGATCCGAACAAGCCTGCAGCTGCCAGCCGTCCTGGGGACCGCCGTCGCCGGCTGCCCGATGACGCTCACCTGAGCACCGGCCGCCGTTCCCGCGGGCGACGCACCCACTGATCCTGTCGCCGGTCCCGCCGTAGACTCGCACGCGTATGGGTGGCGTCGACGTCGTCGTGATCGGAGCCGGCATGGCCGGCGTGACCGCGGCTCGCGCACTCGCCGGCGGCGGTGCGCGGGTGACGGTCGTCGAGTCCTCCGACAGGGTGGGGGGCCGGGTGCGAACCATCCGCGACTTCGCCGCCGCTCCCGTCGAGGCCGGGGCGGAGTTCGTGCACGGTGCCCGCGCTGCCACCTGGACGGACGTTCGCCAGGCCGGCCTGCGCGCGCGGCCGGTGCCGTACCGGTACTCGTGGTTCCGCATCGGCGGGTCGACACGGTGGTTGCCGCTGCAGCTCCTGCACCCGGGGGTGTGGCGTGCCTTCGACATACTCCGCTCTCTGCATCGCCTCGACGCCGGCGACATGAGCGCTGCGGCGTTCATCGACCGCAAGCGATACCGCGGGCGTGCGGGTGAGCTGGCCCGCCTGACCCTCACGGCCCACCTGCCGGGAGGTGTCGACGAGGTCGGCGTCGGCGGCCTCGTCGCCGACGGGGTGCTCCATCTCGAGGAAGGCCTCAACCACCGCATCCTCGACGGGTACGACCTGTTGCCGCACCACGTCGCCACAGGCCTCGACGTCGAGCACGGCTTCCGCGTCGCATCCGTGGCCTGGGGCGACGACGGCGTCGAGGTGACCGCAGCGGACGGCCGCACCGTAGGTGCGCGTGCCGGTGTGGTCACGCTGCCGCACGGCGTCCTCGCGTCGGGAGCGGTCGACTTCGACCCCGTGCTACCGGCCGCCAAGCGCGCCGGCATCGACCGGATCGCCACCGGCGCCGTCGCCAAGGTGCTGCTCGCGTTCGAGGAGCGGTTCTGGCCGCGGCGCATGGGTCAGCTCGTGTGCGGCTCCGGACCGATCACGCTGTACTGGCCGACCTCGTTCGCCACGGACGGCCCTCCGGTGCTGATCGCGTACGCGACGGGGCCGCGTGCGGAGGCGCTGTCGCAGATGGGCCACGGTGCGGCCGTCGAGGTGGCCCTCGCGGACCTCGCGCGCCACTTCCGCGGAGCGCGGCCCGAACGGCTCCTGACCGGCTCGCGTGTCGTCGACTGGCTCACCGACGAGAACGCATGCGGTGGATACACCTACCTCCCACCCGGTGCCGTGGGGGCCCGGGCTCAGCTCGCCGCCGCCAACACCGGCGCCCTCGTCTGGGCAGGCTCGGCCACGGTCTGGAGCCCGGTGGCGGACACGGTGGAGGCTGCGTACCTGAGCGGGTTGCGTGCCTCGCGTGAAGCGAGTGCGATCCTCACGCGACGCCCAGGCGCGGCGCGGCGCCCGGCCGCTCGTCGTGGCGCCAGACGCTGAGCCGGTCGGGACCGTGTCCTCGACGGCTTCGCGGCGGTGGCACTGCAGGGGATCGAGGGCCCGGGTCGCGGTGGCACTCATGGCAGTGGCGTTGGTGGTGGTCTCGGGCCCGGCGTCACCGGTCGGTCCCGCAGCAGACGCCCATGGGCGCAGGTACCTCGACCCGGTCTTCGCCCGCGTCGACGTCACACGTGACGTCGTGTACGCGACGGTGCCGGGCGCGGACGGCGTCCCGGTGGAACTCAAGGCCGACGTGTACGAGGGCCGCGGCGACACCGACACGGCCCGCCGCGCCGTCGTCCTCGTGCACGGCGGCGGCTTCACCAAGGGTTCGAAGGCGGATCTCGGGCAGGAGGGCGTCGAGCTCGCACGGCGCGGCTACGTGGCCGTGGCCGTCGACTACCGGCTCAGGCCGGCGCCGACGATGACGTGGTGCGAAGCCGCCCCCGATGGGCCGCAGTGCGACCCGCGTCTAGTGGCGGCGATGACCGATGCCGCCGCAGACGTGGGTTCGGCCGTGGACGCGATCCGGCGCATGAGCGCCGGCATGGGAGTGGATCCCGGTGCAATCGCGGTCTACGGGTACAGCGCCGGTGCGATCACCGCGCTGCACCTGGCGCACAGGACCCTGCCGGGCACCGGAGGCGCACCTGCGCAGACTCCTCCGATCCAGGCGGCGGTGTCGCTCGCGGGGGCGATCGCGCCGGCCGACGTCTCCGCCGGCGCTGCTCCCGCACTGATGGTGCACGGCACCGAGGACACCGTCGTGGCCTACTCGGCAGCGGTCGCAGCGCAGGCGGCTGCCTCCGCTCACGGCGACGACGCCCGTCTCGTGTCGATTCCCGGCGCCGGGCACGGCTTCGACGCGGCACAGGCCGCAGCCGCGGCGAAGGCCGCGCTCGCGTTCCTCGACGAGGTCCTGCAGCCCGGCGCCGCGCACGCGTCGACCCCTGCTCCAGCGGCACCCGCCGGGGCGGTCAGCCCCGGCGCCAGAGGCTGAGCGCGAAGTCACCTGCAGGATCGGTCCACCAACCCCACGGGCCGAGGCCGGTCGCGGCGAGCTCGGCCGTCAGGCCGTCGCGACGGAACTTGGCGCTGATCTCGGTCCGCATCCGCTCACCTGCCGCGAAGCTGACGTCGAGGTCCAACGCCGGGATCGCGACGGTCATCGGCCTCGACGCCTCGAGCAGCATCTCGATCCAGTCCTCGTCGGCGTCGTAGCGGGCGACGTGTGCGAACGCGTCGACGTCGAAGTCGGCGCCGAGCTCGCGGTTGACGACGTGCAGGACGTTGCGATTGAACTCGGCCGTGACCCCGGCGGCGTCGTCGTACGCGGCCTTGAGGCGTCTCACGTCCTTGACGAGGTCGGTACCCAACAGGAACGTCTCGCCCGGCTCCAAGAGGTCTGCGATCTCGGCGAAGAACGCCTTGCGCTGCGCGGGAGTCAGGTTGCCGATCGTGCCGCCAAGAAACGCGACCATCCGGCACCCATCGGTCGGGATCTCGCCCAGATGGCGCTCGAAGTCGCCGGCGATCGCATGCACCGAGACCCCTGTGTACTCGGCCGCGACCGCAGCAGCGGCGTCGCGCAACGTCTGCTCGCTCACGTCGAAGGGGACGAAGCGCGCCAGCCGGCCGGCACCGGACATCGCGTCGAGGAGCAGCCGCGTCTTCTCCGACGTGCCCGAGCCGAGCTCGACGAGCGTGTCGCAGCCGGAGGCGGCCACGATCGCGCCGGCCTCGCGCTCGAGGATCGTCCGCTCGCTGCGGGTGGGGTAGTACTCGTCGAGGCGTGTGATCTCGTCGAAGAGCCTCGACCCGCGCTCGTCGTAGAACCACTTGGGCGGCAGCTCCTTCGGCGACGCCGCGAGGCCTTCGGACACGTCGGCACGCAGCGCCGCCGCGCGGTCGGCCGGCCGGACGTGCACGTCGACGGTCACCGCGCTCATCCTTCCCTCCTGACGGTGCGGAAGCCACTGAAGATCTGCCTCCGCTGCGGCCAGTCCCAGTTGCGGAACGTCGCCGAGACAGCGAGCGGGTGCGTCGCCCACGACCCGCCGCGCAGCACCTTGTAACCCTCGCCGAAGAAGACCTCGGAGTACTCGGCGTAGGGGAACGCGCGGTACCCGGGGTAGGCAGCGAAGGTCGTCGACGTCCACTCCCACACCTGTGTGGTACCGCCGAGCACGTCCGAGCGCCGCGCCTTCTCCCACTCCATCTCGGTCGGGAGGTGCCGGCCTGCCCATCGCGCATATGCGTCGGCCTCGTACCAGGACACGTGCTGCACGGGCGCGGCGGGATCGAGCTCGTCATGCCAGACGAGCGGGCCGGTGGCGGCCTCTTCCGCCAGCCAGCGGGCGCCCGCGGTGCTCCAGAGGCCGGGGCGCGTGTAGGCACCGTCGTCGACGAAGCAGCGGAACTCGGAGTTGGTGACGGGAGCCGTGTCGATCCAGAAGGCGTCGACCTCGACGTCGTGAGCGGGCTTCTCGTCGTCGTAGGCCCACGCGTGGCGGTCCGTGCCCGCGGTGAACGCCCCGGCGGGAACGTGCACCTCAGCGCCGGGCGCCACCGGCAGCGGGCCCGACCCCGCCGGCAGCGCTCCCATGAGCCCGAGGGTGGCGAGCATCGTCTCGCAGTGCTGGTGGTGGTGCATGACGACCATCGCGTACACGAAGCCGTCACGGGTGAGCGGGTCCGAGTCGTCGAGGCCGAGCTTCTCGAGCAGGCGGATGCTCTCAGCACGCACGTCCTCGTAGTAGGCGCGTGCGGCTGTGGGACCGAGCAGCGGCAGCGACGGCCTCTCCCAGCGCGGGTGCTCGAACGCGTTGTACATGTCGTCGAGGGCGGCGGCGCGGGTCGGGGTGCCGGCGATGCGCGACACGAGCCAGAGCTCCTCGTAGTTGGCCATGTGCGCGAGATCCCACACGAGCGGCGACATCAGAGGTGAGACCTGCCGCGTCTGGTCGGTGTCGGTGATCGGGTCGAGAAGCGCGAACGTGCGGTCGCCGACCTCGGTCAGGGCTGCGACGATGTCGTCGCAGGTGGTGTCGCTCACGCGATCGCCACCGCGGCGTCGAGCGCGTCGTCGGCCGGGGTGCGGCCGCGTCTCACGAACCGCTCGGCGTAGTCGTCGACGAGGTCGGCAGCGTCCCCGTCGATGTGCTCGCGGGCGGCGTCGAAGCAGATCGCGGCGGCAGCCGCGAGCCGCGGGTCGGCGAGCCCGAACCGAGCCGCCACGTCCCATCGGGACTCGGCGCCCGTGGTCGCCGCCCGCGCGAGGGCGGCGTCGTCGTCGAGAAGCGCGTCCGCGACGAAGAGCGGCACCGGCCACCAGCGCCGCCCCGGCATGTCGATCATCCGCAGCTCCAGCCATCCGCGGGGGCGCACCGGCGGGAACACGGTGGTGAGGTGGTAGTCGAGATCGTCGATCGTCGGATGTCCGAGCGCGTGGCCGTCCTCGATCCAGTCGGCGAACGTGATCGGGTCGTGGGGGACGACGTAGTCGTCGTGCGCACGGCGAACGAACATGACGCGCGCGTCGAGCACGTAGCGCGACCACGCGGCGGTGCCTCCGGCCACCGGGGCGGTGCGGGAGGAGTCGATCGCCAGCCACGACGCGAGGCGCGACGACTTCCATCCCGTCGGGCCCTGCGGGCCGATCGGGGAGTTCGCGAACGCGGCGGCGAGCACGGCGCCTGCCACTGCGGCGTTGCGCCACCTGCGCTCGGCCTCGACCGCATCGGCGCCGAGGGCGAGGTTCGCCTGCACCGAGGCCGTCGTGCACATCATCGTCGGCCCCACCTCGGGACCACGCGCGCCCCCACCGCGGAAGTAGCGCTCCATGGCGGCGTAGCGAGGCACACGCAGCACCCTGCGGGGTGCGCGCCACGGGTCGCGGGCCGCATCGGAGATCACGAGGCCGCAGGATCCGAGACGGTGCTCGAGCAGTTCCGCGTCTGCGGTGGTCTCGGCCACAGCCGCCGTGGCGTCGGCACAGGGGCGGCTGCTGATCTCCACCTGTCCGCCGGGTTCGAACGACAGGCGACCGCAGTAGGCGCCGTCGTCACCGGCGGCGGCGGTCACCTCGTCCAGTGGGAGGTGACGGCCGGGTGCAGCCTCGTCGTGCACGATCCACTCGACCTCGACGCCGACGCGACGAGCGCCTCCGGGGGCGAGGCAGGTGTCGTCTATGTACTCGGTCGCGATCTCCGGCGAGAGGCAACGAGAGGGGGCTGGCATCCGCGCGGGTCCCTTGGAGTCCGAAGCTGGCGGTCGGGCCAAGCTAACGCGCCGTCACCCCGGTGTCATCCACTCCTGGCGCGGCATCCGCGAGCGCGCCGCTCACGCTGCCGCAACGGCTACGCGACGGTGCAGCCGTCGACGGGGAGCACGGCGCCGTGCACGTAGCGGGCCTCGTCGGACGCGAGCCAGCAGATCGCCTCGGCGATGTCGGCGGGCTCGGCCATCTCCCCGGTAGCGGGGACCATCTTCCACGACATGTTCAGATCGACGCCTTCGGGGAAAGCGAAGTCCTTGATCAGCGGTGTGTTCACCCCACCGGGAGCCACCGCGTTGACGCGCACGCCGCGTTCGGCGAACTCGTGGGCCAGCGCGCGTGTGAACAGGGCGACGCCACCCTTGGACGCGCAGTAGGCGGAGCTCCACGGCTGGCCCTTGAGGCCCGCCGTCGACGACACGTTCACGATCGCGCCCTTGGACTCGAGCAGGTGACCGATCGCTTCGTGGCACATCAGGTAGGTGCCGGTGAGGTTGACCCCGATCATGCGGTTCCACTCGGCGAGGCCGAGGTCCTCGAAGCGTCGGAACCCGCCCACCCCGGCGACGTTGGCGACCACGTCGAGGCGTCCGCCTGCTTCCACGGCTGCGTTCACGACCGCGCGCACCGACGCCTCGTCGGAGACGTCGCATGCGGCCGCGCGCGCGGCGCCGTCAGCGTCGGTGATGGCGTTCGCGGTCGCCGTGGCCGCCGCCTCGTCGACGTCGACACAGGTGACCTGCGCGCCCTCGGCGCCGAACTGCAGGGCGGTGGCAGCACCGATGCCCGAGCCGGCGCCGGTGACGATCACGACCCTGGACCGGAAACGTCCGTCGGTGCTCACGAGAACTGCTCCTTGAGCACGAACTTCATGACCTTGCCGGTGTTGTTGCGGGGCAGCGCATCGACGATCTCGAGCTGCTCGGGCACCTTCTGCATCATGAGACCGGCCGCCTTGCAGTGGGCCGTCATCTCGTCGAACGTGAGCGGGTCTTCGCCTTCGGCTGTGACGACGACGGCGCAGACGCGCTCGCCGGTGTTCTCGTCGGGGAGGCCGATGACGGCGACGTCTCCGACCTTGGAGTGCGTGTAGAGCGTGTTCTCGACCTCCTGCGCGCTCACGTTCTCGGCCTTGCGGATGATCACGTCCTTGAGGCGGCCGCTGATGGTCACGTACCCGTCGGCGTCGCGGTGGCCGAGGTCGCCGGTGCGGAACCAGCCGTCCGCGTCGAACGCTGCCGCGTCGAGCGACGAGTCGTAGTAGCCCTTCATGATCTGGGGCCCGCGTGCGCGGATCTCGCCCTCCTCACCGGGCCCGCACTCGCTGCCGTCCTCGCGCAGGAAGCGCAGCTCCACGCCGGGGCCGGGCCGGCCTTCGGTCGTGGAGAGCTGCTCGTCGGTGTCGGTCGTGCGCCCCATCGTGAGCAGCGGTGCCTCGGTCAAGCCGTAGCCGGAGACGATCCCGCGGCTGTCGAGCTCGTCCTTGACCTCGTAGAACAGCGCCGGTGGCATCGGCGCGCCCCCACTCGGGAACACGCGCACGGTCTCGAAGAGCTTCTCGTCGGGACGCGCCCTGTTGACCGCCACGAACGCCTGGTGGATCGGTGTCGCACCCGGCGCGACCGTGACGCCGAGACGCTTGATCAGCTCGCTGGTGCGGTCGGGGACGAACGCGTCGGTCAGCACCAGGCGTGCCGCCATCTGGAGGACGCTCTCGAGGATGACCGTCCCGCCGACGTGGGTGAAGGGGAAGATCATGATCACCGTGTCCTCGGCCAGCAGGCCGACACCGGTGGTGTTGATCACGGCGCCGTGGAGGACGTTGGCCTCGGTGTGGCGTGCGCCCTTGGGATCCGACGTCGTCCCCGACGTGTAGTAGATGTAGCGGACCGCCTGGTCGGCAGGATCTCCGGGCGCGACCGGCGGCGGCGGCAGGCTCGCGGGGTCGCCCGTCGGCAGCCCGATGCCCTCGGTGCTGGGCTCGACCGTGAGGCGGTCGAGCCCCGGTGCGAGCTCGGCGACCATCGCCTGGTAGTCGAAGTCGCGCCACGTCGACGTGCCGATGTAGATCGCGGGGTCGAGCTGGTCGAGGATGAACCCGACCTCGCGGTGGCGGTAGATCGGCACCATCGGGTTCTGGACGGCGCCGAGGCGGCTGAGCGCGGCCACGAGGACGGCGGCCTCGATCCATGTGGGGAGCTGCCACGAGACGACGGTGCCTTCGGAGATGCCGCGTGCGTGCAGCCCGGCGGCGACCTCCTCGGTCAGGTCGCGGAACGCACCGAAAGTCAGACTGCGGCCACCCTCGTCGACGAGGAACTCCCGCTCGGGTGTAGCGGCTGCACGTTCGGCAACTAGGTCCCACAGCGTCGCGGCGTCGATCATCCCGGCTCCCTCGGCGATCTGACGGTGTGTCAGATCGAGAGCGTAACAAAGGCCGTCACGGATCCGGCTTCCGGCGCGTTGTGGATGGCGAGACGTGACCACGGAGGTCTACCCATGACCGTGTACTCGAGGGCCTGGCCCGCCGCGCTGCACGAGGCTGCGGCCGCGGTGCGCTCGGCCGCCACGATCCTCAGCGAGTCGGTGGCCGAGCTGGTGGCGCACTTCGCGTCGACGGCGGGTGTGTTCGAGGCGCCCGTCGCCGACGACATGCGCCGCGTGGTCGCGGTGCGCCGCGACCGCTACCGGGGACACGCCGACGCCGCCGACGCCGTCGCCGCTCGACTCGGCGCGGCTGCCGACGACATCGCGGCCAAGATCGTCCACATCGACGCGCGGCGGGCCGCCCGGATCGCGTCGGGCACGCCGCCGGGGCTCTGGCCAGAGCTCGACGACAGGTGGATCTGAAGCGATGCGGATCGTGCTCGAGGCCGAGCGGCTGCGCACCGCCGCCGACCGGATCGACGCCGCCGCGCACCGCGCCGACGCCGCGGTCGCGTCGCTGGTGGCAGCCGCCGCGTCGGTCCCGGTCGCAGCCGAGTCAGCGCCGTCACGTGCGGCGGCGCAGGATCTCGCCGAAGCCGTGGGCCGCGACACGAGGGCGCTCCACGACGCGTTCGACGGCCCCCAAGCGGCCCAGCTGCGGGCACTCGCAGATCTGATCGAAGCCATGGACAGGCCCACATGGACCTCCGACAGCGTCGCCGAGGCTCTGCTGCTGTCGCCTCTCGTGCTCGCTGCGCACGAGGCCACGACAGACGCCGACCGAGCGGCGCGCGGACTGCTCGTGCCCGACATCGACTACTGGCGCGGGGTCCGTCCCGGTGAGCTTCCGCCGGTGCTCCCGTGGGTCCGCAGCGGCGACGGCGAACTGGCGGACCTCACGCAGCCCAACCTCGAGACGTTCGACGCGGTCGTCGACGAGGCGGGCCGGCGCGCTCGTGAGGACGGCCGGCCATGGGTCGTGTCCGTGGTGGTCGGCGCCACGATGGGCGCTTGGGCCCCGCTCGCGTCCGGCGGCCGCTCGAGAGGAGTCACGATTCCGGGCCTGACGGCGGAGGACGGCGCCAGGACCGACCTCGCCGTGCGCCCCGTGCACATGACCGTCGCTGCGAGCAACGGCGAGGACGTGTTCGTGCGCGAGGTGCCGGCGCGGGACCGTCTCGGTCGATCGTGGATCGTCGGCCGCGGCGTCGGCTCCGAGGCCGGCGTCTCCGTCACCGCGCCCGGTGTGGGCGCCGAGGCCGGTTCGTCGAGCAGCCGCGCCGCGGGCGGATACCACGGCGACGCCGGCACCGGTTGGCGCTACGAGGTCGTGCCCACGAGGGACGGCGCCGTCGCGGTGCCCTCGAACATGTCGCCGCTGCTCGACGGCGAGACCGGCGGCCGTGAGTTCCGGCTGCGCGCCCTCGACGGCAGCGGGCGTTGACGCGGCGCGAGCCGGCGGTGCGGTCGTCGTCGGTCCGATCGCCTCGATCCCTCAGGATCGTTGCCTCTGTTGTGACCTGACGACCCGTCAGGTACGATGCCGCGATGGCTGACCTCCCCCTCATCATCTCCGTCGACGACCACGTCATCGAGCCGCCCGGAGTGTGGCAGGACCGTCTCCCGGCCAAGTACAAGGACATCGGCCCCCGCGTGGTGCGTGCCCCGATGGGCGAGATGACCTTCGTCGGTGGCAAGTTCGCCTACGCGCCGGGCACCGACGGTCCCCCCTGCGACTGGTGGTACTACGAGGACCTCAAGGTGCCGCAGACGCGCCTCTCCGCCGCCGCCGGGTTCGATCGTGACGAGGTCAAGGTCACCGCGATCACGTACGAGGAGATGCGTCCCGGCTGCTACAAGGTGCCGGATCGCATCGCCGACATGGACGTGAACCACGTCGACAAGTCGCTTTGCTTCCCGTCGTTCCCACGCTTCTGCGGCCAGACCTTCATGGAGGCCGAGGACCGCGAGCTCGCCGACCTCTGCGTCAAGGCGTACAACGACTGGATGGTCGAGGAGTGGTGCGGTGACTCCGGCGGTCGCCTCATCCCGTTGATCATCGTGCAGCTCTGGGACGCCGAGCTGGCCGCCGCCGAGGTGCGCCGCAACGCGGAACGCGGCGTACACGCCACGTGCTTCAGCGAGATCCCGCCGTACCTGGGTTTGCCGTCGATCCACGACCCGGACCGCTTCTGGGACCCGTTCTTCCGCGCGTGCGAGGAGACGCGCACGACGATCTGCATGCACATCGGGTCGTCGTCGAAGATGCCGTCCACGTCGCCGGACGCGCCGGCCGCCGTCGGCTCGACACTGACCTTCAACAACGCGATGGCCTCGCTGGCGGACTGGCTCTTCAGCGGCGTGCTCGCCCGTTTCCCCGGTCTGCGCATCGCCTACAGCGAGGGCCAGATCGGTTGGATCCCCTACATCCTCGAGCGTGCCGACAACGTGTGGGAGGAGAACCGCGGCTGGCACGGTTCCGACATCCCCGAGCCGCCGAGCCACTACTACAAGGACCGCGTGTTCGGCTGCTTCTTCAACGACGTCCACGGTCTCAAGAACCTCGACGCGATCGGCGCCGACCAGGTCACCTTCGAGACCGACTACCCCCACTCGGACTCCACCTGGCCCCACACCAAGGAAGTCGCCGAGAAGCTCTTCGACGGCCTGAGCGACGACGTCGTGCGCAAGATCGTGCGCACCAACGCGATCGACATGCTCAGCCTCGACCCCGACTGAGCCTGCCCGCGTCAGGCGCAGCGGCACAGGGAGCGGCAGCCGACGATCTCGCCGCGGCCGTTGCGGACCAGCTCGTCGGGGACCACGAGGTCGTCACGTTCGGGGAGGACCTCGGCGACGGGGCGGGACACGATGTAGTAGGTCCCCGGCCGGGGGCCCGGGAGGTTGTCGACCTCGCGCTCGAAGACGGTGCGGGTCAGCCGGACGCCGTCGACGACACCGATGACCTGGCGCGATTCGCGGCAGCGGGCGACCGCGCCGGTCGTGGGGATCGAGCCGACGAGCTCACCGTCGTCGTCGAAGAGGTCGACTGGGTGCGGCAGCAGGTTGACGAACACCGGTCCCCCTCGGGTCGGACACTTGACCTGTAGATGACCCGAGAGCGGGAGAAGTTCCCGCGGAGGTCGCTGCGGATCGGTCAGGCGCGGGTGCCGACGTTGCGACGCACGAGGCGGCGCGTGGCCCGGCGTACGAAGCCGGGCGGGTTGTCGAGGCGGATGCCGCGCTTGGCGGAGGCTCCCGCGTCGACGGATGCGTAGGGCCTGGGGTGGTTCGGGGCGAGGCGCTTGGCCTTGCGCTCCGCGTCGAGCAGAGCACGCATCTCGGCGAGGACCGCCGTGCACTCGGGGTCGCCGACCCTGTTGACCATCTCGGCAGGGTCGTCGTCGAGGCAGTAGAGCTCGGCCTCCTCGGGCAGGACCCAGTCGCGCCGCGACGTCGTCCCTGCCCGGTCCCCGCTGCGGAACGTGTACTCGTCGTACTTGTCCGGGTGCGACCAGAGCCCGGGGTCGTCGAAGAAGCGCACGTACTTCCAGGTGGTGCCGTCGGCACGGGTCGTCACGACGCCTTCGACCGAGGCGGCGCAGTCGCGGACCGAGTCGTATTCGAGGTCGAGGATCCGCCCGAGCGCCGGTGGGGCGGCCATCGCGATCGCCCCGATCTGGCTGGAGCCCTCCATGACGCGGTCCTCGGTCATGAAGTAGGCGGTGCCTGTCCCCGTGTCGTCCTCCCCGGCGAGCGCAGCCGACAGGTCGCGACCGACCAGCGGACGCGCGTCCGTGAACCCCCCACGCAGGTCGTCGAGCACGGCGTCGGTGTCGATCCCGGCGAGGCCGAGCAGCGTCGGGAGGACGTCCACGTGTGACGTGACAGATGCGATGCCGCGCGGGACGCCGGGTTCGCGGCCGTCGACGACGACGAACGGGACGCGCACGGACTCGTCGTACATGTTGAACCACTTCTGGTGCAGGCCGCCATGGGCGCCGAGGAGATCGCCGTGGTCGGATGTGAACACGACGATCGTCCTGTCGAAGTCCGGCATCGAGCGCAGCGTGTCGAGGACGCGGGCGAGCTCGCGGTCGACGTCGGCGAGGAGTGAGAAGTAGTAGCGGCGGTACTGCTCGACGAAGTCGTCGTAGACCGTGTCGATCAGCCATGCCGGTCCGTACATCGTGCGATAGGCCTCGCGGTAGGCACGGACCGCCAACGGCTTTCCCACGAGGTCGTCGGAGTCGTTCGCGAACGCGCCGATCGCGGGCACGTCCTCGGCGATCCCGCCGCCCTGGCCGAGGAGCGCACGCGCCGGCCACAGGCAGATGTCGTGGGGGTTCACGAAGCTGGCGACGAGCAGGTACGGCGCCGCGGCAGCAGATGCCTCACGTCTCCGTTCGAGCCACTGCACCACGTCCGCGGCCAGCAGTGCGTCGCGGACGGCGCCGGACTCCTCGGGCGCGGCACCGTGGGGTTCGGGGCCGCGCCACCCCGCGAAGCCGAACTTGTCGAGGAGCTCGGCCCGTTCGTACTCACGCGCGAGGGCGGTGTCGATCGTGCCGTCCACCGCCGCGATGTGCCTCACGTCGCCGTCGGCGTCGAGGATGTCCTCCTCGCTGATGTGCCACTTCCCCTTGTAGACGGTCTCGTATCCGGCCGCCCGGAACCAGTGGCCCATCGTCGGAACTGCAGCCGGGTCGAGGGGTCGTAGCCGGGGGTCGCCGTGGAGCTTCGCGGTGCCCGAGGTCTGGGTCACGCCGTGGAGGCTGGGGTAGTGGCCCGTGAAGAACGACCCGCGGCTCGGTTGGCACGCCGTCGACGCGGCGTAGTGGCGCTCGAAGGCGGTGCCGTGGTCGACCAGCCACTGGCGTGCGGGCATGTGGCTCCTGCGGAACGCCTGCAGGGCGGCGGGCTCGTCGTGGGTCGGGGCGCGCTCCTCGTCGGTCATGAGGATCACGACGTTGGGCGGGCGTGACGGTGACGGCATGCGCGCAGGCTAGGCGGCGGGGTCGTAGCGGTCGGAACGGGTGCGGGCGCCGATGCTGCGCAGCTGTGCACGTGTCAGGAGGTGGTTGAGGCCGACGGGCACGATGCCGAAGCCGGCGCGGATCGCGTTGGCGCCGGCGCGGAAGACGAGGTCGTCGGAGCCGGACCAGGGGAGGTCGAAGCGGCGCCGCACCTCCTCGGGCAGGCACCCGATCGCGCCGACGCGTCCGATGCGCCGTGTGAGCGGGTCGTGCAGGTAGTCCTCGGCGAAGGGCAGGCGCCACTGTCCCGCGAAGGCCATCTCGAGGGTGATGTCGGCGGCGGGGGTGCGTTCGAGCGTCTCGGCGACGATGCGGCTGAACTTCGCGCGGAACGCCGCCAGGTCCGGTGGCACGGGCCGGCTGCTCACCCCGTAGGACTCGTACCAGATCACGGTCTCGCGGTAGAGGCGTTCGGTGTCGACGCGGGCCAGCCCGCCGGCGTGGAACATCCTGATCGAGGCGAACACCTCCCATGTGAAGGTGGCGTGCGCCCACCAGAACGTCTCGGGGTCGAGGGCGTGGTAGCGGCGCCCGTCGGCGTCGACGCCCTTGATGCCCTTGTGCACGTCGCGGATGGCGTGGCCCCGCTCCGACGCCCGCTGCGACGTGTCGAGCACGGTCGCCCAGATCTGGGGGACAGACCGGTAGATGCGGGCGAACGGGTCGTCGAAGAAGTCCGACTGCGCCGCGACCGCCTCGCCGAGGGGCGGGTACATGAGTTGCATGATCCCGGCCGCGCCGCCCGGGAGCAGCGACCTCACGTCACCCATGTACCGGCGCAGCATTGCCATCGAAGTGCCCATGGGACGCCTCGTGTCGTGGGCGGGATCGTGGGGGAGGCTACCCCAGTGTTGGATAACGGATCGACCAGCTACGGGGTTGGATGACCAGAGTGCGCGAAAACGCGCCCCTGGTCATCCAACCCCCCTCTGGCTGGCCGGATCGTCATCCAACAGAGGACGCCGCAGCGGAACGATGTTCCTTCGGAACGGAACGCCTTCTCGTGTGTAAGCACCAAACAGAAGGTGAGACCCATGAAGCGGAACTGGCTCGACTCGGTCGCACTGGCCCTCTGGACCGGATGGCCGTGCACCCCGCTGATCAACCCGGTGATCTTCGTCGACAACGACCGGCGGGCCGGGCGATGAGCGCCCAAGCAGCACCGGCACCTGAGGGGATCAGCCACGTCGCGACGATCACCGCCGACCTTGACCGCCTGCGGGCCTTCTACGAGGGCGTACTCGGCATGACGTGCACGGCGGTGATGCGCATGAGCGAGGCGCCGTATCTTCGCCACGCCTTCCTCGCCGCCGGCCCCGGCGTCGTCCACGTCTTCGAGCAGCCTGGCTACGACCCCGTCGCGGACGGGATCCCGAACGAGATCGGCCGCCGGGGCCGCGTCGACCACTTCGGTCTCATGGTCGCGGACGAAGTCGAGCTCGCCGCCGTGCGCGACCGCCTCGTCGACGCCGGGGCGTCCGAAGGCGTGGTGACCGACTTCGGATCCGTGCTCTCGGTTCACTTCTGCGACCCCGACGGCCTCCACGCCGAGGTCAACTGCCCGAACCCCGCTTTCGACCGCCGCAGCCAGTCCAGCGACGAGATCGAGGAGGAGGCCGAGCCCGACCCGACCCGGGCGTTCTCGGTCGCCGCCCGCTGACGGTCCCGGTCATGTCACACTGGGCAGGTGCACCGCGGGACTGAGGCGCAACCAGGCATCGTCGGCAGAGACTGGCACCGGCGGGCCCTGGACCGGGCGATCAACGCCGGCCTCGACGGGGGGCCGGCGTTGACCCTCGTCCACGGCGACGCCGGAATCGGCAAGACCACCCTCGTCGACTCGGTGGTCGCGGGCCACGCAGCGGCCGGTGTCACGGTCCTGCGCGGCTTCGCCGAGGACAAGGGCGGTGCGGCCTTCGCGATCTGGGACGGCGTTCGCCACGGGCTCAGGGCCGTGGTGGACACCCGTGGTGGCGACATCGACGAGCGTCGCTGGGAGCAACTCGACGTCCTCGCGCACGCGATCGGGGCCGCGGCACCGGCACTCGTCGTCCTCGAGGACGCGCACTGGGCCGACGAGCAGTCGCTGTGGATCCTCGAACGCATGCCGCACCTGCTGGCGGGCACACGGGTCGCGTTCGTGGTGACGAGCCGCGACGACGCCGTCGGCGGGACGCGGCCCGGCCACGTCGTCCCGCTGAGCGGACTCGACCCTGCCGAGGTCGCCGAGCTCCTCGGTTCGCTGGGGCGGGCGGTGTCCGAGGGCGACGTGACCGAACTGACGGCGTTCACGGGTGGGAACCCGCTGTTCGTGCGGGAGCTGGCACTCCACGACCACGCGGGGCGACTCCCGGCCGTGGTCGGGGACGCACTCGAATGGACCCTGCAAGGCATCCCGGGAGATGCGATGGACGTCCTCCTGGCGCTGTCACTCGGAGGCACAGACCTGCCCAGACGGGTCCTGGAGGAGGCCGGCACCACCGCACCCGGCGACCTCGACGCCTGCATCGACTCCGCCGTGCGCGCGGGGATCCTTGTGCCGGATCCGCGGGGCCGACCGAGGTTCCGCCACGACCTCTTGTCTGAGGCCGTGCGACACCGCGCCGGCAGGCGCCGGTGCCGCGAGATGCACTGTGCACTTGCTGCGGGCTGGCGGGTGGGGGACGGCTCGCCGCGATCGGCGGCCGAGGTTGCCGTCCACTCCCTTGCCGCTGTGCCTGATACGGATGTTGTCGAAGTGGCCGACCTCGCATCGGCGGCCGCCGCAGGCCTCGTCTCCGAGGGCGATCCCGGCGCGGCCGCCGCCTTGCTCGCGGACGCGGCGCGGACCGTCGAGGAGCACGCGGGCTCCGATTACCTGCTCAGGGCCCGTCTCCTCGTCGAGCTCGGTGAGGCCCTGGATCTGGCCGGAGTCGCGGACTCCGCGGTCGAGGCCTACGAAGCGGCTGTCGTGCCAGCGCGGCGCGGCGGCGATCCGCGTCTCGTGGCGCGGGCAGAGGTCGGCGTCGCCGCTCACCTCAACCCGCTGGCACCCGTGCCG